>NZ_JBSHBL010000096.1:0-35452 GCF_053611985.1 Streptomyces sp. NPDC054770
GGTGGCGGTGCAGCCGGACGGGATCGTCACCGACTGGGACAGCGTGTCGGTGTGGGTCGACCCGTAGCCGTCGAGCCACGCCTTGTAGGAGCCGGCGTGCGCCGCCTCGCCACTGTCACTGGTGATGACGCCGCTGCTCGCGGTCCAGGTGGTGTTGCCCGACTCGAAGCCGGGGTTGCCGAGCAGCTGCGTGGAGGTGCAGGTGCCACCGCCGCCGCTGGTGCTGACGGTCCAGGTGAAGGAGGCGGTGCCGGAGGCGCCGGTGGAGTCGGTCGCGGTGACGGTGGTGCTGTAGGTGCCCGCGGTGGACGCCGTGCCGGAGATCAGGCCGGTGGAGCTGGAGATGGACAGGCCGGTGGGCAGGCCGCTGGCGCTGTAGGTGAGGGTCGCGCCCGCGCTGTCGCTCGCGGAGATCTGCAGGCTGACCGAGCTGCCGGTCACGGTGGACTGGCTGCCCGGGTTGGTGACGGTCACCGTGTTGCCGGTGGTGGTGCCGGAGGTGAAGGCGGCGGTGCCGTTCGGGGTGCCCCAGCCGGTCGGGCCGTCGTAGCCGGTGCCGGCGGTGCAGAAGTACGAGGTGGAGCAGGAGCCGTTGTTGCCGCTGGTGACGTCGTACAGGTTGCTGGTGTGGGAGTAGGGGTACTTCGCCGGGTAGTCGCTCGAACCCGGGGTGCCCGCGAGGGCGTACACACCGGCGATGATCGGCGAGGAGGCACTCGTACCGCCGTAGACCGCCCAGCCGGAGCCGCCGTAGGTGTCGTAGACCGCCACGCCGGTGGCCGGGTCGGCGACCGCGGAGACGTCGGACTCCATGCGCTTGGTGCAGCCGGTGTCGGTCTGCCAGCTCGGCTTGGCGTCGTAGGCGGAGCAGCCGGAGCCGGTGCCCTCGGAGGAGCTGGTCTTCCACACGGACTCGGTCCAGCCGCGGGTGCTGGAGGAGGTGGACAGCGCGGTGCCGCCGACGGCGGTCACGTACTGGGAGGTCGCCGGGTACTCGGCGCCGTAGTCCTCGTCACCGGCGGAGACGGTGATCGCGACACCCGGGTGCTTGAAGTACGAGGTGTCCTCGCTGGTCTGGGAGGAGGACTCGGAGCCGCCCCAGCTGTTGGAGACGAACTTGGCGCCGAGCGCGACGGCCTCGTTCTCGGCGGTGCCGAGGTCGGAGTCGGTGGCGGAGCTGGCCTCGACGAGGATGATGTTGCAGTTCGGGCAGACGGCGCTGACCATGTCGATGTCGAGCGCTTCCTCGCCGGCCCAGCCGGAGTCGTTCGTGGGCAGCGAGGTCGTCGAACCGGTCTGGCTGACCTGCTTGAAGCAGCCGTTGGCGACGGTGCACGCCGACAGGCCGTACGTGGAGCGGTAGGTGGCCAGGTCGGAGGCGGCGTTCGGGTCGTTGTAGGCGTCGACCACGGCGACGGTCAGACCGGAGCCGCCCGTCGAGGGCAGGTTGTAGGCGCTGTGCAGGTTGGTCGGGCTCAGGCCGGAGGGGGCGGCGGCGAGTGCGGCGGCCAGCTGCTGCTTGATGTCGGTGCGGCGCTGCGCGAAGCAGTTGACCTCACCGGGCTTGCTGACGGTGGCGCACAGGTGCGTGGTGGGCACCTTCTGGCCGGCCTTGCCGGTGCTGTGCACGGCCTGCCGGGCGGGGTCGGTGAGGGCCTTGGCGTTCTGGGCGGCCCGGGTGGTCTGGGCGGTGGCCCGGGGGGCGATGGTGTGCGCCGATGCCTGCGCGGTCGGTGCCGCGACGAAACCGGAGACGGTGAGGGCGAGGGCGGGGAAAGCGAAGGCCAGGAGTCTTCGCAGGCTCCGTCGTGATTCACGCATGGGGGTACTGCCTCCATCGGTGGGGTTACAAGGCAGGCCCGTGACGCGCGTAGCGGCGGCAGAGTGCGCGGTCATGAGCATGACACTTCGAACACCCTGGGATGCCGATGTGCGTGGCATGACAGGACGGAGAGGAACCTAGCGGGGTTCGCCGGGGACCGGTTCCCCCGGGCGAAGATCTTTGCTCCGCCATAGGCAGCGCTTAGCCCCCTCATAGGAGGGGGTTGGCGCGTACATGATGAGGGCTATGCCCAGAGCTGACCCTGCAGGGTCTCGATGGCTTCCTCGGTGGTGGCGGCGGTGTACACGCCGGTCGAGAGGTACTTCCAGCCGCCGTCGGCGACCACGAACACGATGTCCGCGCTCTCGCCGGCCTGTACGGCCTTCTTCCCGACGCCGATCGCGGCGTGCAGCGCGGCGCCGGTGGAGATGCCCGCGAAGATGCCCTCCTGCTGGAGCAGGTCCCGGGTCCGGGTCACGGCGTCCGCGGAGCCGACGGAGTAGCGGGTGGTGAGCACGGAGGCGTCGTACAGCTCGGGCACGAAGCCCTCGTCGAGGTTCCGGAGCCCGTACACGAGGTCGTCGTACCGGGGTTCGGCGGCGACGATCTTCACGTCGGGCTTGTGCTCGCGCAGGTACCGGCCGACGCCCATCAGCGTGCCGGTGGTCCCCAGCCCCGCCACGAAGTGCGTGACGGACGGCAGGTCGGCGAGGATCTCCGGACCGGTGGTCGCGTAGTGCGCACCGGCGTTGTCCGGGTTGCCGTACTGATAGAGCATCACCCAGTCGGGATGCTCGGCGGACAGTTCCTTCGCCACCCGTACGGCGGTGTTGGAACCGCCCGCGGCCGGGCTGGAGATGATCTCCGCGCCCCACATGCCCAGCAGGTCCCGCCGCTCCTGCGAGGTGTTCTCGGGCATCACGCAGACCATCCGGTAGCCCTTGAGCTTGGCGGCCATGGCGAGGGAGATGCCGGTGTTCCCCGAGGTCGGCTCCAGGATGGTGCAGCCAGGGGTCAGCCGGCCGTCCTTCTCGGCCTGCTCGATCATGTGCAGGGCGGGGCGGTCCTTGACCGAGCCGGTCGGGTTGCGGTCCTCCAGCTTGGCCCAGATCCGGACGTCGGCGGACGGCGAGAGCCGCGGCAGGCGCACCAGGGGGGTGTTGCCGACCGCGGCCAACGGGGAGTCGTAGCGCATGCCGATCTCAGGCCATGCCGCCGGCCACGGCCGGCAGGATCGTCACGGTGTCGCCGTCGGTGAGCTTGGTGTTGATGCCGTCGACGAAACGGACGTCCTCGTCGTTCAGGTACACGTTGACGAAGCGGCGCAGCTTGCCGTCGTCCACGATGCGGGCGTGGATGCCCGGGTGCCGGGTCTCGAGGTCGGCGAACAGCTCGGTGAGGGTGTCACCGCTGCCCTCCACCGCCTTCTGACCGTCGGTGTACTGGCGGAGGATGGTCGGGATGCGGACCTCGATGGCCATGGTTGCGGGCTCCTGTCGGGAAGTCTGGGTGGTTGGGCGCGCACAGCAGCACGCCGCGGCTCATGGCCGTACGGCGGCAGGGAAACGTCAACAGATGGCGCTGTTCAGCCTGCACAGGTCGACGTGCAGCCGCGCCACGAGCAGGGTGCCCCGCGCCTTGTCGCCCACGTCGTTCAGAACCATGGGGTCATCGTATCGATTCCCAGTACGGGTCCTGGAGTGTGATTCCACATGCCGGACCAATTCCGCCCAGGGACTGAGACCCTCCCCGGGGGCGCGGGGCAGTACCGCCCTGCGACGGCCGATGGCCGCCTGCGGGCCGGTGGGGGCTGAGCGCGCAGTTCCCCGCGCCCCCTGGTTGGCTGCCCGGACCGGCAAAGAATCCGTCGCCCCCTCTGCACCGGCCACCCTCATTTCCGCCGCAGCGGCGGATTCCGGCGGTGCCGGACCGGCCGGTGAGCATCTGCAGGCCGGTGGGGGCTGAGCGCGCAGTTCCCCGCGCCCCCTGGTTCGCTGCCCGGACCGGCAAAGAATCCGTCGCCTCTTCTGCGCCGGTCACCCTCATTTCCGCCGCGACGGCGGATTCCGGCGGTGCCGGACCGGCCGGTGGGGGCTGAGGGTGCAGTTCTCCGCGCCCCGCCGACGCGGCTGAGCATCGTCGCTGCGGAAAAAAGGCGGGCTGAGGGGTCAGTAGGTCTCGACGATGGTGATCTCTTCCTCTGTGACCTTGCCGTCCACGATGCGGTATGAGCGGAACTGGAAGTCGCCCAGGGCGTCGGTGTCGGCGGTGGAGACGAGGACGTAGTGGGCGCCGGGCTCGTTGGCGTAGCTGATGTCGGTGCGGGACGGGTACGCCTCCGTCGCCGTGTGGGAGTGGTAGACGACCACCGGCTCCTCGTCGCGGTCGTCCATCTCCCGGTACAGCTTGAGCAGATCCCCGGAGTCGAACTCGTAGAACGTGGGGGACATCGCCGCGTTCAGCATCGGGATGAACCGCTCGGGCCGGTCCGAGCCCGCCGGCCCCGCGACGACGCCGCACGCCTCGTCGGGGTGGTCCTTGCGCGCATGGGCGACGATCTGGTCGACGAGGGCCTGGGTGATGGTCAGCATGGTCGCCAGGATAAGCAGAGGGCCGCCCCGTACCGAAGGCTGGTACGGGACGGCCCGGATGCCGGACGCCCTGAGCGGCTGCCGCAGGGGGCGCCACGAGTGCTCCCCGCGGCGGGCGTCCTGGAGGGGTTGGTTCTGGGGTCAGCTCACCTTTTCCAGCGGTGCCGGCGCGCGGCGCTCGGCGACCTCGGGGTTGCGGCTCTTCAGCACCAGCCAGCCGACGCCCAGCGCGGCGGCCCAGCCGGCCATGACGTACAGGCAGACCCGGGAGTCGCCGTCGTACGCGATCAGGCCGGTGACGAAGAGGAGGAAGACGATCGCGATCCAGCTGCACTTCGCGCCGCCGGGGGCCGGGAAGGCGGAGGCCGGCAGGCGGCCCGCGTCGACCGCGCGGCGGTACAGGACGTGGCTGATCAGGATCATCAGCCAGGTCCAGATGCCGGCCGCGGTGGCGACGGAGGTGACGTAGCCGAACGCCTTCTCCGGGACGACGTAGTTGAGGACCACGCCGATGCCCATGAAGAGCACCGAGACGGTGATGCCGAACGCCGGGGTCTTCGACGCGGAGAGCTTCCGGAACACGGCCGGGGCCTCGCCGCTGTCGGCCAGGTTCCGCAGCATGCGGCCGGTGGAGTACATGCCGGAGTTGCAGGAGGACAGGGCGGCGGTCAGCACGACGAAGTTGACGATGCCGGCGCCCGCCGGGATGCCGATCTTCGCGAAGGCGGCCACGAAGGGGCTGACGCCCGGGGCGAACTCCGTCCACTTCACGACGCAGAGGATGACGGTGAGCGCACCGACGTAGAAGAGGGCGATACGCCAGGGAAGCGTGTTGATCGCCTTGGGGAGGGTCTTCTCCGGGTTCTCCGACTCGCCGGCGGTGACGCCGACCAGCTCGACCGCGAGGTAGGCGAACATGACGCCCTGAAGGGTCATCAGGGAGGAGCCGACGCCCTTGGGGAAGAAGCCGTCGAACTGGTAGAGGTTCGCGGCCGACGCGGTGTCGCCGGCGGCGCTGAAGCCGAAGGTGAGGACGCCGAGACCGATCACGATCATGCCGATCAGGGCGGTGACCTTGACCATGGAGAACCAGAACTCCAGCTCTCCGAAGACCTTCACGGAGATCAGGTTGACCCCGAAGAGGACCACCAGGAAGACCAGCGCGGTCACCCACTGCGGGACCGACGGGAACCAGTAGTTCACGTAGATCGCGGCGGCCGTCAGTTCGGCCATGCCGGTGACGACCCACATCAGCCAGTACGTCCAGCCGGTGAAGTAGCCGAAGAACGGGCCGAGGAACTCGCGGGAGTACTCGGCGAAGGAGCCGGAGACCGGACGGTAGACCAGCAGCTCGCCGAGGGCCCGCATGATGAAGAAGATGATGCCGCCGGCGAGGGCGTACATCAGGATGAGGCTGGGGCCGGCCTTGGCGATGTTCGCCCCGGCGCCCAGGAAGAGCCCGACGCCGATGGCGCCGCCGATGGCGATCATCTGGACCTGGCGGCTGCCGAGCCCGCGCTCGTACCCCTCTTCGGAGGCTCCGGAGGTCCCGGAGGACTTCTCCGACGTGTCGACCTGAGCGGAGGTCATGTGTGGTGTGCGCCTTTCTCCATGCCGACCCGGGCCTCTCGTCGGCCTCGGATCGGGTTTCGATCCCCCCGGATTGCTGGAGCGGTGCCTGACCGGTGGTTGCCGGTTCGGTGGCGCACCCGGACGTACACGTGGGTGGTGTTCGCCGGGCGGTCGTGAAGATTTATCACGGCCGCAACGCTGATCACCGGATTCCGCCGAGAGGGATTGTGGCGCACACCACTGGAAGAAGCGGACAAAGCGCGACCGAAAAGGTCATACCAGGCCGCAACGGTGACGGGATCGTTATCCGGATTTGAGCGTCCTCTGAGCGAACACGAAACCGGGACGAATTCTGGACGGATTACGGCATAAGGGTCGCCACCAGGGTCTCCTGGAGGCCGCCGAGCCACAGGTACGCCATCACCATCGGCTTGCGCGGGTCCTCGTCAGGGAGCCGGTAGAGCAGGTCGGTGTCGTCCTCGTCGGTGATGTCGAGGCGGGAGCCGATCGCCAGGCGCAGGTCGGTGAGGGCGCCGAGCCACAGCCGGGACTCCTCGGGCGCCAGCTTGAGGACGGCGTCGCCGCCCTTCCCCTCCGGGGCGAGGGCGTCGAGGGAGCGGATCACCGCGAGGGCGCTCTCCCGCTTGCCGGCCCTGAGGTCGTTCTCGGTGTAGCGGCGGAACTCCGCGGAGTGGGCCTGCTGCTCCGCGGCCTCCTCGGAGGACTGCGGGAGCCGCTCCGGGTCGCCGTAGGCGTCCGGGAAGAGCCGGCGCAGCACCGGGTCGCTGGGCGCCTCGCTCGGCCCCTCGGCGAACAGTTCGGCGAGCGGGTCGTCGGGGGCGTCCTCGGCGGGGCCGGGGCCGATGAGCTCCAGGAGCTGGACGGCCAGCGACCGGATGATGGAGATCTCGACGTCGTCGAGCGCGACGGCCGCGCCGCCGCCGGGGAGCGGTTCGAAGATTCCTGGCATGGAGGGGATTCGCTGCTTCCGGAGCTGATCGGGGCCAGTCGAGGGGGTGGCCGGCGGGGGTGGCTACTTCCGGTCCTGCTGGAGGGTGGCCCACAGGCCGTAGCCGTGCATCGCCTGCACGTCGCGTTCCATCTCCTCGCGACTGCCGCTGGAGACGACCGCGCGGCCCTTGTGGTGGACGTCCAGCATGAGCTTGGTGGCCTTGTCCTTGGGATAGCCGAAGTACGTCTGGAAGACGTACGTCACGTAGCTCATGAGGTTCACCGGGTCGTTGTGCACGAGCGTGATCCACGGGACGTCCGGCTCGGGGACGGCGAAGGCCTCCTCCGCCGACTCGGTGCGTTCGATCTCTACGGGAGCGGGTGACGTCACAAGGCCCATGCTGCCACGGGCCCCTTAAATCGTCACACTGACGCGAAGGGGTGTAGCATCTGTGGCCATGAACACTGCGGACCTTGGCCTGCCGGTGGACGTCCCGTCGACCGCGCTCTTCACGGACCAGTACGAGCTGACGATGCTGCAGGCCGCCCTCAAGGCGGGTACGGCCGAGCGGCGGAGCGTCTTCGAGGTCTTCACCCGGCGGCTGCCCGAGGGGCGCCGGTACGGCGTCGTGGCGGGCACCGGACGCGTCCTGGACGCGGTCGAGAACTTCCGCTTCGACGCGGACGTCCTCCGCTTCCTCCAGGAGCGGAACATCGTCGACGGGCCGACCCTGGAATGGCTCGCCGGCTACCGCTTCAGCGGCGACATCTGGGGCTACCCCGAGGGCGAGATGTACTTCCCGGGCTCGCCGATCATGCGGGTGGAGGGCTCCTTCGCCGAGTGCGTGCTCCTGGAGACCGTGATCCTCTCCATCCTCAACCACGACTCCGCGATCGCGGCCGCCGCCTCCCGGATGTCCTCGGCCGCCGGGGACCGCCCGCTGATCGAGATGGGCGCCCGCCGCACCCACGAACTGGCCGCCGTCGCCGCCTCCCGCGCCGCCTACATCGGCGGTTTCGCCACCACCTCCGACCTCGCCGCCGGCTTCCGCTACGGCATCCCCACCGTCGGCACCTCCGCCCACGCCTTCACCCTGCTCCACGACCACGAGCGGGACGCCTTCCGCGCCCAGGTCGACTCCCTCGGCCGCGGCACCACCCTGCTGGTCGACACCTACGACGTCGCCGAGGCGGTCCGTACGGCCGTGGAGGTGGCCGGGCCCGAGCTGGGCGCCGTCCGCATCGACTCCGGCGACCTGCTGCTGGTCGCCCACCGGGTGCGCCAGCAGCTGGACGAGCTCGGCGCGCGGGACACGCGGATCATCGTGACCTCCGACCTCGACGAGTACGCCATCGCCTCCCTCGCCGCCGCGCCCGTGGACGCGTACGGCGTCGGCACCCAGCTGGTGACCGGCTCCGGGCACCCCACCTGCTCCATGGTCTACAAGCTGGTCGCCCGCGCCGGGTCCGCCGATCCGAAGGCACCGCTGGTGTCGGTGGCGAAGAAGTCGACGGGCGGCAAGACGTCCGTGGGCGGCCGCAAGTGGGCGGCGCGGCGGCTGGACGCCGACGGGGTGGCGGAGGCCGAGGTCGTCGGCACCGGCGAGGTTCCGGCCGGCCTGGCCGACCGGCAGCTGCTGATCGAACTGGTGAAGTCCGGCGAGGTCGTCGCCCGTGAGCCCCTGGACGCGACCCGCAACCGGCACGCGGCGGCCCGTGCGAACCTGCCGCTCTCCGCGACCCAGCTGTCGCGGGGGGAACCGGTCATTCCGACGGAGTACGCACAGGGGCGCTCGGGTAGCTAGAGCGAGTGCCCGCGTACGCGCCCCGCAAAGCCCCCTCCCCTACGCCCCCGTAAGTCTCTAGGCTCATAGGTTCAGGCCGGGCCCGCACCCCTTCTTTCCGCGTCTCTCCCGTCGACGGACCCGATATCGAATGCGAAGGACACCGACCATGCGCCGCGCCTTGATCGTCGTCGATGTGCAGAACGACTTCTGCGAGGGGGGCAGCCTCGCGGTGGCGGGGGGCTCCGATGTGGCCGCCGCGATCACCGAGCTGATCGGGCAGGCCCCCGCCGGCTACCGCCACGTGGTGGCGACCCGCGACCACCACATCGCGCCGGGGGGCCATTTCGCCGACAACCCCGACTACGTGCGCAGCTGGCCGGCGCACTGTGTCGCCGGCACGGAGGGTGTGGGCTTCCATCCGAACTTCGCGCCGGCGGTGGCCTCCGGGGCGGTGGACGCGGTGTTCAGCAAGGGGGCGTACTCGGCGGCGTACAGCGGCTTCGAGGGCGTCGACGAGAACGGGGTCAAGCTGGCGGAGTGGCTGCGGGCCCGGAAGATCGACGAGGTGGACGTGGTGGGGATCGCGACCGACCACTGTGTGCGGGCCACCGCACTGGACGCCGCGAAAGAGGGTTTCCGCACCCAGGTCCTCCTCGACCTCACGGCCGGGGTGGCGGAGGCGACGACGGAACGCGCCCTGGAGGAGCTGCGCCAGGCGGGCGTGGAACTGACAGGCAAGCCGGTGGTGTAAACACCACCGCCCGCATCCTTCGTCCGCCGGCCACCCTCATTTCCGCCGCGGCGGAGGATTTCGGCGGTGCCGGACCGGCCGGTGAGCACCTGCGGGCCGGTGGGGGCTGAGCGCGCAGTTCCCCGCGCCCCTTGGTTGGCTGCCGGGGACGGCAGCGATCCATCGCCTCTTATCCGCCGGCCACCCTCATTTCCGCCGCAGCCGTGCTCAGCCGCGACGGTGGATCTCGGCGGTGCCGGACCGGCCGGTGGGGGCTGGGTGCGCAGGTCTCCGGGACGGTGGCTGAAAGTGGTGGTCAGGCTGGTGTGGGTCTTCGGAGGAGGGATTTGATCGGTCTCCAGAGTTCCAGGGGGGTGACACCGTTGTCAGGGGCCGTTCGCCATATGAGGCCGTCGGGGTGGTGGAGGACGGCTGTGATCTCGTCGGGGGTGGGTGGGGCGGCGTTGCCCCGGAGGTAGACCGCTCGCATGCCCAGGTTGCGGAGCCTGGTCAGGGCCCGGGCGCGGTTCTGGGCGTGGACCAGTACCCGGACGGCGGACGAGCCGTCCGCGGTGGCGGGGCTGGGTAGGTTCAGCGCCACCACCACCCTGCCGTTCGGCAGCTTGCAGAAGCCTCCTGCGGCCATGCGGTCATACCCCCGTGCGCGTCGGTGTCAATAAGAAATCCACAGGACGCACCTAAACACGATCGGCGGCGACCCGCCAAGGGGTCGCCGCCGATACGTGTCTGACCTGCGGATATACCGACTACTTCACCGCGGGGCCGACCTGGAGGGAGATCGTCGAGCCGTCCCGGGCCTCCGTCACGATGTTGATCTTCGTGTTGGTGTCAGTGATCTTGACACCGCCGGCCGGGTTCGAGGCGTCGTAGTAGTCGCTCTTGTGGTCGTTGAAGACCGACACCCCGGAGGACTTCCTGATCTTGGTCGCCACGTCCGCCTTGTGGAGGGTGATGCCGTCCGTCACGTAGAGGCTGAACGGCGAGTCGTAGGCCTGCACGCGGTTGCGCATCAGCGTGCCGTCGGACCACTTCAGCACCGTCGGGTGCGAGTCGATCGGGAGGATCAGACCGGTACCGGGGTGGACGCTGGTGTTGTTGTCCGCCTCGGAGGTGTCCCACTTCCAGATCAACAGGCCGTTCTGGTACGGGTAGTGCTCCACCCAGTCCGGACGGGTCGTCGAGAAGCCGAAGTTGTACGGGCCGGTCTTGAGGGTCTTGTCGTACGACACGTACTGGCGGTTCTCCGCGATGTAGTACTGCGCGTAGTCCTTGGTGAAGGACGCGCCGATGCGGGAGAAGCCGGAAGCGGTCCAAGCCGCGTCCGCGGACTCGGCGTTGTCGGAGAAGACCGTCGAGCCGTCCGCGGTCAGGGTGATCTCGTCGGCCGCGAAGCCCTTCAGCGCGACCCCGCCGTCGGTCTGGTAGCGGAAGCGCAGCTGGATCTTCTGGCCCGCGTAGGCGTCCAGCGGGTACGACAGCTTGGTGTACGCGTCGACCGAACCGGTGAGCGCCGGCTTGTCGCTGCCGTCGCGCGGGATGGCCGCACCGTTCACCGTGCCGTCCAGGGCGGTCCAGTTGGCGCCGCCGTCGGTGGACACCTCGGTGTAGAGGTAGTCGTAGCCCGACTCGATGTCGTACCAGCCGTCCAGGTTCAGCGTGGCGGACGACTTGCCGGTGAGGTCGACGTCGCGGGTCAGGGTGTTCTTGAGGTTGTCGCCGCTGCCGCTCCACCACTGGGCCGAGCCCTGGGCCGGGGTGACCACGGTGGTGGTGACCGCCTTGTCGGGGAGGGTGACCACCGTGGCCTGCTTGTTCTTGGTGTTGTACTCGGCGACGCCCAGCTTGTGGCTGGACTTCGTGCCCGCCTTGGCCACGTCGTAGTTGAGCCAGCCGAGCTGCAGCTTGTCCCAGGCGTTCATGTCGCCCGGCAGGTCGCCGATCGCTTCCTTGCCGGTGCCCAGCCAGGAGCCGGAGGACATCAGGGTCCAGAAACCGGTGGAGTTCTCGCCGCCGTTGGTGTCGTACTCGTCCGGCAGGCCGAGGTCGTGGCCGTACTCGTGGGCGTAGACGCCGAGGCCGCCGTTCTCCGGCTGCATGGTGTAGTCGCCGACCCAGATGCCGGTGTCACCGATCTGGGTGCCGCCGAGCTTGTTGTCCGTGGGGCCGGTGGCGCCGGCGTCGGTGCCGAAGGCGTACCAGCGGTGCGCCCAGATCGCGTCGGTGCCCTGGGCACCGCCGCCCGCGGACTCGTCCTCGCCGGCGTGCACGATCTGGAAGTGGTCGATGTAGCCGTCGGGCTCGTTGAAGTTGCCGTCGCCGTCGTAGTCGTAACGGTCCCACTGGTCGTACTGGGCGAGGTCCGTCTTGATGGCGGCGGCGGACACGCCGGCCGCCTCCTGGTCGGCGACCCAGGCGTTCACGCCGTCCTTCACCAGGTTCCAGACGCTGGAGCAGGTGGTGGAGCCGCAGGCGTTGTTGCCGTAACGGGCCTCGTTGTAGGGGACCTTGACCCAGTCGGTGACCTCACCGTCGACCGAGTAGCGGCCCGAGGACTGCTTCTCGTAGTACTTCTTCAGCGACTCGGTGTTCTTGCCGGTGCCGAAGTAGAGGTCCTGGAAGTGCTGCTGGTTGTAATCCGCCTGCCAGGCCGTGGAGTTGTCCTGGGTGCGGTCGGGCGCGGCTATCTGGTTGTGCAGCGGGCCGGCCGTGCCGTTGTACCGCGGGTCCGTCTGGTCGCCGAACTCGACGAGGATCGTGAAGATCTTGTCCGTCTTCTCGCGGCCGAGTTCGACGTACTTGCTGTCGCCCTTCTTGCCCTTGAGCTGGACGACCTTCGAACCGTCGCGGTCCTTGACCTGGGCCTTGCCGGATATGACCTGGTCGAGGGCCTCCTGGCGCTGGGCCTCCTGGGTCTTGCTCAGAGGGCCGTCGAGGTCGTGCTCCTCCTGCTTCGTCGACGGGTCGTGCCGGTCGACGGTGCTGGTGGACGCCGCCACGGTCGCGGCCTCCGCGACCGCGAAGGTGGCGAAGCCCACGGAGGCGGTCGCGAGCGTCACGCCGACGGCGAGTGCTCTGAACGTCCAGGGTCTGCTGGTCACTTGAGTTCCTCCCCCGCGCCGCGCGCACGGCAAGGAGGACCGGGTGATGGTTGGGGGTCCGTGCGCGCACGTTCAACGCGTCGATTCAAGTGACGATATTTGACTACTGGTTTACGGAAAAAGACAGACCTTGACTCGGACAGTTCAACTGCACTATGCGGAGAAGAAGTTCGCTTTACGGACACCGGGGCCCGCGGTACCCCCCAAGCGCCCCTCTCAACCGGCGCGCATATGCCTCTGGTTGCCGTATGCCATGCGACCGTGCGCCCCCTGTGCACCGGTACCGTGGGTTAGGTCACGCTTACCGGTCGTTCCGCTCGGGCATGCACGCGAATAGAGTCGAACGGTGGAACGCCCGGAAGCCGGTGGAAAACAAGGCCGGTTCCCCGTCTCACCCCCACATCTTCCGAGGACACGATTGCCATGCCTCGTCCGACCCCGGCACAGCTCGTCTACGGTTCCTGCACCGTGATCTGCTCGACGCTCGCCATGCTGCTGCTGTCACAGACGAGTTCGGGCATCGGGATCGCGGTCATCGCGCTCGCCGCGCTCGGTCTGGGACTGCTGGTGGCCATGACGGTTCCGCTCCCCCGGCCGCGTACGGTCGCACAGTCCGAGCCCGCCGCCCCGACCCCCCTGCCCGAGATCCGGGTCCCCGTGCACCGGGAGACCGTGGCGGCCGCCACGGCCGAGCCCGTCCGGGAGCCCACCGCGTCCTGACGCACGCACACCAGTGAAGTGGGGGGGTCCGTGAGACTGACGCACCCGCCGACTGCTTGTGCGCCCCCGGCC
Source organism: Streptomyces sp. NPDC054770 (assembly GCF_053611985.1). Taxonomy (NCBI): domain Bacteria; kingdom Bacillati; phylum Actinomycetota; class Actinomycetes; order Kitasatosporales; family Streptomycetaceae; genus Streptomyces; species Streptomyces sp. NPDC054770. Next base: position 13,365 of record NZ_JBSHBL010000096.1, read on the forward strand.
CTCCCGGTGCCGGCCCCCGCTACGCGCTCGTGCTGACCACGACCGTCTTCGCGGCCTTGTCGTGCAGGCCCTGTTTGTACGGCTTGTCGAAGTAGCTCCAGCCGCCGCAGATCACCGTCCAGATGCAGGCGCAGCAGAAGGCGAACGGCACCCACAGCACCAGGGCACGCAGCAGCGAGGTCTGGGTGGAGGGCGTGGCGCCGTCGGACAGGTTGGCGACCCGCATGCCGAGCCACTTCATGCCGAGGGTCTGCCCGGACCTGGCGATCAGCAGGGTGTCGTAGGCGACGAACAGGACGGCGGCGACGAGCGACTGGACGAGGGACCGGCCGGCCGAGATCTTCTCGCCGTCCATCTGGTACTCGCTCACCCCGAACGCCAGGGTGAGCAGTACGACCACGATGCCCACCAGGATCATGTCGATGATCCGCGCCAGGGTGCGCTTGCCGCTGTCGGCGAGCGGCGGCATCCCGGCGAGGGGATCGGCGGGGTAGCCACCGGCTCCGCCACCGCCGCCGTCGTAGGGGCCGCCTGCTCCGTGGGGCCCGCCGCCTGCTCCGTAGGGGCCGCCGCCGTAGGAGGGCGGCGGGGGCTGCGAGCCGCCGTACGGGGTGTCGTACGGCGAGCCCGAACCCCGGCCGTCCCCCTCCGACGGGGGCTGCTTCCTGAACGGGTCGTCCTCCGGCGGCTCTCCGGAGCCGGGCGGCGGGGGCGGTTCGGTGCTCATGGCCCGAGTGGACCGCGAAGCCGCCCGGCCCGCATCCGGCGAGCCGCCGTAAGGGTTACGACGTGTCCGGCTGCCTATCCGGCGACGAAGGTGTGCGCCGCCTTGTCGTGCCAGCACTGGTGCCAGGGCCGGTCGAACAGGCACCAGGCGACGCCGACGATCCCGATGCCGAGCAGTCCGGGCACGGTGTACACCAGCCAGCGGCGCAGGGCGGCGCCGAAAGCGGGCGGCTCGTGGCCCTCGATGTCCCGTACCTCCAAGCCGAACAGCTTCTTGCCGAGCGTGCGGCCCCACTTGGCGGTGGGCAGCACCTCGTAGAGGACGCCGACCAGGAGCAGGACGGCGAGCACGATGCCGAGGTAGACGCCGGTGGTGCCGTCGAGCAGCCAGACGGTCTCGGTCCGGCCGGACAGCTTGGCCGCGTCGATCTTGTCCTGCACGTGGTCGGCGGCCTTGGTCCCGAACGGTACGGCGGCGACCGCGGTCACCGCGCCGACGACCAGGCTGTCGACGAGCCGCGCCGCGAACCGCTTGCCGAGCCCGGCGGGCCGGGCCGCCGCCTGTCGCCGGGCGGCCGCCTGGAAGGGGTCCTCGACCGGCGGCTTCCAGGGGGCGGCCTGCGCGTCGCCGGCGAGCTGGTGCACCTGCTGCGCCCAGGAGGACTGCCCGCCGCCGGCACCGGAGGCCATGGGCGTGGCCGGGGCCATCGGGGACCGGGGCGCGGCGGACTGCTGCGGGGGGAGGGCGGGGGCGACGGCCTGGGGGACGGCAGGTCGCGGGGCGGCAGGCTGGGGGGCCGGGGCGGGGGCCGCGGCGGGTCCGGACGGCGGCTGGGCCGCGGCGGCGCGGGCGGCGGCCGCCTTTCCGGCGCCGAAGCCGGGGCGCGCGGTGCCGGGAGCACCGACCGGACCCTGCGCACCGAAACCGGCCGCACCACCGGGGCCGCCGGGCCCACCGGAGCCGCCAGGCCCACCGGACCCGGAGTCCGGCGTGTTCTCGCCCCGGATCGGCCGGAAGGTCAGCGTGCCGTCGTCCATCGGCGGCTGTGCGGCCGGCGGGGTCGCCGCCGGGCCGACCGTCGGCCTGCGGAAGACGAACGTGCCGCCGGAGTCGACGTCCCCCTGGTCCGCCGGCGGGATCGACGCCGTGCCGTCGGCGCGGGACGACCTGCCGTCCGGCTGGGCCGGGGAGCCGGTGCCCCAGGCGCCCCCGGCGGCTCCCCAGCCGCCCGCACCGCCCGGCTGCGGGTCCTCGTCGAAGAAGTGCGGGCCGGTCTCCTCGACCGCCGGGGCCGGGGAGGCCGCCGGGGCCGCGGGAGCAGCGGGAGCCGCCGGGTGTGAGCCGGGCGGCGCGACGAGGGGTTCGCCGTCGGACGGGGCCGGGCGGCTGGTGCCCGGCACCCACGCGGCGCCGTTCCAGTAACGGACGTAGCCGGGGATGGACGGGTCCGGGTAGTAGCCCTCGCGGGGCCGTTCGTCACCGGGTGCCGGGGTTGGGGCGGTCATGTCCGTCATCCCGTATCTGCTCGGGGGTCATGTGGGAGCCTCCACATCTATCAGACCCGGGTGCCCGTCACCGCCAGTCCCGCAGGACCCGCCCCTTTCCGGGCAGCCCTGTGCACCCCCTTCACCGCATCGGAAAAAAATTTCCCGGAACCCGCGTAATGCTCGCGGCCCCAGCCGCTCTCCACTCGTACGGGCCCGGTCGCAGGCGCCCGTACGACTGACCGAGAGAGGAAACGGACGTCATGCATCACACCGTGGTGGAGCGCGAACTGGAGCTGCGGCTCATCCTGTCCCCCGAGCGGAGCATCCCGGTCCCGGCCCGGCTGACCTACCGCTCCGACGACCCGTACGCCGTCCACGTCAGCTTCCACGTCAACTCCGAGTTCCCGGTCCACTGGACCTTCGCCCGCGACCTGCTGGTGGAGGGGGTGTTCCGGCCGTGCGGGCACGGGGACGTGCGGGTGTGGCCGACGAAGTCGGAGGGCCGCAGCGTCGTGCTGATGGCGCTGAGTTCACCCGACGGTGACGCCCTGCTCGAAGCACCGATCCCCCAGGTGTCCGCCTGGCTGGAACGGACCCTGCGGGTGGTGCCCCCGGGGAGTGAGGGCGGGCGGCTGGGGATCGACGAGGCGCTCGACCAGCTGCTCGCCCAGTGAGGGCCCCGCCGGATGGGAGCCGGATGGCAGCTGCATGGGAGCTGTATGGGATCAGAACAGCTTGCCGGGGTTGAGGATGCCCAGCGGGTCGAAGACGCCCTTCACGGCCCGCTGCATCTCCACCCCCACCGGTCCGATCTCCCGGGCCAGCCACTCCTTCTTCAGGACACCGACGCCGTGTTCGCCGGTGATGGTGCCGCCGAGTTCCAGGCCGAGGCCCATGATCTCGTCGAAGGACTCGCGGGCGCGCCGGCACTCGTCGGGGTCCTGCGCGTCGAAGCAGACGGTCGGGTGGGTGTTGCCGTCGCCCGCGTGTGCGACGACCCCGATGGTCAGCCGGTGCTTCGCGGCGATGCGCTCGACGCCCTCGATCATGTCGCCGAGCCGGGAGCGGGGCACGCACACGTCGTCGATCATCGTGGTGCCCTTGACGGCCTCCAGGGCGACGAGCGAGGACCGGCGGGCCTGGAGCAGGAGTTCGGACTCGGCGGCGTCGTCGGCCGGGACCACCTGGGTGGCGCCCGCGGCCTCGCAGAGCTTGCCGACCGCGGCGAGGTCGGCGGCCGGGTCCGGGGTGTCGAAGGCGGCGAGGAGCAGGGCCTCGGTGGACTCCGGCAGGCCCATACGGGTGAGTGTGTTGACCGCCTTCACGGTCGTACGGTCCATCAGTTCGAGCAGGGACGGCACATGACCGCCCTCCATGATCCGGCACACCGCCTCGCAGGCGGCGGTCGCGGAGCCGAACTCGGCGGCCAGCACCAGCTGTTGCGGCGGCTTGGGCTTCAGCGCGAGCACGGCCCGTACGACGATGCCGAGCGAGCCCTCGGAGCCGACGAAGAGGCGGGTGAGGTCGTACCCCGCGACGCCCTTCGCCGTACGGCGGCCGGTGGACATCAGCCGCCCGTCCGCGAGGACGACGTCCAGACCGAGCACGTACTCGGCGGTGACCCCGTACTTCACGCAGCACAGTCCGCCCGAGGCCGTCCCGATGTTGCCGCCGATCGTGCACATCTCCCAGCTGGAGGGGTCCGGCGGGTAGTAGAGGCCGTGTTCCTCGACCGCGCGGGAGAGGGTGGCGTTGATGACGCCGGGCTCGACGACCGCGATGCGGTCCACCGGCGAGATCTCCAGGACCCGGTCCATCTTCGTCAGGGACAGCACGATGCAGTCGTCGGTGGCGTTGGCCGCGCCGGACAGGCCGGTCCGGGCGCCCTGCGGGACGACCGGCACGCGCAGCTCGGTGGCGACCCGCATGACGTGCTGGACCTGTTCGACGGTGCGCGGCAGTACGACGACGGCCGGGGTGCCGGCCGGGCAGAAGCTCGCCATGTCGTTGGCGTAGGAGGCGGTCACGTCGGGGTCGACGAGGACCGCGTCGGCCGGCAGGCCCGCGAGGAGCCGGTCGGTGAGGTTGCTGGTTGCCTCGTCCCGAGGCGCTTCGATACGGCTCATGATCACAGCGTCGCACCCGGGGCCATCGGTGTGAACCCCACGAGTGCCGTCCTTGGGCCGCCCGGATGGGGTCGTCGTATTGACGCACAGTAAGCGTCATGTGCGCGCTGGATAACCGACCGTCCCCACCGGCCACCTCGCTGCTCCCGGAGCCGGCCCCGCCGCGCCACCGCCGGGGCCGGGTGCTGCGGCGGCTGCTGGTCGTCGCGCTGGCGGGCGGGGTGGCGGCCGGCGGCGCGCTGATGCTGTGGCCGCACGAGCCGCACCGGGCCGCACCGGCCCCGGCCGCCGGGGCGCGGGCCCAGGCGGCGGCACGGGCGGCGGCACGGGCGGCGGTGCTCACGGCGGCGCAGACGGCCGTCCTCAACGGCCTGCCCACCATGCTGCCCGATCTCACGACGCTCATCGGCGCCCGGGAGGCGCGGGTACGGGCGCAGCCGAAGGACGCGCGGGCCTGGGCGGTGCTCGGGGCCGCGTACGTCGAGCGGGCGCGCCGGACCGCCGACACCGGCGACTATCCCCGGGCCGAGCACGCGCTGCAGACCTCCCTCAAGGTGGCCGGCCGGAACAACACGGAGGCGCTGAGCGGGCTGGCGGGGCTGGCCGTGGCGCGCCGGGACTTCCCGGAGGCGAAGCGGTTCGGTGAGGAGGCGCTGAAGACGGCGCCGAAGCGGTGGTCGGCGTACCCGGTGCTGATCGACGCGTACAACGGGCTCGGCGACTACAAGGCGGCCCGGTCCGCGCTGGACAAGCTGACGGCGCTGAAGGCCGGGGCGGACGTGAAGCCGGCGGTGATGGCGCGGGCGTCCGCGGTGTACCGGGACCGGGGCTGGCGCGAGGACGCCGTGGCCCAGGTGACCGACGCGGCGGCGGCCGCCCGGACCCCCGCCGAGCAGGCCGCGTACCTGTGTCAGGCGGGGCAGCTGGCCTGGGAGCGGGGCGACCGGGAGGACGCGCTGCAGCACTTCACGGCGGCCGTACGCCTCGACCCCGACCAGTCGGCCGCGCGGGCCGGGCAGGGGCGGGCGCTGGCCGCGCTGGGCCGGACGCAGGAGGCCTTCACGGCGTACCAGGGGGCGCTCGCGCACCGGCCGGCTCCCCAGGTCGCCCTGGAGCTGGCCGAGTTGTACGAGTCGCTGGGGATGGGGCAGCAGGCGGAGGCGCAGTACGAGCAGATGCGGACGCAGGTGCGGCGGGAGCTGGAGGCCGGGGTCGACGACGATCTGGTGATCGGGCAGTACGAGGCGGACCACGGGGACGTCCAGGAGGCGGTGGAGCGGCTGACGGCCGAGTGGGAGCGCCAGCCCGGCATCGAGGTCGCCGACGCCCTCGGCTGGGCCCTGCACCGGGCCGGCGACGACAAGGAGGCGCTGCGCTACGCCTCCATCGCGACCGACTCGACGAAGGGCGGCGGGGTCCGCAGCGCGCTGTACGCCTTCCACCGGGGCATGATCGAACGCGACCTGGACCTCGAAGCCCCGGCCCGCCGCCACCTCCAGGACGCCCTCCGCATCAACCCGTACTTCTCCCCCCTCCAGACCCCGGCAGCCCACACCACCCTCACATCCCTCGGCAACCAGCCACCGAACGAGGAACTACCGCAGTAGGTCGGGGACAGAGCGGGCCGGGCGCCGCCGAGTCGCGCCGTCGCGGCTGAGCGCCGGGAGCTTGGCCGGGGTAGGGGGCCTGTCGGGCCAGCCGTGGGGTCAGAGGTTGCCGCGGCGGTCCTGTTCTCGTTCGATCGCTTCGAAGAGGGCCTTGAAGTTGCCCTTGCCGAAGCCCATCGAGCCATGGCGTTCGATGATCTCGAAGAAGACCGTGGGCCGGTCCTGGACCGGCTTGGTGAAGATCTGGAGCAGGTAGCCGTCCTCGTCGCGGTCGGCGAGGATCTTCAGCTCGCGCAGGGTGTCCAGCGGGACGCGGGTGTCGCCGACCCACTCGCCGAGGGTGTCGTAGTAGCTGCCGGGGGTGTCCAGGAACTCGACGCCGGCCGCGCGCATGGTCCGTACCGTCTCGACGATGTCGTTCGTGTTGAGCGCGATGTGCTGGACGCCCGCCCCGCCGTAGAACTCCAGGTACTCGTCGATCTGGGACTTCTTCTTGGCGACCGCGGGCTCGTTGATCGGGAACTTGACCTTGAGGGTGCCGTCGGCGACCACCTTCGACATCAGCGCGCTGTATTCGGTGGCGATGTCGTCGCCCACGAACTCCTTCATGTTCGTGAAGCCCATGACCCGGTGGTAGAAGCCGACCCATTCGTTCATCCGGCCGAGTTCGACGTTGCCGACGCAGTGGTCGACGGCCTGGAAGGTGCGGCGGGCGGGGGGTTCGACGATCGGGGTCGCGACGACGTACCCCGGGAGGTACGGGCCGTCGTAACCGGTCCGCTCGACGAGGGTGTGGCGGGTCTCGCCGTACGTGGCGATCGCGGCGAGGACGACGCTGCCGTGCTCGTCCTTGAGTTCGTACGGCTCGGCCACCGACCGCGCGCCGTGCTCGACCGCGTAGGCGTACGCGGCACGGGCGTCCGGGACCTCGATGGCGAGGTCGACGACCCCGTCGCCGTGCTCGGCCACATGGCGGGACAGGAAGTGGCCCCACTCGGTGTCCGGCCGCACCACGGAGGTGAGGACGAACCGGGCCGAGCCGTTCTCCAGGACGTAGCTCGCGGTCTCGCGGCTGCCGTTCTCCGGTCCGGAGTACGCGACCAGCCGCATGCCGAAGGCGGTGGAGTAGTAGTGCGCCGCCTGCTTGGCGTTGCCCACGGCGAAGACGACCGCGTCCATTCCCCTGACCGGGAAGGGGTCGGCCTGCCGGGCGGTCGCAACGGGAGTGTGGTGTGTGGTCTGCGTCATGTCCGAAGGGTGAACCCGGCAGGCAAGGTGCGCAACAGATGGCATTTCTGCTGGACAATATGCTCAGCAATAAGGCCACAACGGCGGACTTTCTGTACAGGGTGACCATCTACGGAGGCGGACATGGCGATCGATCATCTGGACGGGCGGATCCTGGTGCTGCTGGCACGGGAGCCGCGCATCGGGGTTCTGGAGATGTCACGCCGGCTGGGGGTGGCCCGGGGGACCGTGCAGGCACGCCTGGACCGGCTTCAGTCGAACGGCGTGATCCAGGGGTTCGGTCCCCAGGTGGACCCGGCGGCCCTCGGCTACCCGGTCACCGCGTTCGCCACCCTCCAGATCCGGCAGGGCCAGGGACCGGACGTGCGAGCGCACCTGGCGACCGTGCCGGAGGTGCTGGAGCTGCACACCACCACCGGCACCGGCGACATGCAGTGCCGTCTGGTGGCCCGCTCCAACGCCGATCTCCAGCGGGTGATCGACCGGGTCGTCGGGTTCGAGGGCATCGTCCGGGCCTCCACGGCGATCGTCATGGAGAACCCGGTTCCGCTGCGGATCATCCCGCTGGTGGAGCAGGCCGCGGCGGACAGCGAGGGGACCTGACCGGGCACGGGAGTTCCAAAGAAGTCGATGCAAAAGAGGTGTTGCAAAGGAGCCTTTGCATAGCTATCTTTGTACGCATGACGGAGCACGAGAAACGCCCACCGCGCCGGCTGGACGCCCGCTCCCTGCGCGGGCTCGCGCATCCCCTGCGGATGCAGCTGCTGGACGCCCTGCGGCAGCACGGTCCGGCCACCGCGTCCCAACTGGCCGAGCGGCTGGGCGAGTCCAGCGGAGCGACCAGCTACCACCTGCGCCAGCTCGCCGAACACGGCTTCGTCGAGGACGCCCCGGAGCGCGGCAAGGGCCGGGAGCGGTGGTGGCAGGCGGTGGACCAGGGCATCGCCTACGACAGCGCGGACTTCGAGGACGCGAGTCCGGAGATACGGGGACTGACGGAGGTGTTCCTGCAGGAGGCCGCCGCACGTCACACCCGCGAGCTGGCCGCCTGGCTCGGCACCCGCGACCAGTGGTCCCCGGCCTGGACCCGCTCCTCCGACATGAGCGACATGGGCCTGCGGCTCACCCCCGACCTCGCCCTCGAACTGATCGAGAAGATGCACGCCCTGATCGACGGCTACCGCGACCTGGTCCCCGACAAGGACACCCCGGAGTCGGAACAAGTACGCATCCACACGCACCTCTTCCCCTTCAAGACGGACTGAGAGGCACACCATGCAGACGCAGGCCCAGCTCGCCCAGTACCGCATGACGGACATGCACGCCCAGGCGGAGAACTACCGGCTGGCGAAGGCGGCCAAGCCGGAGAAAGAACTGCGCCGGCGGATCGGCTGGACGCTGGTGGAGGTAGGCCTCCGCCTGGCAGCTCCGACCCCGGCAATCGCCCCGTAAGGCTCAACGCCCCGTAATCTCAGCGCCCCGCGCGGCTCAGCGCCCCGTAAGGGGCGCGGGGAACTGCGCGAGCAACCCCCACCCACCCGCACCCGAAACTCAACAGCTGGGGACCTTCTCCCCCTTCTCCAACGCCACCAGATCAGACACGGCCCCCTTCAGCGTCGTCACCGGCACCAGCCGCAACCCCTTCGGCAACTCCCCCTTCGCATCGCCGCACTCGTCCTTCGGCACAAGAAAGACGGTCGCCCCGTCCCGCCGCGCGGCCTGCGTCTTCAGCCCGACCCCGCCCACGGCCCCCACCGTGCCGTCCGCACTGATGGTCCCGGTACCGGCGATGTTCTTCCCCCCGGTGAGGTCTCCCCCGCTGCCGTTGCCGTCCAGCTTGTCGATGACGCCGAGCGAGAACAGCAACCCGGCGCTCGGCCCGCCCACATCCGCCAGCTTCAGGGTCACCTTGACCTTGCTCGCACTCAGGTCCAGGTACTTCAGCGCGGCCTGGGCCGCCGCGTCCTGCGACTGCTCCATCTGCTCGGTGTTGTGCTGCTCGATCTCCTTGACGTTGTTGCCGCTCGGGTAGACCGAGTCGCGCGGCATGACGGCCCGGTCCGTCCGGAACCAGCTGCCGATCACGTCGCCGAGCGACACCCGGGCGTCCGGCCCGGTCGCCTCGATCGTCGTCATCCGCAGCTGCCCGCTCGTCGTGCGCAGGGGCGCCCCGGAAATGGTGATCACCGGGGTGCCCCTGTTGTCGCCGAGCACGTTCGCCGTCATCCCGGGCTGGGCCACCGAGAACGGCAGCGGCGCGAAGACGGCCGTACCGATCAGAGCCACGACGGGAACCGCACAGACGGCGATGGCCTGGAGACGCGTGAGACGTGAGAGCACGGAGTCAATCTAACGCGGCGACCTGTTCAGGCCATCGCCCCGACCCCGCCGAGCACGGCAGCTCCGCTCAGCGCAACGCCTCCGCGACCTCCCGGGCCGCGTCCATGACCCGGGCCCCGACCCGTTCCGGTACGGCGTCGGCCAGCATCACGACTCCGACGCTGCCCTCGACACCGGTGACCCCGAGCAGCGGTGCCGCGGCCCCGCTCGCCCCGGCCTCCAGTTCGCCGTGGGTCAGCGTGTAGCCGGGGTCGTCCCGCGGCTTGTGCCGTGCGGCCAGGATCGCCTTGCCGGCGGCCCCGCGGTCCAGCGGGTGCCGGAACCCGGCCCGGTAGGCCACGTGATAGTCGGTCCAGGTCGGCTCGACGACCGCGACGGCGAGCGCCTCGGTCCCGTCGACCAGCGTCAGATGCGCTGTCGCCCCTATGTCCTCGGCGAGCGAACGCAGCGCAGGCAGGGCGGCTTCCCGTACCAGGGGATGCACCTGCCTGCCGAGGCGCAGCACGCCCAGCCCGACCCGGGCTCGCCCGCCCAGGTCACGCCGTACCAGCGCATGCTGCTCAAGCGTGGCGAGCAACCGGTACACCACGGTCCGGTTCACGCCCAGTTTGGTGGAAAGCTCGGTGACGGTCAGCCCGTGGTCCGTGTCGGCCAGCAGTTTGAGGACCCTGAGGCCCCGGTCGAGCGTCTGAGAGGTCTCCGCGGTCACGACGCCCACTCCTTAGGTGGTGAGGTCGGCAACCTCCGACGCGGCGGATGCGTCGCCGAGTCCCGTCAGCGACGCGCTTCAGAGGCCGCCGATCGGCAGGACGGCCCGGCGGCTCCGGGCCCAGTCGCTTCACGGCTGCGCTCCGCGGCGGCGCTGCCACGGGGCGTGTGCGTAGCCGGACAGTAGCGAAGGGGGTTCGCTGAGCGGAAGCCTCCGTCCAGAATCCGGTCACGGGGCGGTATGGACTACCGCGGATTGCACCGGTATGTACACAGCGATGCACGCAACGCCCTCGCAACAGCGCCCCGAAAGGGGCGCGGGGCTGTATCCATATGCGGCTCCGCCGCGTGGGCGCGAGCAACCCCCACTCAGCCGCACCCGACCGACTACCGCATCCGGGTGGCCCACTCCTGCACCTTGGCGATCCGCTGCCGCAACTGCCCCGCCGTCGCCTCCGCACTCGGCGGCCCCCCGCACACCCGCCGCAGCTCAGTATGAATCACGCCATGCGGCTTCCCGCTCTGATGCACATACGCGCTGACCATCGTGTTCAGCTGCTTGCGCAGCTCCATCATCTCCTTGTGGGAGACGACCGGCCGCCGTTCCGCGGGCAGTTCCAGCAGGTCGGCCTCGTCGTCCGGCTTCTTGCGGCTGTGCGCGATCTGCCGGGCCTGCCGCTTCTGCAACAGCAGCTGCACCTGGTCGGGTTCGAGGAGCCCCGGGATGCCCAGGTAGTCCTGCTCCTCCTCGCTCCCCGGGTGGGCCTGCATGCCGAACTCGGCGCCGTCGTAGAGCACCCGGTCGAAGACGGCCTCGGACTCCAGCGCCTCGAAGGCGAACTGCTCCTGCTCGCCGGTGTCCTCGTCCTGCTCCTTGTTCGCCTCCTCCATCTCCTTCTCGGACTCGGCGTACGGGTCGTCCTCGCCGTCCTTCTTCGGCTTGTCGAGGGCGTGGTCGCGCTCGACCTCCATCTCGTTGGCGAAGGTCAGCAGATCGGGGACGGTCGGCAGGAACACGGACGCGGTCTCGCCGCGCCGCCGGGACCGTACGAACCGCCCGACGGCCTGGGCGAAGAAGAGGGGCGTCGAGATGGTCGTGGCGTACACCCCGACCGCGAGCCGCGGCACGTCGACACCCTCGGACACCATCCGGACCGCGACCATCCACCGGTCGTCGCTCGCGCTGAAGTCGTCGATCCGCTTGGACGCGCCGGTGTCGTCGGAGAGGACCAGGGTCGCCTTCGTCCCCGTGATCTCGCGGATGAGCTTGGCGTAGGCGCGGGCCGAGTCCTGGTCGGAGGCGATGACGAGGGCGCCCGCGTCGGGGATGCCCTTGCGCACCTCGGTCAGCCGCTGGTCGGCCGCGCGCAGCACCGCCGGCATCCACTCACCGCGCGGATCGAGGGCCGTACGCCAGGCCTGGCTGACGGCGTCCTTGGTCATCGGCTCGCCGAGCCGGGCGGCGATCTCGTCACCGGCCTTGGTACGCCAGCGCATGTTGCCGCTGTAGCTCAGGAAGATGACGGGGCGCACGACGTGGTCGGCGAGCGCGTTGCCGTACCCGTACGTGTAGTCGGCGGCCGAGCGCCGGATCCCGTCCTGCCCCTCCTCGTACGTCACGAAGGGGATGGGGTTGGTGTCGGACCGGAACGGCGTACCGGTCAGGGCCAGCCGCCGGGTCGCCGGCTCGAAGGCCTCCAGGCAGGCCTCGCCCCAGGACTTGGAGTCGCCGGCGTGGTGGATCTCGTCGAGGATGACGAGGGTCTTGCGCTGCTCGGACCGGTTGCGGTGCAGCATCGGCCGCACGCCGACACCGGCGTACGTCACGGCGACCCCGTCGTACTCCCGGCTGAGCGGTCCGGCGCTGTACTCGGGGTCGAGCTTGATCCCTATCCGGGCCGCGGCCTCCGCCCACTGCTTCTTCAGGTGCTCGGTGGGGGCGACGACGGTGACCTGCTGCACGACATGGTGGTGCAGCAGCCAGGAGGCGAGCGTCAGCGCGAACGTCGTCTTCCCGGCGCCGGGCGTGGCCACGGCGAGGAAGTCGCGCGGCTGCTCCTGGACGTACTTCTCCATGGCCCCCTGCTGCCAGGCACGCAGCTTGCTGGCGGTACCCCAGGGCGCCCGGCCCGGGAAGGCCGGCGAAAGGTGGTGGGAGGACGAGGAAGCAGAAGCAGACATAGGTGTGGGCCCGGAGGGCCCTCCGTTGAGGGTGGTGGCGGGCGACGGGCGGGCGGTAGTCACGGTCTCCGTAGAAAAAGGGTCGGGCGGCAGTACGAGGGATCGGACGGCTACGTATGACAACCGGGCCACCCTACCGGCGCCCCGTGACTGTCAACGCGCGGACAAGGCCGGGTCACCACCGGGTGGGACCCACGTCACAGATCACGAAGCCGGGTCGCCACCCAGGCCCCGGCGAGGGCCACGCCCGCCATCGGCAGGAACACGGCGGTGAAGGCCGCCGGATGGGAACCGGAGCCGGCCGCACCCGTCATGCTGCCGCCGCCGAGGGACGCGAAGGCCGCACCGGTCGCGGCGAGCAGGACGACGTTCGAGAGGGCGTCGGAGATCTGGAGGGCGGCGGAGTTGGCGCCGGCCTCGGCCGGGGCGGAGAGCCGGAGCATCAGCACGCTGGCCGAGGCGATCACCAGGCCCATCCCGAAGCAGCCGAAGGCCCAGGCGACGGCGACGATCCACACCGGCACGCCGGGCACGAGCACCGCGGGCACGGTGGCGACCGCCGCGGCGACCAGTACCATCCCGAGCGTCATCAGCCGCTCCCGGTACGGCTCCATGCGCGGCCGCGCCTGCACCCACGAGCCGACCGCCCAGGTCACCCCGCCCGCGGCCAGCGAGAATCCGGCGAGGGTGGGGGACAGCCCCCGCTGGGTCACGAGCATCAACGGCACGAAGGACTCGGCGGAGATGAAGGCGCCGGCCGCGACGCCGCGCAACAGGACGACGGAGGGCAGGCCCCGTGCCGCCCGGTACGTGCCGCGGGGCAGCAGCCCGAGCACGGCCGGCACCAGCAGCGCACCACCGAGCAGCCCCGGTATCACCGACACCCAGCGCAGGTCCTGGGCCGCGTACTGCAGCAGGCCCGCGCCGAGCGAGATGCCGAGGGCGAGCCGGATCCGCCGCCGGTCGAAGGCTCCGTGCCCGCCTTCCGTCACGGGTCCGCCGGCCCGGCGGCGTATCTGCGGCAGGGCGAGCGCCACCGGGAACACCACGAGCACCGGAATCCCGAGGAACACCCACCGCCATCCGAGCTGCTCGGTCACCGTCCCCGCGGCCAGCGGCCCGACGACGGACGGCACCACCCAGCCCGCGGCGAACGCGGCCATGATCGCGGGCCGCAACCGCTCCGGGTAGGCGCGCCCCACGACGACGTACAGGGCCACGATGACCAGCCCGCCGCCGAACCCCTGCACGGCCCGCCCCATGATGAACACCCACATGGCCTGCGCGGTCCCGGCCACCACCAGCCCGGCGGCGAAGGCCCCGATCCCCGTCGTCAGCGCCCCGAGCGGCCCCTTGCGGTCCGACCACTGCCCGGCGAGCACCATCCCGAAGAGGCTGGTCGTGAAGTACCCGGAGAAGGCGAACGCGTACAGCGACACCCCGTCCAGTTCCCGCGCCGCCACGGGCATCGCCGTCCCGACCGCCGTCGCCTCGAACGCGATCAGCAACACCACGGATACGATGCCGACGCTCAGTGCCCGGTACGACCGCCCCAGCACACCGCTCTCATCGGCTCTGTCGGCGGTCTCGTCTGCGACGACGGCGTCGCTCGGCTCAAGGGCGGTCATGCCCACCACGGTAAGGCCCAACCCTCACCCTGACCCCTGTCGCAAGCCCCACCCCACCTCCGACCTTGGTCGTACACCCCCCGTTCATGAACGCCGTATGGCAGTCCCATTGCATCCCCGCCGGTCCCCTTGAGCCCCTCCCCCACACCCCCGTACCTTCGAACCACCGACACGGCCGTGTGCCCGAGTGGTTTAGGGACTCGCCTGCAAAGCGAGTTACGCGGGTTCGATTCCCGCCATGGCCTCTGACTGCCTGACCAGGCAGAACGAAAGGGCGGCACCCCCTCGGGGGTGCCGCCCTTCTGGTCGTCCGTCTCAGTTCCCGTCTCAGTTGTGCGACACAGGCAGACTGTCACCGCATCGCGAGCACCTGCTGACGGTGGTGGTGCCACCAGTAGAGCGCGGACCTCGACGAGCAGCGCGTTCTCGCCGCACGAAAACGCAGCCCGCAGACGGTCTCGGCCGCTCCCGGCCAATCCTCCCCACCTCCGGCCGAATCCCCCGCACCGGCGCCGCCGAACCCGGGACGAAGGCGCTGACGCGACGACCGCCCTGACATCACGTCTGCTCCGGACATCGGCCGACCAGCCCGAGCCACCCCGCCCAACCCCCGAAGACTGCGAATACACCAGCGCTGACCGGCCCCACCCATGCCGTGGCCCTGCGCACCACGGCCACCGCCTTCGCCGCCCACCGCGGCAAAGCCCGGTGAAGAGCACGTGTCCGAAGGCGCCGCATTCCCCACCAAATCGCGATCAGCACCGTTGTCGACTGGGCATACGGGCAGGATCGCGCACTATGCGGTCGCAACGCCCAGGAAGCGCAGCACCGCCAGGACGCGGCGGTGGTCGGCGTCGGCCTTGGGCAGGTCGAGCTTGGTGAAGATGCTGTTGATGTGCTTGGCGACCGCGCTCTCGCTCACCACCAGCTCGGCGGCGATGCCGGAGTTGGACCGGCCGCCCGCCATCAGCTCCAGCACCTCCCGCTCGCGCGGTGTCAGCCGGTCGAGCGGATCGCTGTGCCGGCGCACCAGCAGCTGCGCGACGACCTGCGGGTCGAGCGCGGTGCCGCCGGCCGCCACCCGGCGTACCGCCTCGGCGAACTCCTCGACGTCGGCGACCCGTTGCTTGAGCAGATAGCCGACGCCCGAGGTGTTGGCGGCGAGCAGATCGGCGGCGTACCGCTCCTCCACGTACTGCGACAGCAGGAGCACGGCGGTACGCGGGTACTGGCGGCGGATCACCAGCGCGGCGCGCACTCCCTCGTCGGTGAAGCCGGGCGGCATGCGCACGTCGACCACGGCGATGTCGGGCCGGTGCTCCTCGACGGCCGCCAGCAGCCCTTCCGCGTCGGCGACTTGCGCGCACATCTCGAAGCCGGCCGCCTCCAGCACCTTGACCACGCCGATGCGCAGCAAGAGGGAATCCTCGGCGATCACGGCGCGCACGGCAGCTCCACGGTGATGACGGTCGGGCCCCCGGCGGGGCTGCGGCAGGAGAACGTGCCGTCGACGGACGCGACGCGCTTGGCGAGCCCGGCGAGCCCGGTGCCGCCGGCCGCCGCGAGCTCCGCGCCGCCCGCGCCGTCGTCCGCGACGACCACCAGCAGTGTCTCCCCGATCCGCTCCACGGTCACGTCCGCCCGGGTCGCCTGGGCGTGTTTGACCGCGTTCGTCAGGGCTTCGGAGACCACGAAGTACGCGACGGCCTCGACCGTGGGTGAGGGGCGCTGTGGCAGGTCCACCGCCACGCGTACCGGGATCGGGAGGCGGGCGGCGACCCCGGACAGCGCGGCGTCGAGGCCGCGGTCCTCAAGGACGGCCGGATGCAGGCCGCGCACCAGGTTGTTCAGCTCGGCGATCGCCTCCTTCGCCTCGCGGTGCGCCTCGTCGATCACCTTGCGGGCGTCCTCCGGCAGGTCGCCGAGGGTGGACCTGGCCAGGCCCAGGTTGACGGCGAGTGAGACGAGGCGCTGCTGTGCGCCGTCGTGCAGGTCGCGCTCGATCCGTCGCCGCTCGGCGTCGGCGGCGTCGAGCACGCCGGCCCGGCTCTCGGCGAGGTCGGCGACCCGGCGGGCCAGCTTCTCCGTGCGGCTGGGGCCGAGCAGGACCTCGGCCGCCCGGGTCTCCAGCCGCACCAGAGCGCCGGTCAGCCGGGGCCCGAGGAACAGCAGGGCGAGGCCGCCGGCGGTGATGTACGCGGCCTGCGTGGTGTACCCGACGTCGGTGACCCGCCACTGCGGGGGCAGCGCCCAGATCCACACGTAGAGGGAGGCGGCCACGAGAGCGACGGCCCAGACGGCGAGGACGGCGAGGTCCAGGACGGCGAGCAGCGGACCCGCCACGGCGTGGTAGCAGACCTGCCGCCACCAGGCCCGCGTGGTCAGCCGGCGCACCGCCGACTTCCAGTTGCGTCCCGGCCCGGGTACGGCGGGGCGCGGGAGGTCCTTGCCGACGAGCGCCCGGTAGCGCCGCCGCTGCCCGACGGTCAGCAGGGGTGTCACCACGAGCGTGAGCAGCACCGGCAGCGCCACGAGCGGGAGCAGCACGGGCAGCGGAGTCGCGGCCGGCACCAACGCCGCCAGCGTGCCGACCAGCCAGAGCCACAGTGGCACCACGGCGAGGTGGAGCGGCAGGCCGGCGGCGACGAGCGCGGTCCGGTGTCCCGCCCTGCGGAACGGCCGGCCCAGCACCAGCTGCAGCCACGTGGTGAGTTGCATGCGTCAAACGGTAAAGCCGCAGGCCATCCCGGTGCCATGACGCTCCCGCCCGGTTCGGGGGTGCACTTTTCTCCACCCCGGTTCGGAACCCTGCGTGACTGACGGCGCCCTGGTGTGCGGCGGAGGGTGGACCACGTGAAGGAGAGAGCCGGCGGGGAGCGGGGGAAGACGATGCGTCAACTGGGCTTGTGCGATGAGGAAGTGGCCGGTGCCGAGGGCTCCGACCGCGCCGAGGTCATCCCGCTCCACGAAGAGGCGGAGGAACCGCGCCCGGCGCGGGGCATGCGGCGGGCCGGGTGGCTGCTGGTCGCCTGCGGGCTCGCCCTGCTGCCGTGGCTGTACGTGCTGGCCACCGGCCTGCCGGCCACTGCGACCGCGGCGCACTGGCCGGTCGCCTGGGTCGGGCTCGACGCGCTGGAGGCGCTCGGCCTGATCGCCACCGGCCTCCTCGCCGCCCGCGGCGACCGGCGGCACGCCCTGGCAGCCGCCGCGACCGCGACGCTGCTTGCGGTGGACGCCTGGTTCGACACCACGACCGCGGCCCCGGGCGGCGACTTCGCCACCGCGGTCGCCATGGCGCTCGGCGCCGAGCTGCCGCTCGCCACGCTGTGCGGCCGGCTGGCGCTGCGGGCGCTGAGCCGGCCCGCGTGACGCCGACCGCCCGACTACGTACCACGGACCGAATCGATCCACCGGAGAACACCATGCACCGCATCACCACCGCCCCCGTCGCCCCGATCCCGGCCCGGACCCGCTGGGCGGTCGCCGCCGGCGCGGGCGCCGCGTTGGCCGCCGCCTGGTGGCTGGGCGACGCGGCACCCTATCCGTACGCCCAACGCGGCCTGCTCGACGTGCCGTTGCCGTTCCTGACCGCCGACCGGATGGACGCCGTACTGCGGCCGCGGCCGGGGGAGCGGATCCTGGAGATCGGCCCGGGGACCGGACTGCAGTCGCTGCACGTCGCCCCGCAGCTCGGGCCGGAGGGACGGCTCGATGTGCTCGACATCCAGCAGGAGATGCTCGACCACGTGATGTGCCGCGCAGAGCGCGACGGCCTGGCGACGATCACGCCCACCCGCTCGGACGCACGTGAACTGCCCTACGCCGACGGGGCATTCGACGCCATATACGCCGTGACCGCGCTCGGCGAGATCCCCGAGCCGGATCGGGTACTGCGCGAGGCGGCACGGGTGCTGGCACCAGTCGGGCGACTGGTGATCGGCGAGTTCTTCGACCGGCACTGGATCCCCTTCGGCCGGCTGCACCGGCTCGCCGACGCCGCCGGCCTCCACCTGACCGAGCGCCGCGGCCCAAGCCCGGCATACCTCGCCCGCTTCCGACCCTGCGGAGCCCACGCGCCCGTTCGCCAGGGCGAGCACCTCGCCGACGGCGACCGGGAAAGCGACGACGGGAAAGCGTGAGCACCACACGCAGAGACCGCGATCACCGAGCTGAACAACCTGGTGCGCGGTAGGCCTCTCCAAGAGGCGAGCGGGCTCCGCCCCAACCGCGGCCAGCCACGAAAACCGCGGCGCCCCCACGGGGTGGGGCCCGTCCGACAGGGTCGCCGTGATGGTCACGCCCCGGTCGATACCGATGACCTCGCCCGTGCCAGGCGCGGGTGCCGGCTCGGGGACGACCGCGAATGCCGCGTGCCACTGACCGTTGCGGTACGTCACCCGGAACGTCTTCGCAGTGGGAAGCCGTGCGCCCTTGCCCTTCACGCTGAGGCGGAAGCGGACCCAGCCGCAGCCTGGGACCTTGACCTGCGCCCAGCGCCGGTTGAGCTTCCGCACGACCACGGAACGTCCCATGACCTGCGTACCGGTCTTCTGGTTCAGCTTCGGGCTGCCGTCCGGTTCGTACTCGGGTACGCGGTCGGTGCCGATGACCCGGAAGCCCTCGTGCATGTGCTTCCTGCGCCAGGTCGGCTCGCCGAAGCCGGAGGTGAAGCGAGCGTTCTTGGCGTTGGTGAAGTCCTTCAGGGCCCGCTGCTGTACGTCCGCGTTCCCAGCGGCCGGCCAGTCATTGCCCCGTCGGGCCTCGGTGAGCTGACGGCACTGCTCCGCAAAGCCAGGCGCCGACTTGCGGCCCGGCTTCCAGTGCGCGTGCTGCTCGACAGCCGGATTCCAGACGTACCGGGCGTGCGCGCAGTGCAGGAGTATCTGCTCCGCCTGCACGGACGTCGGGAATGTCCGGAAACGTGACATGCCGCGAAACCAGCCACCACATTCCCCGCCCACGCAGACAATCGATCAAACTCAGCCGAGTGAGTGACCGGACAGCCCGGCTCCGAACGGCAACCGATTCCCGCGACGGCCTCCGACTGCCTGACCAGGCAGAACGAAGGGGCGGCACCCACGCGCGTCAGCTTGAGATGTGGGCTTCGATGCCGTCGAGGAGGAACTCTAGGCCGGTCCGGAACGTGTCGTCGGCGCTCAGGTGGGGCCCGTCGCGGACGACCGTGGCCAGCGCGGGGAACTGTCCGGTCGCGAAGGTCCGCGCCAGATACGGCCCGTACGCGGCCTGGAACTGCTCGATGTCCATCCCGCTGGCCCGCTCGGCGCGTCGCTCGGCGACCTCCCGGCGCACCGCGCCGACCACATACGCGTTGACCGCGGCGACCGCCGGCACGACCGTGTCCAGTCCGACGCCGTCCATGGCGGCCAGCACGGCGTCACCGGCGGCCAAC
Organism: Streptomyces sp. NPDC054770; assembly: GCF_053611985.1. Taxonomy (NCBI): domain Bacteria; kingdom Bacillati; phylum Actinomycetota; class Actinomycetes; order Kitasatosporales; family Streptomycetaceae; genus Streptomyces; species Streptomyces sp. NPDC054770. The sequence goes on from NZ_JBSHBL010000096.1 coordinate 32,827, forward strand.
GTGTTCGGCCCGAGCTGGGGTCGCCCGCCGATCAGGTCGGCGAGCCATTCGTGCCGCCGGGCGGCCAGTCGGGTGGCCTCGGCGAGGGAGCGCAGTACCTGGCGCCAGTCGTCTCCGGTCGGCCGGATCTCGGCGTAGACCGCGTTGACCATCAGGTCGAGCAGCTCCTCCTTGGTGTCGATGTATCCGTACAGCCGCATCGGCCCCACGTCCAGGGCAGCGGCGACCTTGCGCAGCGACACCGCGACCAGGCCGTCCGCGTCGGCCAGCCGGATCGCCGCCCGAACGATCCGCTCCCGGCTCAACGGGGCCGGCACCGGCCGGTCCGACGGCTCCGGCCTCTCCCACACCACCATGCGCCCGACAATACCTTGGCTGATACAGTGCCTTCGCTCGATACAGTGTATCGAGCGATACGGTGAATCGGAGGCAGTCATGGAGATCGCCATCGTCGGAGCAGGCCTGGGCGGCCTGGCCCTGGCCCGCGTTCTGCGCGTGAACGGCATCGACGCCGTCGTGTACGAACGCGAACCGTCGCGCGATGCGCGCGGCCAGGGCGGCATGCTCGACATCCACTCCGGCCAGCGTGCGCTTCGCGAGGCCGGTCTGATCGAGCAGTTCTTCGCGATCGCCCGTGGTGAAGGCCAGGACATGCGTCTTCTCACGCCGGACGGCACGCTGCTGCTCCAGGAGGACACGCCCGACGACACACCGCTCGACCGACCCGAGGTCGACCGCGCCGATCTGCGCAACCTGCTGCTGGATTCGCTCCCCGAAGGCGCGGTGCACTGGGGGCGCGCGTTCGAATCCGCCGACAGCGGCCGGCTGCACTTCGCGGACGGCAGCAGTGCCACGTATGACCTGCTGGTCGGTGCGGACGGTGCGTACTCCAGGGTCCGCGCGCTGCTCACCGACGCCCGCCCGGCACCCATCGGCCAGAACGTCGTGGAGGTCGGCATTCCCGACATCGACCGCACGCACCCCGACCTCGCGGCGATGGTCGGGCGCGGCAACTACTGGGTGCTCGGCAACGGAATATCGCTGGCGGCGCAGCGCAACGGCGACGGCCGCGTTCGCATAGGCGTGAGCTTCTACAACACCGCCGAGGACTGGTTCACCACCAGCGGGATCCCGTTCGACGACCCGGCCGCCGCCCGGGCGCGGCTGATCGACCTGCTTCCCGGCTGGGACCCGCGCATCACCGCGCTGATCGCGGCCTGCGACGACACGGTCGTGCGGCGGTCGATCACCACGCTCCCCGTCGGCTTGACCTGGCCGTCGACACCCGGCGTCACGCTGGTCGGCGATGCCGCGCACCTGATGCCGCCGGTCGGGCAGGGTGCCAACATGGCGCTGCTCGACGGCGCCCTGCTCGGTCTCGCGCTGGCCGCGCACCCCGGCGACCTTCCCGCCGCCGTCAAGGAATACGAACGCGAGATGTTCGAACGCACCAGCGCCACGGCACGGATGTCCGCGGCCATGAAGGAATTGCTGATGTCGCCGGACGCCGCCCAGAAAATGCTCGCATTCTTCCAACCCGGGTGACCCGCTGAACGGGCCGAACGAGTTCGTGATGACCGGCGACCTCGCCGCGTTCCTGGCGCGCTGGGACGGCCGCCGCCGGACGCGCTGACCGCCCGTGTCCCCCGTGCGAGCTACGGGCAGGTGTCCACCGAGTGGTGACGATTGCGGGGCGGCCGATCCGTAGCGTTCGGGCCAGTCGCAGCGCCTGGGCTGCGGATCCTGTGAGGGAGTCATCATGAGGCTGGTCTGGCAGCTCCTGGCGGTCGCGGCGGTCGCCTTCGTCGGGGGGCAGGGTATCGCCGCGGTGCAGGGGAACTGGTTCCTGACCCTGGTCCTCGGCCTGCTGACGGCCGTGGTCGCGGTGTTCGTCTACGGGTGGGTGGTGCGGCGGACCGAGCGCCGGCCCAGCAGTGAGGTGGGGCCGGAGGGGGCCCGGGCGGCGTTCTGGCGGGGGGTGGCCATAGGTGTGGTGACGTTCGCGTGCGTCATCGGGAACATCGCCTCCCTCGGGGACTACTCGGTCCACGGAGTGGGGTCCGTGACGAGTGCGGTGGGGGTGGTCGGGTACATGGCCGCCGCCGCTGTCACCGAGGAACTGCTGTTCCGGGGCGTGCTGTTCCGGATCGTCGAGGAGCGCACCGGGACCTGGATCGCGCTGGTGTCGACCGGGGCGCTGTTCGGGATGATGCATCTGCTCAACAAGGACGCGACCGTGTGGGGCGCCCTCGCCATCGCGATCGAGGCCGGCGGCATGCTCGGCGCCGCGTACGCCGCCACCCGCACCCTCTGGCTGCCGATCGGCCTGCACTTCGGCTGGAACTTCGCCGAGTCCGGCATCTTCGGTACCGAAGTCTCCGGCAACGGAGCGCAGAAGGGGCTGCTGGACGCCTCCACCTCGGGGGCGCGGCTGGTCACCGGCGGGCAGTTCGGGCCGGAGGCGAGCGTGTACTCGGTGCTGCTCGGGGTGCTGGTGACGGTCGCGTTCCTGTGGCTGGCCAGGCGGCGCGGGCACCTGGTGCCGCGCCGGCGCCGGGACGGACCCGCCGGCGCCGAGGGGTCACTTCCCCCGTGGTGGGTCCTCTGCTGGTGGGGGGGAGGTGGC
>NZ_JBSHBL010000097.1:0-35444 GCF_053611985.1 Streptomyces sp. NPDC054770
CTGCACAGCCGCGCCCTTTCCAGCCGACGCGGCTGACTTGACTGCCGACGGCTCGAGAGCGCCCTGAAGGGGCGCGGGGAACTGCGCGATCAGCCCCGATGCGCCCGCAGCCGACGACGAATCGGCGTCCTCCCGCAACGCGTCCCGCACCTCGAAGTACCGCTCGGTGGCGGTGGCCGCCTCCTGGCTCATCGCCAGCAGGAAGCCGATCGACTCCACCGGCCACCGCAGCGCCAGTGCCGTCGACAGGAACGCCACCAGCGTGCCCGCGCTGAGGCCGCCCTCCGCGACCTGTACCGAGCCCCAGAACAGGGCCGCCCCGATCGCCACCTCCGGCAGCGTCACGATGACCGCCCAGATCATCGCCAGCATCCGCGCCTTGCGCAGCTCCGTGCCCCGCAGGGTCCGTACCAGTTCGCGGAACGCGCGTGCCTGGCTGCGGTGGCGGCCGAAGCCCTTGATGATGCGGATGCCGAGCACGCTCTCCTCGACCACCGTGGTGAGGTCGCCGACCTGGTCCTGGGCGAGCCGGGCCACGTCCGCGTACCGCTTCTCGAAGATCACGCAGGTCCAGATCACCGGGATCGTGGGGCCGAGGATGACCAGGCCCAGCGTCCAGTCCTGCGCCAGCATGATCAGCACGCCGACGAGGATCGTCACCCCGTTGACGAGGAGGAAGGTCAGCGGGAAGGCGAGGAACATCCGCAGCAGCATCAGGTCGGTGGTGGCCCGGGAGAGCAGCTGCCCGGAGGCCCAGCGGTCGTGGAAGGCGACCGGCAGGCGCTGGAGATGGCCGTACAGGTCCGCCCGCATCCCCGCCTCGACGCGCGAGAGGGGTCTGGCGACCAGCCAGCGGCGCAGGCCGAAGAGCAGTGCTTCCACGATGCCGAGCAGCAGCAGGTACAGGGCGCCGAGCCACACCCCGGCCGGGTCGCGGACGGCCACCGGGCCGTCCACCATCCACTTGAGCACGAGGGGGATCACGAGCCCCGTACAGGAGGCGACGACCGCCACGGACGCGGCGACGGACAGCCGCACCCGGACCGGCCGGACATACGGCCACAGGCGCAGCAGGCTACGGACGGCGGAGCGTTCCTTGGTGGTTGCACGTGTCGCAGGCATCAAGGGCGAGCCTACGGACCGGCACTGACAACGCCTACCGAGTTTTGGCCGGACCGGAATCGGCCGCTGGACCTACGACCTGCGCGTTCGGGGGTCGTACGGGTGGGTTCACGGCATCAGCCGATCGGTTGATGCCGGTTCGAGCGGGGCGGCCGATGTGGCGGACCCGGGCCGGACAGGACCCTCGGAGCATGCCAACCGTCATCGAAGTGACAGACCTGCGGAAGTCGTACGGCGGCCGGGCCGTCGTGGACGGGGTGAGTCTCGCCGTCGAGGAGGGCGAGATCTTCGGGATCCTCGGGCCGAACGGGGCCGGCAAGACCACCACCGTGGAGTGTGTGGAGGGACTGCGGGTGCCCGACGGCGGAAGGGTCCGGGTCACCGGGCTCGATCCGGTCGCCGAGCACGAGAAGGTCGCCCGCGTCCTCGGCGCCCAGCTCCAGCAGAGCGAACTCCAGCCCAAGCTCACCGTCCGCGAGGCCCTTGAGCTGTACGCCTCCTTCTATCCGAGCCCGCTCGACTGGGCGCCGCTCGCCGAGCGCCTCGGGCTCACCGACAAGCTCGCCACCCGGTTCGGCAAGCTGTCGGGCGGGCAGCAGCAACGCCTGTTCATCGCACTGGCGTTGATCGGGAATCCCAGGGTCGTCGTCCTCGACGAGCTGACGACCGGGCTCGACCCGCGGGCCCGACGGGACACCTGGGAGCTGATCGAGGACGTCCGGGACCGCGGGGTCACCGTCCTCCTCGTCACCCACTTCATGGAAGAGGCGCAGCGGCTCTGCGACCGGATCGCGGTGATCGACAAGGGGCGGGTGGCCGCCCTCGACACCCCCGCCGGGCTGATCCGCCGCAGTGCCGGCGCCACCGTCATCAGCTTCACCCCGTCCGCGCCCCTGGACGACCACGACCTCGCCGCCCTCCCGGCCCTCGCCTCGATCGAGCGCAAGGACGGCCGGATCACGCTCTCCGGCACGGACGAGACCGTCAACGCCGTCATCACCCTGCTCGCCCGCAACCACATCACCGCCCACCAGCTCCGGGTCGTGGACGCGACTCTCGACGACGCGTTCCTGGACCTGACGAAGGAGGAAGCAGCATGAACACCGCCGTCCTGCGCACCGAGTTCCGGCTGTTCCGCCGCGAACCGGGCGCCGTCTTCTGGGTCTTCCTGTTCCCGACCCTGCTCCTGGTGATCCTCGGCTCGATCCCCTCGTTCCGGGACGCCGACAAGTCCCTGGGCGGGCTGCGCCCGGTCGACGCCTACGTGCCCATCGCCGTACTGATCGCCCTGATCATGTCCGGGGTGCAGATCCTGCCCCAGGCGCTCACCGGCTACCGGGAGCGGGGCATCCTGCGCCGGATGCGGCTCACCCCCGTACAGCCCTCCGCGCTGCTGTCCGCGCAGATGGTGGTGCAGGGCACGGTCGCACTGGGCTCGGCGCTGCTCGCGCTCCTGGTCGGCCGGCTCGCCTTCGACGTACGACTGCCGAAGCAGCCGGGCGGGTACCTGCTGGCGCTGCTGCTCGCCGCCGCGGCCGCCCTCGCCCTCGGCTCCGTCGTCTCGGCGCTGTCCCGCACCACGAAGATCGCGGGCGCGATCGGCTCGGCGGTGTTCTTCCCGATGATGTTCTGCGCGGGTGTGTGGATCCCGGTGCGGGAGATGCCGCACGCCATGGCCCGGGTGGTGCAGCTGACCCCGTTCGGAGCGGCCGCCCGCGCGCTGGACCGGGCCGCCGCCGGACAGTGGCCCGGCTGGGAGCACCTGGGCGTGCTCGCGCTCTGGACGGTCCTGCTGACGGCGGGCGCCGCCCGGTGGTTCCGCTGGGAGTAGATGGCGGCCCGCCGTGCAGACTGAGGACATGACCGTGGAGGACAGCCAGATCGAACGGCGCTGGGAGCAACTGCACACCTGGGGGCCGTACGGATTCCTCGGCATCAGCATCGTCCTGGGGGTCGTCTCCGCCGACCCCCACACCGCCCAGGCCAAGTGGTTCACCGCATGGTCCCTGGTCGGCGCCGCGGTCGTGCTCCAACTGTGGTGGCACGCCACCCGGTTCCGCCGCCCCGGCCACGGCCGTACGCCCTCCCCGGCCGGGACGGCGTACTACGTGGTCCGCTGGGCCCTCGCCTTCGTGCTCACCTGGCTCAGCCCGTTCTTCGCGTTCTACGCGGCCACCGGCTACATGGACGCCGACGAGCTGCTGGCGCGCCGGTGGCGTCGGCTCGGGCTGCTGGCGAGCGCGGCCATCGTGGCCGGTGCGCAGACGGGCGGGATGCCGTTCACCAGCGTGCTCCAGTGGCTGCTCTTCGCCGTGCTGCTGGCCGCCAACTCCGCGCTCCAGGTGGGGATCGCCCACCTCAACGAGCAGGAGAAACAGCGGTCCCGCGAACGCACCGAGACCATCGCCGCGCTGCGCCAGGCCCTGGACGAGAACGCGGCCCTGCACGCCCAGCTCCTCCTCCAGGCCCGGGAGGCCGGGGTCGCCGACGAACGGCGCCGCCTGGCCGCCGAGATCCACGACACCATCGCCCAGGGGCTGGCCGGGATCATCGCCCAGCTCCAGGTCGTCATCAACACCCCCGATCCCCAGGTGGCCGAGGAGCACGTGGACCGCGCCCTGGCGCTGGCCCGGCACAGCCTGGGGGAGGCCCGCCGTTCCGTGCACAACCTGGCCCCGGTGGCCCTGGAGCACGACGGGCTGCCCGAGGCGTTGCGGAAGACGGTCGCCGAATGGGGCGAACGGACGGACATACGCGCCGAGTTCACCCTCACCGGCACCGCCGAGCAGCTGCACGGGGAGGTCGCGGCCACGCTCCTGCGCATCGTCCAGGAGGCCCTGTCCAACGCCGCCCGGCACGCGCGCGCTTCCCGGGTCGGCGTCACCCTCTCCTACCTGGGCGAGGAGGTCATCCTCGACATCCGCGACGACGGCACCGGCTTCGACCTGCTCGCCGTGCCCGCCCGCAGCCGGGCCGGCGGCTTCGGCCTGGACGGCATGCGGGCCCGCGCCGAACGCATCGCGGGCTCCCTGACGGTGGAGTCCGAACCGGGGCTCGGCACGGCCCTGTCGGCGCGCGTACCGTTGGTCCGCCATGACAACTGAGCCTCCGATCACGCTGCTGATCGTCGACGACCACCCCGTCGTCCGCGACGGCCTGCGCGGCATGTTCGAGTCCGCCCCCGGCTTCACGGTCCTCGGCGAGGCGCCGAACGGCGCCGAGGCCGTCACGCTCGCCGGCACCCTCGACCCCGACGTGATCCTCATGGACCTCCGCATGCCGGGCGGCGGCGGAGTCGACGCCATCCGCGAACTGACCCGGCGGGGCGCCCGCGCCCAGGTCCTGGTCCTCACCACCTACGACACCGACTCCGACACCCTCCCCGCGATCGAGGCGGGCGCGACCGGCTACCTGCTCAAGGACGCCCCGCGCGAGGAGCTCTTCACCGCCGTCCGCGCCGCCGCCCAGGGCCGTACCGTCCTCTCCCCGGCCGTCGCCTCCCGCCTGGTCTCCGCCGTCCGCGCCCCCGGCGCCCCCGGCAACGAACCGCTCTCCGCCCGCGAACGCGAGGTGCTGGCCCTGGTCGCCCGCGGCACCTCCAACCGCGAGATCGCCCGCGAACTCTTCATCAGCGAGGCCACGGTGAAGACCCACCTCACCCACCTGTACGCCAAGCTGGGCGTCAACGACCGCGCGGCAGCGGTCGCGACGGGGTACCAGCGGGGGATTCTGGGCTAGGGCTTGTCCCGTAAATGATCTTCAAGCCGACGAAGCATGCCGGCTCGGTTGACGGTTGCCGCGCCTATCCGGCGAGGTTGAGGTTGTGCGGGCGGGCGATGACGAGCATGGCGTGGTGGACGCCGTCACCCTTGAGTCGGCAGTCGCGGAGGATCTTCCAGGTCTTCATGCGGGCGAATGCGTGCTCGACGCGGGCGCGGACCTGGTTGTGCGAGCGGTTGTGTTCCTGCTTCCAGGCGGGGAGTTCTTCGCCGGGCCGGCGGCGGTGTGGCATCACCAGTCCGGTGCCGGGACAGCCGCCGTCGGCGATGGTCATGGTCTTGCCGATGGCGGCTTTGGCCCCGGATTCCTCCCATGCCTTGCAGTCGTTCCGGTTGCCCGGGAGAGGCTGGCCGACCACGACGACCATGCGGGTGTCGGCGTCGATGACGACTTGGTGGTGGGTGGAATATCCGATCGGCTGCGGACTTCGGGACGCCAAACAGCAGGGCGAGCTGGCGCATCGTCAAGTTCGTGCGCCAGTAGGCCACAACCAGCAGCACGCGGTCCTCCAGCGACAGACCCCAGGGTCGGCCCCGCCGGACAATGCCGGCTCCCTCGCACCGCAGCGCGGTCACTGTCTTGTGGAACTGGCGCGGATTCACGCCGGTGAACGGGGTTGTCCAGGACGGCTCGGACGCCGTGATCACACCAGCCATGCGGTGAGCGTCTCACCGGGGCAGCGTGCATCGACCAGGGTTTGATCACGAGGATATCGGTGGTAAGAGTGAGCGGTATGACGGACTCAGCAGATCTGGTGCTGGCGCACCGCCTGGCCGATCAGGCAGACCAGATCGCCCGGCGCTACTTCCGTGCACCCGACCTGGGCGCCGAGGACAAACGCGACGGAAGTCCGGTCACCGAAGCAGACCGCGAGATCGAACGTGCCCTGCGCGCGTCAGTCCGTAGGGAGCATCCCGGCGACGCGTTCGTCGGTGAAGAGTTCGGTGCTCATGGCCGCGGCAGCCGCCGATGGATCATCGATGCCATTGACGGCACAGCGAGTTTCATCGCAGGCGAGCCGGAATGGAGCACCCTCATCGCCCTGGAAGAACACGGCGTTGTGACGCTGGGCATGGTCTCCGCCCCTGCACTCGGGCGCCGCTGGTGGGCAGTACCAGGCACTGGGGCCTGGACGGGGCCATGCCCCTCAGATCCGTCAGCACCGCCGCACCGGCTGACGCTCACGACAGGAGGAGAGGCCAAGGATGCTGCTATCGGAATCTGGCCTCCACCGCCCCGGCTGAGCGAAACCGAACGCGCCGCTGCCGCGCGGCTGGTGGCCAGCACCGCAACCGTACTCCCCCCGCTCGACTGGTCGACGGTGGACACCACCGCACCGCCTCCCAGCAAGCCGTCCACCGGATCCGGCACCTGCCACGGAGCCCTCCTGGTCGCGACGGGAAAGGTCGACGCCTTCCTCCTGCTGGGCGCCGGCCCCTGGGACATTGCCGCAGTGATCCCCATCGTCGAGGAGGCCGGGGGCACCTTCAGCGACCTCTCCGGCCAGCGGCGAACCGACACAGGCGCAGCCCTCTTCGCCAGACCCGGCCTCCACCACCAGCTCCTGAATGCGACCGAATCCCCCAACTGACCCGCACTCCAGGGCTGTCGCCCCGTCGTATGGGTTACGGGGCAATCCTTAGGGCGGTGCTTCTCGGGCGGTCGTACAGGAATGAGGTCGGATGATTTCCCTTGCTCATTTGGCAGATCTGGCGGGGCGATTCGAGGGTGATCTCTCCTTACCCGTCGAACCGCTTCGAGTGGGGGACCGAGAAATCGATGTCGACACCACCCCCGCCATCATGGGATGCATCAACCTCTCTCAGGACTCCACCTATCGAGAGAGCGTCGCGACCTCGACCGAGTCCGCTGTCAGGAAAGGCCGCATCCTCGCGGCACAAGGCGCCGATATCGTCGACATCGGCGCCGAGTCGAGCAATCCCCGCACTGGGCAGGTCTCCGTGCAGGAACAGGTGGCCGCCCTGGTGCCGGTCGTGAAGGAGCTTGCCTCCGAAGGTGTCGCCGTATCGATCGAGACCTACGAGCCCGCCGTCGCCCGGTCGTGCCTGGACGCGGGGGCGCTCCTGATCAACTACTCCGGCGGGTTGGCATCGGACGGTGAGATGTTCCCCATGCTGGCCGACCATGAAGCGACAGTTGTCCTGTGCCATGTAGAAGGGAAGAACTCCCGGGACGTGCGCGCCAAGGGCATCGACCAAGATCCCATACCCAGGATGCTCGACTACTTCGAGAGGCGCGTGGATCACGCTCGTTCGGCCGGGGTCGATCGCATCGTCATCGACCCCGGGATCGGCTTCTCGCACGACAGACACATATCCGCTGATGCCCGAGTTCACTATCAGGGCCGTGCCCTCTTGAACACGTTCCGGCTTCGACGGATAGGTCTTCCCATCTGCCACGCCTTGCCGCATGCCTTCAGCCTCTTCGAGGACGAGTTCCGCACCGCCGAAGGGTTCTTCACGGTTTTGGCGCATCTGGGAGGGACAAGTGTCTACCGCACTCACGAAGTTCCTCGGACAAGGGCGGTACTGGCCGCTCTCCGAGCGCTCGGCCCTCAATCCTTCGCTCCCAGGGCCTGATCAGCGCGGTGCTGATTTCATGCGCCTGAGACGTTGCCTCAGTCGGCCACTCTCAGGAAGAGCACCGTCCGGCCCGGGACCGTGATCGTCGTCCCCGCCTCGTGTACCACGCCCGGCTCCGTGCCCTGGTCCTCCAGCGAGGTGTCCAGCAGTACCTCGTAGCGCTCTGCCCACGGGGGGCCCGGGAGCAGGAAGTCCGTCGGGCGGTCGCCGGCGTGCAGGACGGTCAGGAAGCTGTCGTCGAGGACGGGGGCGCCGCGTTCGTCGCGGCCCGGGATGTCCCGGCCGGAGAGGTACATGCCGAGGGTGGCGGCCGGCGCGTACCAGTCGCCCTCGGTCATCTCCGCGCCGCGGGCCGTGAACCAGGCCAGGTCGCGCAGCCCGTCCGCCGAGTGCGCGCGCCCGGAGAAGAAGGCGCGGCGGCGCAGCACCGGGTGGCGGTGGCGGAGCCGGATGAGGCGGGAGGTGAGGTCGAGGAGGGGCCGCCAGGCGGGGTCGTCGAGCAGGCTCCAGTCCAGCCAGCTGATGTCGTTGTCCTGGCAGTAGGCGTTGTTGTTGCCGCGCTGGGTGCGGCCCAGTTCGTCGCCCGCGACCAGCATCGGGACGCCCGTCGAGAGGAGGAGGGTGGTGAGGAGGTTCCGCAACTGGCGCCTGCGCAGCGCCCGTACGGCCTCGTCGTCCGTCTCGCCCTCCGCCCCGCAGTTCCAGGACCGGTTGTCGCCGGAGCCGTCCCGGTTGTCCTCGCCGTTGGCCTCGTTGTGCTTGCGCTGGTACGACACCAGGTCGCGCAGGGTGTAACCGTCGTGCGCGGTGATGAAGTTGACGGAGGCGTAGGGGCGGCGGCCGCCCCAGGCGTAGAGGTCGCTGGAGCCGGAGAGGCGGTAGCCGAGGTCGCGGACGTCCGGGAGGGCGCCGCGCCAGAAGTCGCGGACGGCGTCCCGGTAGCGGTCGTTCCACTCCGTCCACAGCGGCGGGAAGGCGCCGACCTGGTAGCCGCCCGAGCCCACGTCCCACGGCTCGGCGATCAGCTTCACCCGGCGCAGCACCGGGTCCTGGGCGATGACGGCGAGAAAGGGGGAGAGCATGTCGACGTCGTGCATCGAGCGGGCCAGCGCGGCCGCCAGGTCGAAGCGGAAGCCGTCCACGCCCATTTCCGTGACCCAGTAGCGGAGTGAGTCCGTGATCAGGCGCAGGACGTGCGGGCGGACCACGTGCAGGGTGTTGCCGCAGCCGGTGTAGTCGGCGAAGCGCCGGGCGTCGTGGTCCTGGAGCCGGTAGTAGCCCCGGTTGTCGATGCCCTTCAGGGACAGCGTCGGGCCCAGCTCGCCCGCCTCCGCGGTGTGGTTGTAGACCACGTCGAGGATGACCTCGATCCCGGCCGCGTGCAGCGCCCGCACCATCCGCTTGAACTCGCCGACCTGCTGTCCCGTCGTACCGGAGGCGGCGTAGGCCGCGTGCGGGGCGAAGTAGCCGATCGAGTTGTAGCCCCAGTAGTTCTTCAGGCCGCGCCTCAGCAGGTGGTCCTCGTGCGCGAACTGGTGGACGGGGAGCAGCTCCACGGCCGTCACGCCCAGGTTGACGAGGTGGTCCAGGGCGGCCGGGTGGGCCAGTCCGGCATAGGTGCCGCGGAGTTCCTCCGGTATCCCGGGGTGCAGTCTGGTGAAGCCGCGCACGTGCAGCTCGTAGATGACGGAGTCCGCCCACGGCGTCTTCGGGCGGTGGTCGTCGGACCAGTCGTCGTCATCGTGGACGACCACGCCCTTGGGGACGTACGGCGCCGAGTCGCGGTCGTCGCGGACGGTGTCGGCGACCTGCTGGTCCGGCCAGTCCCGGACATGCCCGTACACCTCGGGCGGCAGCGCGAACTCGCCGTCCACCGCCCGCGCGTACGGGTCCAGGAGGAGCTTCGCCGGGTTCCAGCGGGCGCCGGTCCACGGGTCCCAGCGGCCGTCGACCCGGTAGCCGTACCGCTGTCCCGGCAGCACACCGGGGACGAAGCCGTGCCAGATCTCGTGCGTGAGTTCGGTCAGCGGGATACGGGTCTCCCGCCCCTGCTCGTCGAAGAGGCACAGCCGGACCGCCTCCGCGCCGGCCGCCCACAGCGCGAAGTTGGTGCCCGCCACCCCGTCCGGGCCCACCCGGAACCGGGCGCCGAGCGGCGTGGACGCCCCCGGCCACGCCGACGGTACGGGCAGCGGCGTCCCGTTCACCGCGGGGCCGTCCACCGCCGGGCCGTCCGCCCTCGGGGCCCGCGCCCGTGCCCCCTGCTGCTCGGCTGCGCTCGTCACCTGTCGGCCCCTTATTCGTGTCACGCGGTTCGCCGACCTCCGGGGCGCACCCGGCCCGCGCCCGAGCAGCCGACGGCGCCCGGACTCCCGGTCCCGGGCACGGTCGGCGGCTCGCTACGGACGCGCCCGCGACGACTCTCCCGCGGGCACGGCGGCTCCCCAGCTCGTCGTCCTTCCCTCTGTTCTGCCCAGTGCCGGCGTCGCACTCACGTTTCCCAGGGGCATGCCCGCTCGTTGAGCCGCACGTGAGGCATGCACAAGGGCGCGCACGGCGCGCGGGGGCCGCATTGGCGGCGGTACTGACATGGGCGGGACTGCTCGCGGGAGCCGCCGGCTGCTCCTCGGACGACACGAGCGGGCTCGGCCTCGACCACGTCCTCGGCGCCAAACCCCGGGCCCCCGAGGACGTCATCCGCATCTCCCCGGACGACGGCACCAAGGCCGTACGGCCCGACGGACGGCTGGCGGTACGGGTGCCGGGCGGCCGTCTGGAGTCCGTCAGCGTCGTGAAATCCCAGGACGCCCAGGACTCCCCGGTCCCCGGGCACATCGCCGCGGACGGCAGGACCTGGCGGCCCGACGACCCGAAACTCGCGCTCGCCGCCAAGTACACCGTGGACGCGGTCGCCCTGGACGGCGACGGCCACCGCTCGGCCCGCCACACCACGTTCACCACCCTCGTCCCCGACGAACGCTTCATCGGGTACGTCACCCCGGAGAACCGGGCCACCGTCGGCACCGGCATGATCGTCTCCCTCGCCTTCAGCCGCGACATCGAGGACCGCGCCGCCGTCGAACGCGCGATCGAGGTCACCGCCAAGCCCGCGGTCGAGATCCGCCCGCACTGGTTCGGCAAGAACCGCCTCGACTTCCGCCCCGAGCGCTACTGGCAGCCCGGCACGGTCGTCACCGTCGGCCTGGGTCTCCGCGATGTCGAGGGCGCCCGCGGTGTCTACGGCCTCCAGCACAAGACGTTCACCTTCACCGTCGGCCGCAGCCAGGTCTCCCTGGTCGACGCGGCCGCCCACACCATGGAGGTGCGCCGGGACGGCGACCTGCTCGCCACCGTGCCGATCACCGCGGGGGCGCCCGAGCACACCACCTACAACGGGAAGATGGTGGTGATGGAGATGCACGACGTGACCCGCATGAACAGCCGCACGGTCGGCTTCGGCGGCGAGTACGACATCCCCGACGTCCCGCACGCCCTCAAACTCACCGACTCCGGCACCTTCCTGCACGGCAACTACTGGGCGCCGGACGCCCCCGGACACGTCAACGTCAGCCACGGCTGCGTGGGTCTGCGCGACGTGAAGGGCGGCAGTTCGGACACGCCCGCGGGCTGGTTCTACGACCGCAGCCTGATCGGGGACGTGATCGAAGTCGTCAACAGCAAGGACAAAACGGTCTCTCCCGACAACGGCCTCGGAGGGTGGAACATGGGGTGGAAGGAGTGGAAGGCGGGCAGCGCGGCCAAGTAACCAGGTGGGAGCAGGTCGGTGAGGGGCGGGAAGTTGCGACGCAACGGTGACATTCGCCCAACACCAACCTCAAAACCCTGCGGTTACTATGCGCCAGATGCGCGCGCCTGACGCGCCGGGGTGGGCCTGACCTGGCCCTGGGAGGGGAGAACGACTTGAACGAGCGGCCGATATCGGGGGCGTCGGTTCGGGGGACGCGACGGAAGCAGGGGATGGCGGTCGTCGCCGGCGTCCTGCTCATGGCCGTCACCGCCTGCGGTGGCGGCTCCTCCTCCGACAAGGGGGCGGACCAGGGCAAGGCCAAGGACTCCACCACCCAGGCGAGCAAGCAGTCCGTGGCCACCGTCAGCATCAGCCCCAAGTCCGGTGCGACCGGCGTGGACACCAGCGGTGCGCTGAAGGTCACCGCGGCCAAGGGCAAGCTGACCGACGTCGAGGTGAAGGACGCCAAGGGCAAGGAGATAGCCGGGGCGATCGCGGCGGGCGGCGCCAGCTGGACGCCCTCGACGCACCTCGCCAGCTCCACGAAGTACACGGTGCACGCGGTCGCGAAGGATGCCGACGGCCGTGAGTCGGCGGAGGACTCCAGCTTCACGACGCTGACGCCGAAGAACACGTTCGTCGGCTACTTCACCCCGGAGGACGGTTCCACGGTCGGTGTCGGCATGCCGTTCTCCGTCCACTTCACCCGGGGCATCACCGACCCGGCCGCGGTCGAGAAGGCGATCACGATCAAGACCGAGCCGGCGGTCGACGTCGAGGGCCACTGGTTCGGCAACGACCGCCTCGACTTCCGCCCCGAGAACTACTGGAAGTCCGGCACGAAGGTCTCCGTCTCCCTGAACCTCGACGGCGTCGAGGGCCGTGACGGGGTGTACGGCAAGCAGGCCAAGACCGTGAAGTTCACGATCGGCCGCAACCAGGTGTCGATCGTCGACGCCAAGAAGCACACGATGAAGATCATGCAGGACGGCAAGGTCGTGAAGACCCTCGCGGTCACGACCGGCAAGCCGGGCTACGACACGTGGAACGGCCAGATGGTCATCAGCGAGAAGCTGCGCGTGACGCGTATGAACGGCGAGACGGTCGGCTACGGCGGCGAGTACGACATCAAGGACGTGCCGGACGCGATGCGGCTGACCACGTCGGGGACGTTCATCCACGGCAACTACTGGGGCGGCGACGCGTTCGGCAACTACAACGCGAGCCACGGGTGCGTGGGGCTTCGCGACATCCGGGGCGGCGGTGACCGTGCGCTGCCCGCTGCCTGGTTCTTCGATCACTCGATCATCGGGGACGTGGTGACGGTGAAGCACTCCAACGACCGGACGGTTTCGCCTGACAACGGGCTCAACGGGTGGAACATGTCTTGGAAGGAATGGACTGCGTAGTTGGTTGTCTGCGGGCGCGTGGGGGCTGGTCGCGCCCACGCGGCGGAGCCGCATATCGATACAGTCCAGCGCCCCTGAAGGGGCGCTGATGAACCGGCGTTAACCTGCTCGGTATGACTGTGACCCTCGAAGTCGCCGAAGGTGTGGGGACGCTCCGTCTCGACCGTCCCCCCATGAATGCCCTGGACGTCGCCACCCAGGACCGGATCAAGGAGCTGGCGGGAGAGGCCACCCGTCGCGAAGACGTTCGTGCCGTCGTCATCTACGGCGGCGAGAAGGTCTTCGCGGCGGGAGCCGACATCAAGGAAATGCAGCACATGGACCACGCCGCCATGGTTCTGCGCTCCCGCGACCTCCAGGACTCCTTCTCCGCCGTCGGCCGGATTCCCAAGCCGGTCGTCGCCGCCGTCACCGGCTATGCGCTCGGCGGCGGTTGCGAGCTCGCCCTCTGCGCGGACTACCGCATCGCCGCCGACAACGCCAAGCTCGGGCAGCCCGAGATCCTGCTCGGGCTGATCCCGGGCGCCGGCGGCACCCAGCGGCTGCCCCGGCTGGTCGGTCCGTCCAAGGCCAAGGACCTGATCTTCACGGGCCGTATGGTCAAGGCGGACGAGGCGCTCGCGATCGGCCTCGTCGACCGGGTCGTCCCCGCCGCCGACGTGTACACCGAGGCGCACGCCTGGGCGGCGAAGCTGGCGCAGGGGCCGGCGATCGCGCTGCGGGCCGCCAAGGAGGCGATCGACACCGGCGTCGAGACCGACCTGGAGACCGGGCTCGCCGTCGAACGGAACTGGTTCGCCGGGCTGTTCGCCACCGAGGACCGGGAGCGCGGCATGCGGAGTTTCGTCGAGGAAGGGCC
Source organism: Streptomyces sp. NPDC054770 (assembly GCF_053611985.1). Classification (NCBI taxonomy): domain Bacteria; kingdom Bacillati; phylum Actinomycetota; class Actinomycetes; order Kitasatosporales; family Streptomycetaceae; genus Streptomyces; species Streptomyces sp. NPDC054770. Next base: position 13,522 of record NZ_JBSHBL010000097.1, read on the forward strand.
TGGCAAGGCCAAGTTCCTGTGATCTTCGCCCTGCTGTGAATGTGCCGAACCGCTTGCAATTGACGCGGTGTCTGATTCCGGGTCCCCCGATGGGGCGGATTATGGGAGCCTTAAGGCAGCCCTAAGTCCGCCTTGTCGAGGGGGTCTGGCGATTGCCCGGAGATGGGACGTCTGCGCAGGTCGGACCCGCTGTCGAAGCTTCCTGGATGCCGACGGCATATGCCGATAGCCCGGTATCGGGCGGAAGCTTCCCGGGGGCGTATTCCTCGGGAACGGCCCCGGAGGGCGCCGTGGGCGGCCATGATGGGGGCATGGCGGGGCTGGAGGGCATCGAACAGCCGCGGGGACACAGCCGTGCGGCCGCGGCACGGTGGTCGCCTGCGGTCGAGGACGAGCGGGCGCTCAAGGCGATCGAACTGTTCGGCAACCCGACGGACGCGGAGGTTCCGCTGCCGTCCCGCCCCGAGTCCGCGGCGACCGCCCGCCGGCTCGCCCAGGTCGTCGTCCTCCGCCAGTGGCGGCTCAGCCCCAAGATGACGGAGGACGCGGTCTTACTCGTCTCCGAACTGGTGGGCAACGCCGTACGGCACACCGGCGCCCGGGTGTTCGGCCTGCGGATGCGCCGCCGCCCCGGCTGGATCCGGATCGAGGTCCGCGACCCGTCGCGCGGCCTCCCCTGTCTGATGCCGGTTCAGGAGACGGACATCAGCGGCCGCGGCCTGTTCCTGGTGGACAAGCTGTCGGACCGATGGGGTGTCGATCTGCTGCCGAGAGGTAAGACCACGTGGTTCGAGATGCGGGTCGCTGACCGCGCCCCGTAGGGGCGCGGGGAACTGTGCGATCAACCCCCACCGGCCGCGACTTGCAAAAACAACCTTTTCAGGTCAATAGCCCACTTTCTTACCTATGCACCCTTAAATGGTGCAGGTGACCCCCACCAACCGACGCGACCTCCTCCGTGCAAGCGCCGCCCTCACCGCCTCAGGCGCGCTCACCACCGGTTGCGGCAACACCGGTACGGCCACTGCAGCACCCCCCGCCACCACCAGCCCCACCTCTCCGTCACCGTCGGCCTCCCCCAACCGGCTCCCCTTCCAGGTCACCCACGGCCCCCGCACCAGCGCCTCCGTCGCCCTCACCTTCCACGGCCAGGGCGACCCGGCCCTCGCCACCCGGCTCCTCACCACCGCCGAGCAGTACGGCGCCCACCTCACGGTCCTGGCCGTCGGCAGCTGGCTCGACGCGTACCCCGCGATGGCCCGCCGCATCCTGGACGGCGGCCACGACCTGGGCAACCACACCCAGCGGCACGTCTCCATCAACGCCATGGCGGAGGCGGACGCCAGCAAGGAGATCACCGACTGCGCGGAGCGGCTCAAGCGGCTCACCGGATCGATCGGGAGCTGGTTCCGCCCCTCCAGGTCGCCGACCGCCTCGCCGCTCGTCGCCCGGCTCGCGGCCGAGGCCGGCTACCCGCACGTGCTGTCGTACGACGTCGACTCGCTCGACTACACCCGGCCCGGTGGGCCGGCCATCACCCGCAAGGTGCTCGCGGAGGTCACGGGCGGCTCGGTGGTGAGCATGCACTTCGGGTATCCGGACACGGTCGCCGCCCTCCCCGCCGTCCTCGAAGAACTGCACCGCCGTGGACTGCGCGCGGTCACCACCACGGAGCTGCTCAGCTGATGCGAACCACGAACGCCGCCCGGCTGCTGTCCGCCGGTGCCGTCCTCGCCGCCCTGGCGCTGCTGCCCGCGTGCAGCGGCGGATCCGAGAGCCCCGCGGCACCGGCCACCGGCACCGCCGCGGCCGTGCAGCCGCCGGCGAAGAAGGCGGAGCAGGCCGTCGACGGGCTGCCGGGCATGCCCCCGGTCCTCGACCCGAAGGACGTGTACGCCGCCGACCGCCCCGGCAACCTCTCGCCCGTGGTCAAGGGCTTCCCGTCCCTGGTCTACGTGCCGAACACCAACTCCGACACGGTCTCGGTCATCGACCCGAAGACGTACCGGGTGATCGGGAGCTTCCGGGTCGGCCGGCAGCCGCAGCACGTCGTGCCGTCCTGGGACCTGAAGACCCTGTGGGTCAACAACGACCTGGGCAACAGCCTCACCCCCATCGACCCGAGGACCGGCCGGGCGGGCAAGCCGGTCGCCGTGCACGACCCGTACAACCTGTACTTCACGCCCAACGGCAGGTACGCGATCGTGATGGCGTCCAACGACCGCCAGCTGGTCTTCCGGGACGCGCACACGATGGAGACCGTCAAGGCCGTCCCGGTCAGCTGCTACGGCGTCAACCACGCCGACTTCTCCATGGACGGCCGGTACTTCATCGTCTCCTGCGAGTTCAGCGGCGAACTGCTCAAGGTGGACACGGAGAAGATGGAGGTGCTCCGGCAGGAGAAACTGCCGTTCCACGGCGCCATGCCGCAGGACGTCAAGGTCTCGCCGGACGGAAAGCGGTTCTACATCGCCGACATGATGGCCGACGGGGTGTGGATCCTGAACGGCGACACCTTCGCCAGACCGACCTTCCTGTACACCGGCAAGGGCGCCCACGGGCTGTACGTCAGCCGGGACTCCCGCGTGATGTACGTCTCCAACCGGGGTGAGGGCACCATCTCCGTCTTCGACTTCGCCCGGAACCGGCTGACGGCGAAGTGGCGGCTGCCCGGCGGCGGCAGCCCCGACATGGGCGGGGTGTCGGCGGACGGCAAGGTGCTGTGGCTGTCCGGCCGGTACAACTCCGAGGTCTACGCCATCGACACCCGCACCGGCACCGAACTGGCCCGCATCCACGTCGGCAGCGGTCCGCACGGCCTCGCCGTCTACCCGCAGCCGGGCCGCTACTCGCTCGGCCACACGGGCATCTTCCGCTGACCGCGGGCCGGTCGGACACGCCGCCGATCGAGTGACGATCCCCGGCACACCGTCATCGAACCGACATCGTGCTGCCCATGATCACCACTCGTCTGCGGCGGCGTGCCGCTGCCGCCGTCCTGTCCCTCGCCGCCGTCCTCGCGACCACGGCCGCCGTACCGTCGACCGCGGCGCCCGCCGTCTCCGCCGCAGTCTCCGCGAAGGCCGCCGCACCCGCCTGCCCCCAGTTCGAGGACAAGATCAAGGCCGCCGCCGACCGCCGCGTCGACGTCGACCGCATCACGCCGACCCCGGTCTGGCGCGCCACCTGCGGCACCCTCTACCGCAGCGACAGCCGGGCGCCCTCGGTCATCTTCGCGGAGGGCTTCCTGCCCAAGGACGTGATCAACGGGCAGTACGACGTGGAGCAGTACGTCCTGGTCAACCAGCCGTCGCCGTACGTCTCCACGACCTACGACCACGACCTGTACAAGACCTGGTACAAGTCCGGCTACAACTACTACATCGACGCGCCCGGCGGCGTCGACGTCAACAAGACCATCGGTGACACCCACAGGTGGGCCGACCAGGTCGAGGTCGCCTTCCCCGGCGGGATCCTGCGCCAGTACGTCATCGGGGTCTGCCCGGTCGACAAGAAGACCAAGACCGAGATCATGGACGACTGCCAGGACAACCCGAACTACGTGCCCTGGCACTGAGGTTCAGGCCTTGAGGAGCAGCGCCTCGGCGCCGACCGGTACATAGCCGGCCGCCTGGAACGCCCGCATGCTGCGGGCGTTCCCCGGGGCGACCTGCGCCCACAGGGGTTCGTCCGCGAGGTGCCGGGCGGCGGTCACCAGGGCCCGGCCCAGCCCCCGCTGCCGTACCCCCTCGTCCACCTCCACCGAGACCTCGAGGCGTCCCGCGACCCCGCGGCCCAGCGTCACCACCCCGCCCGCCGCGGCCCAGGCGCGCACCTCGTCCCGGCGGGCCCTGGCGTAGGCGACCCGGGAGTGGTCGGGGCCGGTGAGCTCGGTCAGGGCGAGGTCCGGGCGGCCGGGCAGCGGACCGGCCACCAGCAGCGCGTCGATCGTCTCCTGCTCACGGCCCGTGCGGTCCATCAGGGCGGTCAGGAAACGCGAGTTCATCGTCGCGGCCAGCGGGTCGCTGGGGGTCGCGCGCAGGGTGTCGTACACCCACTGCGGGTCCTCGTCGACGAAGACGACCGAGTGGGCGGTGAAGGAGAGGACGCCCGCGTCCCGGGGGGACGGCTGTGCTACGACCGTCGTACGGCCGTCGGGCGGCGGGAAGACGCCACGGGCCGCCGCGTCCAGAATGTCCCGCAGGGTCTCTGCCACCGTGCTCCCCGGCTCCTTGAGTCTCCACCCACTGGAAGGCCCACACTCGCAGACATGATCGAAGACAGCACCGGACTTTTCACCATCGGCGAGCTGGCGAAGGCCACCGGGCTGACCGTGCGCACCATCCGCTACTGGTCCGACGAGGGCGTGCTCGCCCCGGTGACCCGCTCCGCCGGCGGCTACCGGCTCTACGACGCCGAGTCGTTCGCCCGCCTGGAGCTGATCCGCACCCTGCGCGAGCTGGGGCTCGGTCTCGGGCACGTGCGTGCGGTGCTCTCCGGTGAGCAGACCGTGGCCGAGGTCGCGGCCGCGCACGTCGCGGCGCTGGACGCGCAGATCCGCTCGCTGAAGGTGACCCGTGCGGTGCTGTCGACGGTGGCGCGACGTGGTTCGAACGCGGAGGAGATGACGCTCATGAACAAGCTGGCGCGGCTGTCGGCAGCCGAACGGAAGCGGATCATGGAGGAGTTCGTGGCGGAGCTTTTCCACGGGCTCGACTGCGTGGACTCGGCCATCGAGGAGCGGATGCGCTCCATCGCGGTGGACCTGCCGGAGGAGCCCACCCCCGAGCAGGTGGACGCCTGGGTGGAGTTGGCCGAGATAATCCAGGACCCGGAGTTCCGGACGCAGATGCGGCGGGTGGTCGAGTTCAACGCGGCGGACCACGGGCGCTCCGCCGCGGCCGGGCGGGCCACGTGGTTTCCCATGCGGCTGGTGCAGCTGGGTGGGGATGCCCTGCGGCGGGGAGTCGCTCCCGAGTCGCCGGAGGCGGAGGCGATCGTACGGGAGGTGCTGGGCGGCGGGGACCTGACCGCCGTACTCGAACGGATGGAGTCGGCGTCCAACGACCGGCTCGCCCGGTACCGGGAGTTGCTGTGCGAGGTGAAGGGTACGGCGCCCGCGGCAGCCCACCGTGCGGAGTTCGCCTGGGTGGTCGCCGCACTGCGTGCTCGCACGGCCGGTTAATCTGACCTTCGTCAACAGGCAGTAAAGCGTACGAAGGGGCGGATCCGGTGGCGGACATCGAGGAAGCACGCAAGCATTTCGAGCGGATCGATACGGACGGTGACGGCGTCATCACCGCGGCCGAGTTCAAGACCGCCCTGGCCCAGGGGGGCGACTGGAACGTGACCGACACGGTCGCGGAGGCCATCATCAGGACCCGGGACCTCAACGGTGACAAGGTTCTGTCGTTCGACGAGTTCTGGGCCTACCTGAACAAGTAGGCGCCAGGAGCGCAGGGGGCCCGCCGGATCGCGGGCCCCCTTTCTCATGCCCTGGGTTCGACGCGGACGGTCCAGCGGCCGCCGTGCCGTTCCAGGGTCAGCGGCAGGTCGAAGCACCTGCCGACCCGGTCGACGGTGAGCACCTCGGCCGCCGGGCCCTGCGCCAGCGCGCGGCCCTCGCGCAGCAGCAGGGCGTGGGTGGTGCCCGCCGGGAGCTCTTCCAGGTGGTGGGTGACAAGCACGGTCGCCAGGTGCGGATGGCCGTGGCGCAGCGCGTCCAGGGCGGTGAGCAGGTGCTCCCGGCCCGGCAGGTCCAGGCCGGTGGCCGGTTCGTCGAGCAGCAGCAGCCGCGGCTCGGGCATCAGGGCGCGGGCGATCAGGGTCCGGCCGCGCTGCCCCTGCGACAGCGTGGGCCAGCGGGCCTCCCGGTGCGCGGCCAGCCCCAGCGTCCCGGTCAGCCGGTCGGCGCGTGCCGTCTGCTCCGGCGTCGGACGCCACCGCGGCAGCGGCGCCACGGAGTTGGTCAGCCCGGTCAGCACCACGTCCCGGACCCGCAGCGGTCCAGCCGGCGAGTGGCGGGGGTCGACATGGCCCACGTGCGTCCGTAGCTCACGCAGGTCCACCCTGCCCAGCCGGCTGCCGAGTACCTCCACCGTGCCCCGCGTCGGGTGCACCAGGGCCCCGAGCAGGGCGAGCAGGGTGGACTTCCCGGCCCCGTTGGCCCCGAGCAGCGCCCAGTGCTCGCCGGCCCGGACGGTCAGCGACACCTCCTGGAGGATCGGTCGCCCGTCGCGCACCACGTGCACGTCGTCCGCGCGCAGGACGACGCTCATCGCACCGCCGCCCGGTTCACCGCGGACAGCACCGCGCCCACCGCGGCGGCCAGCGGCGAGCTGTCCTGCGCCGCGCCCCAGAGCGCCGTCGTCCCGTTCACCCGGCACTCGGCGAAGGCGTACGGCCCGCTGCCGGTCGCCGCCAGGATCTCGGTGGCGTGTCCCGCGCCGGTCAGCGCGTCCGCGAAGGCGGTCAGCGCGCCGGGCCCGGTGCCCTCGTGGTCGCCGGTGCGGCCGGCCGTGCGCAGGGTGCAGACGAAGCGGTGCCGGCCCGGCGCCTCCTCGTGCACCGACCAGGAGTCGAGCCGGACCTCGCCGTCGGCGCCTTCGGACAGGTAGGCGGCGCGGAAGAGGTCGTACAGCTCCTTCGGCGTGGCCTCCCGGCCGCTCGCGTCCGTCGCCTCCTGGACGAGGCGCGCGAACTCGGGGCGCATCCGCTCCGGCAGGTCGATGCCGTGCTGGGTGCGCAGGAGGTACGCCGAACCACCCTTCCCCGACTGGGAGTTGACCCGGATCACGGCCTCGTACGACCGGCCGAGGTCGGCCGGGTCGACCGGCAGGTAGGGGACGGACCAGGAGGCCCGGGAGCCGGGCATCCCCGACTCCGCGGCCCGGCGGGCATGTTCTTCCAGCCCTTTGCTGATCGCGTCCTGGTGGGTGCCGGAGAACGCGGTGTGGACGAGCTCGCCCGCGTACGGGTGACGCGGGTGCACGGGGAGCCGGTTGCAGGCCTCGACCGTCTCCCGGACCGCGTCGATGTCGCCGAAGTCGACCATCGGGTCCACCCCCTGGGCGAACAGGTTGAGGGCGAGGGTGACCAGGTCGACGTTGCCGGTGCGCTCGCCGTTGCCGAACAGGCAGCCCTCCACGCGCTGGGCGCCGGCCAGCACGGCGAGTTCCGCGCAGGCGACGCCGGTGCCGCGGTCGTTGTGCGGGTGCACGGAGAGGATCACCGAGTCGCGGCGGGCGAGGTGGCGGTGGGCGTACTCGATCTGGTCGGCGTAGACGTTCGGGGTGGCGATCTCGACGGTCGCCGGCAGGTTGTGGGTGACCGGCCGGTCGGGGCTCGCGTCCCACAAGCCGGTGAGCCCGTCGCAGAGTTCGAGGACGAAGTCGGGTTCGGTGAGGTTGTAGGTCTCCGGCGAGAACTGGAAGCGGATGCCGGGCGCGTCCCCGGCCCGGCGGGCCATGTGCACGGCCGCCTCGCGCACCGTCCGCCACACCTCGGCGCGGTCCCGGCGCAGCACCACCTCCCGCCACACCGGAGAGGTGGCGATGTACAGGTGGACGACGGCCCGCGGCATCCCCTCGATCGCGTCGAAGGTCCGGTCGATCAGGTCCGGGCGGGCCGGGGTGAAGACGACGGGCGTCACGTCGTCGGGCACCGCCCCGCCGGTCACCAGGTGCCGTACGAAGTCGAAGTCGGTCCGGCTCGCGGACGGGTAGCCGACCTCGATCTCCTTGAAGCCCAGCCGGACCAGCAGATCGAAGAAGCGGCGCTTGCGCGGGGTGTCCATCGGTTCGGCGAGGGCCTGGTTGCCGTCCCGCAGGTCGACCGGCACCCACAGCGGGGCGCGCTCGATCCGGGCGGCGGGCCAGCTCCGCCCGGCCACCGGCACGTCCACCCGCTCGTGGAAGGGGCGGTAGCGGTGGTACGGCATGGGGCTGGGCTGCTGGGGATTCCACAGGAGGGTCATCGGGGCTGCTGCCTCTCGGCGCGTCGGTCGGACGGTGACCGGCAGCACGGCGCCCCGCGGCGGGGTGCCGGTCGCGTCAGGCCCCGCCGCGGCAGCCGAGAAGAAGACCGCGGAACGTCATGGCCGGTACGCTAGCGACTCCTCAGGTCCTCAGACAAGTGAGAATTCCTGTGAGACCTTCCTGGTCCGCAGAAGAGCGTCCGCAGAGAAGCGTTCGCAGAAGAGTGGGTGACACCGCATGGCCCTCGGTCCCGTCCGTCCGAGCCCCCTGGTCGAACAGGCCGCCGCCCGGCTGCGTGCGCAGATCACCGGCGGCGCCTGGCCCGTCGGCACCAGGCTGCCCGGCGAGACGACCCTGGCGAAGGAACTCGGCGTGGGCCGCTCCACGGTCCGCGAGGCGCTGCGCGCGCTCGCCGGAGCCGGGCTGGTGCGGCCCCGGCAGGGCTCGGGCGTCTTCGTCATCGCGACCGAGGCCGCCGAGGACTGGCCGACGCGGCTGCGGCGGGCCGCGGTGACCGACGTGTACGAGGTCCGGACGGCGGTCGAGGTGCACGCGGCCCGGCTGGCCGCGGAGCGTCGTACGGCCGAGGACGTGACGGCGATCGAGGCGGCGCTGGCGGGCCGCCGGGCGGCGGGGGCCGCGGCCGACGCGGCCTTCGTCGACGCCGACATCGCCTTCCACGCGGCCGTGGTCGCCGCCGCGCACAACCCCGTGCTCACCGACCTGTTCGCCGAGTTCAGGCCGGTGCTCCGGGAAGGGCTGATCGAACTGCTGGCGCTGACCGGCCTGCGCACCGCCGACCCGGACACCGGGGACGCCGCCCACGAGGCGCTGGTCCGCGCGGTGGCCGAGGGCGACGCGGACGCGGCGGCGGAGGTACTGCGGGCGGAACTGGCGGATCCGTTCGCGGGTTAGCCGGTGGGCCTGCCGGCGGCTCTGCGGTACTGGCCCGGGGCCACGCCGTACTCGCGTTTGAAGGCTTTGGCGAAGGCGAACTCCGAGGTGTAGCCGGTGCGTTCGGCGATCCGGCGCAGGGTGAGGGTGTCGTCGTGCAGGAGCCGGCCGGCCGTGGTCAGGCGCCACCAGGTGAGATAGGCCAGCGGGGGTTCGCCGACCAGGGCGGTGAAACGTCGGGCGAACGCCGCACGGGACAGGCCGCCGGTGGCACCGAGTTCCTCGACCGTCCACGGGTGTGCCGGGTCGCCGTGGATCGCGCGCAGGGCCGCCGCCACCGCCGGGTCGGCCAGCGCGCCCGCCCAGCCGCCGTTCCGGCCGGCCTCGCGTTCGTCCTCCCACCAGGCGCGCAGGATGTACAGCAGCAGGGTGTCGAGCAGTGACGTGACGATCGCGTCCGCGCCCGGGTCCCGGTCCTCCAGCTCCATCCCGATCAGCTCCACCGCCGCGCGCAGCGAGCGGTGCCTGCCGACCCGCGCGGGGATGTGCACGACGTCGGGGAGCTCGGCGAGCAGCCGGTGGGCGCGGGTGCGGTCGAAGCGGTAGGTGCCGCACAGGGTGACCGTGTCGGGGCAGCCCGCCGGCGTCTCCCCGGCGGGGAGCGGGGACCAGGTGCCGTCCGGCAGCAGTCGTACCTCCGCGAGGGGGACGTCGGGACCGCTGGCGAGCGCGTGCCGCCGGCCGTGGGGGAGGAACACCACGTCACCCGGGGCCAGCCGGACCGGCTCGCCCTGCTCCGGAAGGAGCCAGGCCGCACCCCGCAGCACGACATGGAATCCGGCCTCGTCCGCCGCCGCGAACCGCACCCCCCACGGCGCGTGCTTGTCGCGGCGCGCCGAGTGCGGCCGGCCGGTGCGCATCGCGGCCACCGCGTCACTGAGAACGTCCATCGCACCAACATACGGGGATGCGGCGGCCGGAAGACGTACGGACATGAAAACGAGCCGGACGGACATGGAGCGTCTTGACCGTGCTGCATAGCGTCGACGGCATGACATCGACAACGTCCGTACGGACAGTGCTCTTCAACGAACTCGGCGGCCCGGACGTGCTGACCGTCGCAGACGTCGAGCTTCCGGCGCCCGGGCCCGGCGAGGCGGTCGTCCGCGTCGAGGCGCTCGGGCTCAACCGGGCCGAGGCGATGCTCCGCTCCGGGACCTACTACTACCGTCCGGCCCTGCCCGGCTCGCGCAACGGCTACGAGGCCGCGGGCGTGGTCGAGACCGTCGGCGCCGGGGTCACGGACTTCGCGCCGGGCGACCTCGTGCTGACGGCCGCGAACTTCGACCTCAGCGCCCACGGGGTGTACGGCGAGCGGGTGCTGCTGCCGGAGAGCGCGCTGGTGCCACGCCCTGCCGGGCTGGACGCGGTGACGGCTGCGGCCGTGTGGCTCACGTACACGACGGCGTACGGTGCGCTCGTCCGGCGGGCCGGGATGACGGCCGGCGACCAGGTACTGATCACGGGTGCGTCCAGCGGGGCCGGCACCGCCGCGATCCAGGTCGCCCGGCGCGCCGGGGCGGTCCCGATCGCCGTCACCCGCACCGCCGGCAAGCGGCAGCGGCTGCTCGACCTGGGCGCGGAGCACGTCGTCGTCAGCGACCGGGAGGACGTGGTCGCCGAGGCCCGGCGGCTGACCGGCGGGCGGGGCGTGGAGATCGTGCTGGACGCGGTCGGCGGTGCGTTCTTCCGGGAGCTGGGCGGGGCGGTGGTCGCCGACGGCCGGATGATCAGCTACGGCTGGCTGTCCGAAGGGCCGATCGAGCTGCCCCGGGCCTGGCCGCTGACCGTCCACGGCTACAGCAACTTCGTCGTGACCGGCACTGCGGACGGGCGCCGCCGTGCCGCCCGGTACATCGGCTCCGGGCTGGCCGACGGATCGCTGCGGCCCTTGGTGGGCGAGGTCTTCGACGGCCTGGACCGCATCCGGGACGCGCACCGCCTGATGGAGTCCAACACCCACATGGGCAAGATCGTCGTACGGATCTGAGGGCCGGGACCGGGAGCTCACCCGCTCGGCCCAGCCGTGGAATAGGCCACGAGCGTCCGAGGTTGCCGCCGCACAGCAGCGTATGTATGCGAGTGCATGGACTCTCGAAAGGCGTGTCATGAAGATCGGCATCATCGGCGCGGGCAACATCGGCGGCAACCTCACCCGGCGGCTGACCGCCCTCGGCCACGACGTGTCCGTGGCGAACTCGCGGGGCCCCGAGACGCTCGCAGCACTGGCCGAGGAGACGGGCGCGACGCCGGTACGGGCCGAGGAGGCCGCGCGCGGCGCCGAGGTCGTGGTGGTCACGGTCCCGGTGAAGGCGGTCCCGGACCTGCCGTCCGGCCTCCTGGACGGCGCCGCGGAGAACGTCGCCGTGATCGACACCAACAACTACTACCCGCGGGAGCGGGACGGCCGGATCGCCGGCATCGAGGACGAGGGCATCACGGAGAGCCGCTGGACCGAGCGGCAGATCGGCCACCCCGTGATCAAGGCCTTCAACGGCACCTTCGCCCAGGACATCCTGGACCGCCACCTCCCGGCCGGGGACCCCGACCGCCAGGCCCTCCCGGTCTCCGGCGACGACGCGGAAGCCAAGCGGGTCGTGCTCGCCCTGATCGACGAACTCGGCTTCGACACGGTCGACAACGGCGGCATCGACGACTCCTGGCGCCAGCAGCCGGGCACCCCGGTGTACGGCCTGCGGGCGGACGCCGAGGGCGTGCGGAAGGCCCTGGCGGAGGCGTCCCCGGAGCGCACGGAGGGCTTCCGCGGCTGACGGCTCCGCCCGCACCGCCCCGGCGCGTGTGCGCCGGGGCCGGCTCAGTCGTCCTTCGCCGCCCAGGCCTTGAGGTCGGCCTTGTCGGCGAAGTCGGCCACGTCCTTGTCGTGCGGGTCGCTGGTGTACTGGTGGAAACGCCAGTCGGCCTTGATGCGGGGGTGGCCGGCGCTGACGTAGTCGGCGATCCAGAGGCCGTCGCCCGCGTACGAGGTCGTGTCGATCGTCAGCCAGTAGTTGCGATTCGTATAGAGAATCACGCGGTTGTCCGGTCGTAGCGCCTTCACCTTGCGGATGAACGAGTCCTTCTCGGCGTTGCTCGCGTGGGTGCCGTCGCCGGTGGTCTCCCAGTCGACGGCGAGGATCTCGCCCGCCTTCTCGGGGGCGTGTCCGACGAAGTACTCGGCCTGGGCGGTGAGGTCGCCGGGCCAGAGGAAGTGGTAGTAGCCGACGACCAGTCCGGCGTCGCGTCCGGTCTTGGTCTGGGCGGCCAGTTTGGGGTTGACGTACGAATGCCCCTCCGTCGCCTTGATGAAGACGAAGGAGAGGCCGTCCGTGTCGTAGGCCGAGGACTGGTACGCGCTCACGTCGATTCCGTGCAGCATGTGCGGGGGCTCCCTGGGTGCCAGTGGGGTGACACGAATTGCAACTGCGTATGTCGTATGCCCCGACACGCCGGGAGGGATCCGCGTGCGCGCGTGAATTGTCAGCCCCGGGCCGCCACCTCGCTGAGCACGGCCGCCGACTTCGTCGACCAGTCGGAGGTGATGATGCTGGCGTGGTCGGCGGCCAGCAGTGCGAGCCGGGCCGCGACCTCGGCGTCGGTCGGGGCCGTCGAGGAGATCGCCGGTGAGACGTTGTAGGCGTCCGTCATGATCAGGATGTAGTGGTTGGTGGCGTAGAACGACGTGTCGTAGCCGTTGTTCACGTACGTCGCCGCGTCGCCGTCGAAGAACACGAACCAGGGCTGGATGGAGGCGTCGTACCTGCTGGTCCGGGGATCCCCGCCGGCGGCGCCGAGTACGGCCGGGAAGGCCTGGGCCTGCGAGATGTTCCCGGCCGCGTACAGATCCCGCAGGTGGTCCCCGTACTCCTGGTCCGTCCAGTAGTGGTCGAACGGGTTGGCCTCCTCCACCGTGCCAGGGATCAGTTCGAAGATGAACTTGCCCTTCAGCTGGTCACGGGTGGGCCAGGCGTCGGCCTTGGCGGCGGCGTCGAGCGTGGAGTACGACGAGCCGAGCAGGTCGGCCGGCTTGTACACGCTGCTGCCCAGCTTCTGCGAGACCAGCGTGTCGAACGCGGTGGGCCCGAGACCGATGGTCTGGTTGAACCCGACCTTCATCTCGACCTTGACGACGATGGGCGCGTGGTCCGGGTGCAGTTGCTCCCAGGCGGCCATGTTGTCGAGGCAGCTGCCGAGGTCCTGGCTGGTGCTCTGGCTGTACAACTGGCTCGGGGTGTTGGCGTATTCGCAGTTGTTGTCGTCGCCCCACGGGTTGCTGTGGCTGACCCGCCACCGCTTGCTGATGCTGTCGACGTACACGTCCAGCTCCAGCAGCGAGGCGCCGGAGTCCAGGGCCTGTGCCCAGTAGGTGTACTTGCCCTTGTCGTACGCGTTGTGCGTGCCGATGCTGGTGGTCCCGGAGAACTTCGCCGCGTTCAGGTCCGTGGCCGTGTCCGCGTGCGCGGCGGAGCCCGCCATCACGAACAGGGCCCCGGCACCCACGACCGCCGCCAGCCGTCTCAGTATGCGCATGACCCAACTCCCTTGGATTGGTGGTGAGTTGGCGGCAGCGTAGAAGCATTTCGTTACTGAGTGGTAGCCCCTGGGGGAACATCGGCCTCCGGAACTCGCATACGCCACCAGAGACTCGCGGTTCCGTCGGCGCTCACGGTGGCCAGCAGACGCGTGTCGGGACTGAACGCGAGGGTGATGATGCGACTTTGGTCGTCCGGAATGGGGCGCCCCAGGTATCGCGGCCTCGCGGCGTCGGACACGTCCCACAGGCGAACGGTGCGACTGCGGTCCACGGTGGCCAGCAGCCGGCCGTCCGGGCTGAACGCGAGTGCGGTCGTCGAGCCGCCGCCGGGGCTGAACGGGATCCCCTTGATCCTGGGTGTGCGAGGCCGGGACACGTCCCACAGGCGTACCTCGCCGCTGGGATCCGCGACCGCGAGAGTCCGCCCGTCCTGGGAGAACTGCGCGGACCGGGCTGCCAGGGCCAGCCTGCTCGTGCTGCCGTCCCTCGGGCCCTTGCCGACGGCCACGTTCCGCAGCACCGTGGACCCGGTCGAGTCGTCGGCGGCGAACTTCACCGTGTGCGGCTCCGCCTGTACGGCCTTCACGTCCTCCGCTCCGCCGGGGAGGGTCCACGCGGCTCTTCCGGTGTCCACCTTCCGTCCCGTCACCCCGTGGCCGTCCGCTGTCACGACGGTCAGGCCGTCAGGGGTGACTCCGACGGCGGTGATCCGGCCCGCGTCGCTCTTGTCGAACGCGATACGTTCCGGATGTTCCGGGTCCGTCATGTCCCATGTCGACATCTCGTCCGCGGAGAGGGTCACCAGCAACTGACCGTACGGCGGTGTGAACGCCACCGCGCTGATGTGCGGTTGCGGGGTGAGCCTGCCATTGCTGACCAAGTGCCATCGCTCCGCCGGGGATTCCTCGCGGAGACGACTGGGTGCGACCCTCTCCCAGGGGTCGGGCAGCACGCCTTGCGCCGCGGCCGCGGCCAGGCAGGTCGTCATGACGCAAAAGGTCGTGGCGAGGCCGGGGAGCCATCTCACTCCGCGCCCTGAGGCGGTCCTGCGCGGTTCGGCGGCCCCGCCTTCCCCGCCGTACCCCGGTCGCGCGGCCAGAGCCTCCACGAGCCGGCTCCAGGGGCGGTCCCGCCGTACCGGGGGTGCCTCCGGAGGGAGCGCGGACAGCGCCGTGACCAGGCGGCCCATGAGAGTGTCAGCTCGCAGCATCGCGTCCTCCGGACGGTGCCAGCACCTCTTCGGCGGCCCCGCTCGCAGGCCGGGAGGCGGGCAGCCGGGCCTCGGGATCCTGTGGCGAGCCGGGCTCGGCGACGGGGATCGACTGGAAGAGCTTCGCCACGATGAGCGGAGCGGTCACCCCGACGGTGAACGCCGCTGTGGCGTCGGACAGTTGCCCTGAATCGCCCAGGGCCGCGGTCAGCCCGAAGCCGGCGAACAGCCGCAGGGCGACGGCCACGAGCACCATGGGGCGGTCGGCGCGGTTGCGCCAGGGCCAGCGCCAGCGGCGACGAGGGCCGGTAGGGCGCATGGACGCCGAGAGGTTGAGTGCCTCCGCGACCCCGCTTCCCAAGAGCCCCCAAAGCGCGGCTTGCAGGTCGGTCACAGCGGTCATGTTAGCCGAGAGTGTCGGGTCGTGAGCTCTGAGTAGCGATGGCTTGCTGGAGCGTCAGACGACGCGGTGGCTTGGACGGGAAGCCGTGCGACAGGATGAGGACATGACACATCGCGGTGTGCGCTGGCTGGCGGAGTCCGAGTGGCAGTACAGCGTTACCTTCGCCCGCGGGATCACACCTGACGAGCTGGCTGTCCGGCTCGGCGCTGCACCGGGCGGCGCGAGACCGCCGGCGACCGCCCGGGAAGCCGTCGGGCTCCTCACCGATGCGGACATCGGCGTCGCGCGGGTAGGGGAAGCGCAGGGATGGGCGTTCGCCGCCGAATACGGGGAGGCCCCCGGGGCCAGGCACGACGTCCTCAAGAGCGTTTCGCGCAACGGCGTCGAGGCGGTGAACCTCGATCCCCAGGCATTCCACCCGCCTCCCCTCTTCTCGTACGCCGCCGACGGCGAGTTGCTGTGCTCGTTCGGTCTCGGCGAGGAGCGGAGGCGCTGGGGATCCCGGCCCGATCTGCTCCAGGAGGAGCTGGAAGCGGCGGGCGTCATTCTTCCGACAGGCGACTGCCTCCAGGTCAGCGGTGCGCGGCACCACCTGCGGATCGCCATGTCGCTGGGCGTGATCGAGAGGCATTTCGGCATCTCATTGCCGCGCGACCTGCTGGAGGACGGCAGGCTGCCGCTGGCAGTGGTCAGCGGAAGTCCTTCCCTCGACCTGCCGCATTGACGGCCGCGACCTTGGCACGCACACCGCCCGGCGACCGTACGCACCGCACCCCGCGCCGAGTTCTCGTCGGCGAAGTGGGCGCGTCGGCTCCCGCAGAACATACAGACTTGTATGTCTGTTGAGTGGGTCAGGGTGGGGAAGTTTGCCGTCTGGTGGGGCTCAGCGGCGAGAACCAGCACGATCTCGGCGGAATCTGCGATTCAGGGCCTTGGAGGGTGCCCAAGAAACAGGCATGGTTGTATGGTTCTTGCGGGTGAAGGCGCTTTCGGCGCCTGCTCGCCCTCGTACTGGGAGCTGTCGTATCAGGCAAGGGGCATGCGCGATGCAGAAACGGTCGCAGACTTCCCGTCAGGCGCTCGTGCGTGCCGCCGTCGAACTCATCGCGACCCGTCGGCTCGCCGACGTGGG
Organism: Streptomyces sp. NPDC054770; assembly: GCF_053611985.1. Classification (NCBI taxonomy): domain Bacteria; kingdom Bacillati; phylum Actinomycetota; class Actinomycetes; order Kitasatosporales; family Streptomycetaceae; genus Streptomyces; species Streptomyces sp. NPDC054770. The sequence goes on from NZ_JBSHBL010000097.1 coordinate 29,728, forward strand.
GCTGGTCAACATCTGCAACACCGCAGGTGTGACCCGGGGTGCGCTCTACCACCACTTCCGTTCCATCGCGGAGTTGGTGGGGGAGGTCCACGCGCAGGCCCAGGAGCGTGTCCTCGCCATGGCCGACGAGAGTTTCACCGAGGACGGCGCGGACGCGCCGGCGCGCTTCAGCGTCACCCTCGGGAAGGCGCTGATGGAGGATCAACTGGTCCGTGCGGGGCTGCGGTTGGCGCCCGACGGCACCGAGGACCCGCCGCGGCTGCGGGAAGAAGTGCTGGACCGAATGCACGCCGAGGTCATGTCCCAGGCGCCCGCGAGCGCCGTCCGGCCGGTGCTCGCGGACCTGGCGGTCGTGGTCACCGCGGGCCTGGAGTCGCTCGGCTACGCCGACACGGACTGGTGGAGCGAGGAGCGCGCCGGGCGGATATGGGACGCGCTGCTGCCGCTCTTCACGGAAGCCTGGCCGGGTGGCGCCGGTCCTGAGGAGGGTCTTTCGTCGGCCACCGCCGCGGGTGTGCTGGGACCGTAGGGTCGATCACCCGGCCCGGCCGCTGACCGGGCGCGAGCCCGGCGCGGCCTACGAGGCGGCCTCGGCCCGGGCCAGGTCGCCGGCCATGACGGCGTCGGACGGCGGGGTGACGCGCAGGGTGCCGATCAGGCCGGGCGTGACCAGGCCCGGCAGCAGGAGCCGCCACATCGCGCTGAGGCGCTCGGGCAGGTCCCCCCGCTCCGTGTAGACGTGCGACATGGCCTGCAGTCCGGTGAACGCGCCGATGATGACGGTGGTGGCGTCGGTCAGGTCCAGGCCGGGCAGGGTCTCGCCCTGCAGCCGGGCCTGGTCGAGCAGTTCGTGCACGACCTCGGTCGACTGCTCGTACGGGGTGACGGCCGGACGCGGGAACGACGTCTTCTCCACCGCGAGGCGCACACTGGCCCGCAGCACCGGATCGCGCTGGAGCTGGGCGGCGAAGGTGAAGGTCAGGTCGATGATCGACTGGAGCTTGGTGGACCGCTCGGGGGCGGCGAGGGCTGCGCTGTGCGCGTCGAACAGCGCAGCCGCGATCGACTCCTTGGAATGGAAGTGGTGGTACAGGGCACCACGGGTCAGACCGCTGCGCGCGAGGATCTCGTTCGTGCTCGCGGCGTCATATCCGCGAAGGTCGAACACTTCGGCGGCGGCCTCCAGGATCGCTTGCCGTGATCGCGTTCCGCGTTCCTGCTTCGCCATGCCCGTTCCTTGCTCCTAGCGGATTATCAATACAGACAAGTCTGCATTCTACTTGGATACGCCGGACCCACCAGGGGGGTGCGAAGGGAAAGACGGACGTCCTGGCGTCGACGGCTCCCGCCGCCGGCGCCAGGACGGGTACGGCCCCGGTCACGGGCTGCCCAGACGGAAACCGACACCGCGGACCGTCACGATCCAATGGCTGGATCCGAGCTTGCTGCGCACGCTGCTGACATGCGTGTCGATGGTACGGCCCTTGTGCGACCAGGCATCGTCCCAGACCTGGGACATCAGCTGCCGCCGGGAGACGACGGCACCTGGCTGGATCGCGAGGGCGTACAGCAGGTCGAACTCCTTGCGCGTGAGGTCGACGGGGTGGCCGTGCAGGGTGACTCTGCGGACATCGGCATCGATGCGCAGCGGGCCGTGCTCGATCGTGCGGGCCGCCGGGGACGGTCGGGCCCGGCGCATCACCGCTCCTATGCGGGCGAGCAGTTCGTGGAATCCGTAGGGCTTGACCATGTAGTCGTCCGAACCCGCCTGCAGCCCGAGGACGCGGTCGAGCTCGCTGCCGCGTTCCGTGACGGCGATGATCGGGGTGTCGCTCATCGTGCGGATGGTCCGGCAGACCTCCAGGCCGTCGAGGTCGGTGAGGTCGAGGTCGAGCAGGATCAGGTCGGCCTGGCGGTGCGCGCGCAGGGCCTGGCTCCCGGTGTTGACGCTGTCGGCGCGGTACCCGCGCCGGATCAGGTCCTGCACCAGGGCCTTCGCGGAACGCTCCTCGTTCTCGACGACCAGGATGCGCAGCGCGGGGTGCTCGACCGGGACGTGCAGTCGTGGCGCGTCCGGGTGGGTGTGCTGGGGCACGGGGTGGTGCCGCACGGTTGGGGAGTCGGACAGGTTCGCTACCTGCTGGTTCAACTGGTCCTCCTGGAGCGTGCGGGCGTGGGCCCATGGCAAATGCTCGTGTCGAAGTTCAGATGTTCTAGGAACATACCAAACAGACTTGTCTGATTGTCAATGAGGGGCCAGATGCGCTTCTCCGGGGCGTGACATGCCATCTGAACAGGTCTGATCGTGAAGAAGTGGCGATTTGCGCCCAGCTCGCCGCGCAGGTCGTGCACTCCAGCGAGATGGCGAAGAACAGGCAAAGATGCCTGTAGTTCGGTCTCCTGATGTGATGGGCGCGACACTCAGCGTGTGTGAAGGTTGCGGATTTCAACCCTCCGCTACGCGCCGCGCCCGGGTCGAACTTTTTACTTGCTTTCCCCTACAGACTTGTCTGTATTTTATTGAGCGTGTGGACGGGGGGCTGTTGCCACACTGCAGCTCCCTCCTGCCCGACTACCGACAGGAGTGCCAGCCATGACCGCGATGCTCGACTCCGCTCTCTCCACGTTCACCACCACGGTCCCGCGCCAGTACGTGCACCGGGCGGCCGTCTCCGAAGTCCTGCTCACCGGCTGGCGGCCGGCGGACGCACCGCACGCCTTCGTGGTGCGATCCCAGTGGCCGCGCGGTCACGCGCTCTTCGCCCAGTCAGACGGCTACCAGGACCCGATGCTCCTTGCCGAATCGGTTCGTCAGACGGGGGCGCTGCTCGCGCACGCCGAATTCGGGGTCGAGTTCGGCAACCAGTTCCTCATGGGGTCGATGTTCTTCGCCGCCACGGCGCCCCTGTTCGTCGCCACGCCCGTACCGACCGAGGTCGAACTGCACGCGGTCTGCCACGACATCGTGCGGCGGGGCAAGGCACTCGCCGGCATGCGGTACGAAGTGACCGCGATGGTCGACGGCGTGGCACTGGCCACCGCGGGAGCGACCATGAACTGCATACGGCCCAACGTCTACCAGCGCCTTCGCGGCGAGCGGCCCACCCGCTGCGACCGCCTGCCCGGACTGCCGATCGACCCGGCCCTGGTGGGCCGCACCGACCCGCAGCACGTGGTCCTGTCCGAGCTCCCGGGCGGCTCCAGAAACCAATGGGAGCTGCGCGTCGACTGCAATCACCCGATCTTCTTCGACCATCCCGTGGACCACGTGCCCGGCATGGTGCTCCTGGAAGCCGCCCGGCAGGCCGCCCACGCCGCCACCGGCATGCCCGACGCCCTCGTGGTCGGACTGGACAGCTCCTTCGAGCGGTACGCCGAATTCGACGAGCCCTGCGTGGTGGAGGCCGAGCCGATCGGGGTCGACGCCGTCGGCGACGTCCAGGTGCGGGTGGGTGGACTGCAGAGCGGCGGGCCCGTCTTCGACGCCTGCCTCACCCTCCGGACGCGCAACCACTGAACCGCGACGCGACCGGAGCGCCCACGTGCAGAACTTCCTGATCACCGGAGCCGGCGGGTTCGTCGGAGCCCACGTCACCCGCGAAGCGGCCGGCCTGGGAGGGCGGCTGACCCTGGCCTCGCACCGCAGGACGCCCCGGGCACCCGGCGCGGACCGGGCCCGGATCGTCCGGGCGGACCTGGCGGCCCCGGACTCCTTGCGCGGCCTGTGCGACGGCGCCGACGTCGTGTTGCACTGCGCCTCGCAGATCGGCGGGAGCGCCGAGGCCAACGAGGCCGTCAACGCCCGGGGGACCGCCGCGCTCGTCGCCGACGCGCAGCGCGCCGGAGTGTCCCGCATCGTGTACCTCAGCACCGCCTCCGTCTACGGACGTGGCATCTTTCGCCGTGCGCTGCCCGAACAACTCCCGCGCAGGCCGCTGTCGCCCACGTCACGGACCCGGGCCGAGGCCGAGGACGCCGTCCTGGCCGCCGGGGGGATCGTCGTACGGCCGTACCTGGTCTACGGGCCCGGTGACGCATGGGTCGTACCCGGGCTCCGGCGACTGCTGCGGACGCTGCCCGGCACCCCGATCGGCTGGGAGGCCAGGCTCTCCGTCATCGCCGTGGCCGAACTGGCCGCGTTGCTCGTGGCGATCGGCCTCGCCCCGCGCGAACGGCTGTCGTCGTCCGTCTACCACGCGGCGTATCCCGAACCGGTCGCGGCCTGCGAGCTGTTGCGCGCGGTGGCCGCCGGCATGTCGCTGCCGCCGGCCCGCTGTAGCGTAGGTCTCGCGCAGGCCCGGGCCCTGCCCACCGAGAACGGGGCCACCACCCGGGCCTTGGACATGCTGGCCACCGACCACTGGTTCGACAGCACGCCGCTCTGGGCCGACCTGGGCCGGACGGCGGGCTCCGGATGGGACGCGGACGCCGCGCGCATGCACGAGTGGTACCCCGACCTGAGGGCAGCGGCCTGATCCGCTCCCCGCCGCGCCCCCGGGCGCGCGGCGCCCAGAGACCCGACCGCCCCGGCACGGTGTGCGGTCGCCGATCCACCACAACCCGTAAGGACTGGCACGCGTGGAATACACCAACCTCGGCCGCAGCGGACTGTCCGTGTCCCGGCTCGTACTCGGCACGATGAATTTCGGCACCCAGACCACCGAGGCGGACAGCCACACGATCATGGACCGGGCGCACGACCGCGGCATCAACTTCTTCGACACGGCCAATGTGTACGGCACCCGCCCGGGCGAGCAGCCCACCGAGCCGATCATCGGCCGCTGGTTCGGCGGCGGAGGCGGGCGGCGCGAGAAGACCGTGCTGGCCACCAAGGTCTATCTCCCGACGGGCGGTTGGCCCAACGAGTCGTATCTGTCGGCGCTGAACATCCGGCGCGCCTGCGAGGCGTCGCTCAAGCGTCTGGGAACCGACTACATCGACGTGTACCAGATGCACCACGTCGACCGGAGCACGCCGTGGGAGGAGATCTGGGAGGCCTTCGGCGTACTGCGCCAGCAGGGCAAGGTGCTCTACTTCGGCTCGTCCAACTTCGCCGGCTGGCACCTCGCCCAGGCGCAGGAGGCCGCACGCTCGCGGCACTTCCTCGGTCTGGTCAGCGAGCAGTCGAGGTACAACCTGATGACCCGCTGGGTCGAGCTGGAGGTGCTGCCCGCGGCGCGCCACTACGGCATCGGCCTGATCCCCTGGGGGCCGCTGAACGGCGGTGTGCTCGGCGGCGTCCTGCGCAAGCTGAAGGAGGGCGGCGCGGCCCGCGGCACCACCGGGCACTCGGCCGGCCTGCTTGCCGAGCACCGCGACACCATCGAGGCCTACGAGAAGCTGTGCGCCGAGATCGGCGAGGATCCCGCACACGTCGGACTGGCCTGGCTGCTCGCGCAGGACGGGGTGACGGGCCCGATCATCGGCCCGCGCACGGCCGAGCAGCTCGACAGCTCGCTGCGCGCGCTGACGATCACGCTCGACGCCGGCACCCTGGCGAAGCTGGACCAGCTGTTCCCGCCGCCCGGCCCGAACGGGGCCAAGCCGGCGCCCGAGGCGTACGCGTGGTGAGCCTCCGGCCGCCGCACCCGTAAGTATCCGAACTCTCAAGGGAATTGAGGCATCGTGCGCAAGGTGCTCATCGCCAACCGTGGCGAAATCGCTGTCCGCGTGGCCCGGGCCTGTCGGGACGCCGGGATCGCGAGCGTGGCCGTCTA
>NZ_JBSHBL010000098.1:0-35266 GCF_053611985.1 Streptomyces sp. NPDC054770
CAATGGGGGGGGGGCCCCGCGACACGGCGCGCCGCCCACCCCCCCCAGAGGCCGAAACCGGATCAGCCGACCGGCGGCGTCCCGTGCGTGTGGAAGGACGCGATCGTCTTGAGCCCCCATGCCTGCCCCTTGGCCCGCTCTGCCTCGGTCCAGGTGACCAGCGGCCAGTCGGGGGCCAGCACCAGCCGGGTGAGCGGGTTGCACAGCTCGATGCGGTTGCCGCCGGGCTCGTAGACGTACAGGAAGAACGTCTGCTGGATGGCGTGCTTGTGCGGGCCGGTCTCTATGAACACGCCGGTGTCGATGGCCAGGTCGGCCGCGCGCAGGATGTCCTCGCGGGTGTCGGTCGCGAAGGCGATGTGGTGCAGCCGCCCGGTCGAGCCGGTCCAGTCGGAGGTGTAGACGACGTCGTACGACTTGTGGGTGAAGGTCAGCCAGCGGGCCGCGATCGTCCCGTTGTCGAGGCGGACCTGCTCGGTCGGCCTGGCGCCCAGCACGTGTTCCTGGAACTCGGAGTTGGCGAGCACGTCGGCGGCCAGGAAGTTGACGTGGTCCAGGCGGCGCACGCCGACGCCCCGGTTGGGCTTGGCCTGCGGCTGGTTCTTCAGCGCGGGCTTCAGCTCGTCCGGTGCCCGGTAGTGCTCGCTCTCCCAGTAGAGGGCGTGCTCGTGGCCGTCCGGGTCGGTGGTGACGTACAGCTTGCCGAGGCCGGGCTCGTCCTCCACCCAGTGGCCGGTGCCGCCGGACTCCTCGATCGCCTTGACACGGCGATGGAGGGCCTCCTCGCTGGAGGTGCGCAGGGCGAGCCGGCCGAGGCCCGGCCGGTCGCGGGCGGTGAGGACCAGGCTGTGGTGCTCGTAGTCGTCATACGTCCGCAGATAGACGGTGTCGCCGTCCTGGCCGTTGACGGTCAGTCCGACGTAGTCGGTGAAGAAGGCGACGCTGGCGTCCAGGTCCGGGGTGAACAGCTGGGCATGGCCGATATGGGCGATGTCACCGAGGGGCGGAGCCATCGTTGCCTCCTTGAGGTCGTGCGGGAAGGGCGGCGGCGCGCGCGAAGACGGTGCCGTCGAAGATCTTGCGGGCGGTGCGGACGACCGCGGTACGGCGGGCGGCCGGCGGGGAACCGCCGGACCCGGGGTCGACGCTGGTGTCGATCTCCAGGAATCCGGTGGGGTGTTCGATGCGGACCCGGTCGCCGTGGTCCGGGAGCCGGGCGATCCCCTCCGCCACGCTGCCGGGCAGCCTGAGTCCCGCGGCCACGCTCGCGGCGCCGAGGACGCCGATCGAGGTGTGGCAGCGGACGGGGATGAAGGTCCGGGTGGTGACCGCGCCGCCGTCGCGGGGCGGGGCGAGCAGGCTGAGCTTGGGCACGGTGGCGGTCTCGACGTCCCCGAGGCCCATCAGCTTCCCCGCCGCCAGCCGGATCTCGTGCAGCCGGTCGGCGAGCGCCAGGTCCTCCTCCAAGTCCCCGGGCGCCTCGTACCCGGTGACGCCGAGGGCGCTCGCCGCGATGAGTACGGTCGGCATGCCGTTGTCGACGCAGGTCACCGCGGTGTCCGCGACGGTGTCCCGGACGTTGCCGGTGGGCAGCAGCGGGCTCCCGCCGGCCGGGAACTCGATCACCACCGGGGCGGCCGTGCCGGGCACCCCGGAGATCTCGGCGTCGCCGGTGTAGTCGACGCGCCCGCCCGGGGTCGGGAAGGTGGCGACGGCCGACTCCCCCGTGTTGAGCATCCGGATCCGTACCGAGGTCTCGCCGTCACCGGGCGCCACGAGCCCCCGCTCCACTGCGAACGGGCCGACCCCGGCGAGGATGTTCCCGCAGTTCTGACGGTCGGTCACCTCCGGCCGGTCGACGGCGACTTGGAGGAAGAGGTAGTCGACGTCCGCCTCCGGGTCGTCCGACACCGAGACCACCGCCACCTTGCTGGTGAGGGGGTGCGCCCCGCCCAGGCCGTCGATCTGGCGCGGGTCCGGGCTGCCCATCACCCGCAGCAGCAGGTCGTCGCGGGCGGCGGGGTCGGCAGGCAGGTCCTCGGCCAGGAAGTAGGCGCCCTTGGAGGTGCCGCCGCGCATCAGCATGCAGCGCACCTCCGCGGGCCCGGTCACTTGGTGTGCTCCTCGTACTCCTCGTACGTCTTGTACTCGACGCCGAGCCGCTGAAGGGTCTCCCGCAGTCCGTAGCGGTCCAGGCCCAGCTGGCCGTCGAGGAACGCGGCGCGGGTCGCGGCCTCCTTAGCCTCGCGGGCCTCGGACTTCTCGACCGTCTCACGGGCGCGTTCGCGGGGTACGACCACGACACCGTCGTCGTCCGCGAGGATCACGTCCCCCGGGTTGATCACCTGTCCGTCGACGGCGATCGGCACGTTGACCGAGCCACCGGTGGCCTTGACCGTGCCCTGCGAGGAGACCGCCCGGGACCAGGCGGGAAAGCCCATGTCCCGCAGCTCCTGGGTGTCGCGGATGCCGGTGTTCAGGACGACCCCGCGCACCCCGCGCTGTTTCAGCGCGGTCGCGAACAGTTCGCCGAACAGCCCGTCCGTGCAGGGCGAGGTGGTGGTCACGACCAGGATGTCGCCCTCGCCGCACTGCTCGACGGCCGCGTGGATCATGAGGTTGTCGCCGGGCCAGCTGAGCACGGTGACGGCCGTGCCGGCCACCCGCACGCCCTGCTGGATCGGCCGGATCCCCGGGCCCAGCAGGCCGGTCCGGCCCATCGCCTCGCTCACGGTGGCGACGCCGAAGCCGGCGAGGGCGTCCACGTCCTTCAGCTCCGCCTTCGGCGGGTGGGTGACGATCACGCCGCTCATGCCAGCTCCTGCGCGATCTGCGGGAACGGGCGCATGAACGCCTCGGCCATGGTGTTGTGCGCCAGGCCCAGGTTGGGGCCGGCGTTCCGCTTGAGCTGGGTGCCCCGGCGGACGGCGAGGTCGGTGTAGTAGGCCCACAGGTGCTGCTGGGCGCCGAGGCACTCCATCGCCTTGCGCTTGGTGTCCCAGACCTCGGTGATGTCGAGCAGGACCTCGGGCCGGAAGCCGCTCATCTCGGGCTGGTGCGGCTCGAAGTAGAAGACCGGCGGGGCGCCGATGATGTCGCCCGCGCCCGGGTAGCCGATGGCCTGGGCGAGGATGCGGGCCTCCAGGGCCATGCGGTTGGCGGCCGGGTGGTCGCCGTTGTACGGGTCCTCGACGGGGTGGGTGAGCACGACGTCGGGCTGGGTCTCGCGGTAGACGGCGACCAGCTGGTCGGTCAGCTCGGCGGTGGCGACCAGCGGGTAGTCGCCCGCGTCGAAGAACCGGACCTCGGCGCCGAGCGCGGCGGCGGCCTTCTCCGCCTCCTCCCGGCGTATCGCCTTGATCTCCGCCAGGTTCCTGCCCTCGCGCCACGCCTTGGCGGACTCGCCGCGCTCGCCGAAGGTCAGACACGCGATGGTGACCTTCTCGCCCCGGGACGCGGCCAGGGCGATGGCTCCACCCGCCCGCCACACGAAGTCCCCGGCATGCGCGGTGACGACCAGGGTGGATCGCGGTGGGGCTTCGGCGGGCGCGTTGGCGTGCGTCATTGAAAAACTCTCCTTGGTGGACAGATGTGCGCCCACCCAGCCCCGGGCGTGCTCAGTCGCTCAGTGCGTCGATCACGCTCGTGAGGTGGGCGCGGACGGCCGCCTCGGCCGCCTGCGGGTCCCTGGCCCTGATCGCTTCGATCATCGCCAGATGCTGGTTCAGGGATTGCTGCGGACGCCCCGGGCGCAGCGCCAACTGGAAGCGGTGCCGCACCAGTTGGGCGTTGAGCCGCTCCAGCAGCTCCACGGCGGTCTGCTGGCCGGAGATCACCCGGATCTTGTCGTGGAGTGCGTGGTTGAGCTCGGAGTAGGTGACCGGTTCGCCGTCGGCGACGGCCTTGGTCATGGCCTCCCCGAGGTCCGCGAGTTCGGTGAGCTGCTCGTCGCTGGCCGCGACGGCCGCCTTGGCCGCGCACAGTCCCTCCAGGACCATGCGGCACTCGGTGATCGCGACCGCTTCCTCCACGGTCACCACCCGCACCCGTGAGCCCCGGTTACGGATCCGCTCGACCAGTCCCTGGGCCTCCAGATCGATCAGTGCCGCGCGGATGCTGGCCCGCGTCACACCGAACTCCTCGGCGAGTTCGTTCTCCACCAGCCGCTGGGCCGGGGCCATCTCGCCGTGCAGGATCGCCTGCCGCAGCAGCGTGAACGCATGCTGCTTGGCCTGCTCTCCGGTGCTCGGACGGGCTTCTTTCGGCATTGCGCCCTCCCTGAGTGAGTGCCTGTCGAACGTAAATCTAGCCAAACAAGATTGTCAACAATTTTGTCTGCCGTATTGCCGGGGCAATCCGGCGGACGGTGTGCTCAGCCGGCCCGGTACAGCTCACTGAGCAGTTCGAGAACGGCCTGGTGGGCGGGGTGCGGGTCGTCCCGCCACCAGGCCAGCCGGACGGCGACCGGCTCGGCGTCCCGGACCGGCCGGTAGACGATGCCGGGCCGCGGGTACTGGTTGGCGGTCGACTCGGCGGTCACACCGACCGCACGGCCCGCCCCGATGGCGGTGAGCCAGTCGTCGACGTCGTGCGTCTCCTCGACGACCGGCCGCGACTCCGGCGGCCACAGCTCCGGGGTGGTGGTGCCGGTACGCCGGTCCACCAGGAGTATCCGGCCGGTCAGGTCGGCAAGGCGTACGGTGCGGCGCCGGGCCAGCGGATCGTCGGCGGCCAGCGCGCACAGCCGCCGCTCCAGCCCGACGAGGGCCGAGTCGAACCGCCGGTCATCAAGCGGCCGCCGCAGCACCGCGAGATCACAGGCTCCTTCGGCCAGTCCCGCGGACGCCGCGTTCACCCGCACGAGTTGGAGTTCGGTCCCGGGGTGCGCGGCCCGCCAGCCGCGCTGGAAGGCCACGGTGTGCCGCCCCACCGCCGACCAGGCGTACCCGATCCGCAACCGCGAGGGCACCGAGACGGCCTCCTCCACCAGACCGGCGACCTCCGCCAGCACCCGCCGGGCCCGCTCCACCACCCGCACCCCGGCCGCCGTCGGCGTCACCGCACGCGAGGTCCGCCGCAACAACCTCACTCCCAGGGCCCGTTCGAGCCCCGCCAGGGTGCGGGAGACGGCCGCCTGGGACACCCCGAGGGCGATCGCGGCATCGGTGAAGGTGCCCTCGTCGACGATGGCGACGAGGCAGCGCAGCTGCCGCAGCTCGACCTCATCCATACGCACAGCGTATAGATCCCCGGGCGCATGCATTTTGCGCAAGAGCCGGCCGGGCGGACTCTCCTCCCATGCGACGAGCCCTCGAACGCCCGGTCTCCTCCCCCGCGGTCTCCCCCTCCGCGCCGACCCGGCTCTCCGGCGTGGCGACCATGTTCGCCAGCGGCCTGTCCAACCAGACCGGCGCGGCCATCGGCTCCCTCGCCTTCCCGGTCCTCGGCCCGCTCGGGGTGGTGGCGGTACGCCAGTACGTGGCCGCACTCGTCCTGGTCGCCGTCGGGCGGCCCCGCCCGCGGGACTTCACCTGGCGGCAGTGGTGGCCGGTACTGCTGCTCGCACTGGTCTTCGGCACGATGAACCTGACCCTGTACACCGCGATCGACCGGGTCGGCCTGGGCCTGGCGGTCACCCTGGAGTTCCTGGGTCCGCTGACCATCGCGCTCACCGCGTCCCGCCGCCGGCTGGACGCGGGGTGCGCGGTGCTGGCGGCGGCGGGCGTGGTGGTGCTGATGCGCCCGCAGCCGACGACCGACTACGCGGGCATGGCCCTGGGCCTGGTGGCCGCGGCCTGCTGGGCGTCGTACATCCTGCTCAACCGGGTGGTCGGACACCGCATACCGGGGGCACAGGGCCCGGCGACGGCAGCGAGCGTGTCGGCACTGACGTTCCTGCCGGTCGGCATCCTGGTCGCGGTACGCCACCCACCGACGGCCGCCGCCGTCCTGTGCGCGGTGGCGGCGGGCGTCCTGTCCTCGGCCGTCCCGTACCTGGCCGACCTCCTCACCCTCCGCAAGGTCCCGGCCCAGACCTTCGGCCTGTTCATGAGCGTCAACCCGGTCCTGGCGGCGGTGGTGGGGTGGGTGGTGCTGGGGCAGGGCCTGGGGGTGCCGGAGTGGGCGGGGATCGGGGCGGTTGTGGCCGCAAACGCGCTCAGCATTGCAGCGAGGGCCGGCTGAGGGCGCCCCGTAAGGGGCGCGGGGAACTGCGCGACCAGCCCCCACCGGCCCGCAGACCGCGAACCACCTACCCCACCCCCTACTTCACGGCCTCCCCCCACTCCGCCCCCACTGCAATCGCCTGCCGCCACCCCCGCATCACCTTCGGCGGCATCCCCACCGCCAGCACCCCGCTCAACCGCTCCCCCCTCCGATACCCGGCGACGAACCGCCCCTCCGCCAACTCCCCCTCCACGACCCGCACTTCCTCGTGCCCCCGCAGATACCCGTACGCCTGGATCTTCATCTCGTACTGGTCGGACCAGAAGTACGGCACCGGTGCGAACGCCTTGCGCGCCCCGGGATTGAGGAGATTGCGCGCCGCGGCCATCCCCTGCTCCGCCGCGTTGGTCCGGTGCTCGATCCGCATCGAGACCCCGAACAGCGGGTTGTACCAACGGGCGACGTCACCCGCCGCGTACACCCCCCGCGCGGCCTCGCAGTACTCGTCGCAGACGACCCCGTCGCCCACGGTCAGCCCGCTGTCGGCCAGCCACTCGACGTTGGGCAGCGAACCGATCGCCACCAGCACCTCGTCGGCCTCGATCTCCGTCCCGTCGGCCAGCCGCACCCCTTCCTCGGTCACCTCGGTCACCTTGACCCCGGTCCGCAGGTCAACGCCCCGCTCCAGATGGGCCCGGGACAGCACCCGGCCCACCTCCTCGCCGACCGCGTGCGCGAGCGGCACCGGCGCCGGTTCCAGCAGGGTCACCTGGGCCCCCAGCCGCCGGGCGACCGCCGCGGCCTCGGCACCGAGGAACCCGGCGCCGACCACCACCAGCCGCTGCCCGGGACCGAGCCGCTCCCGCAGGGTGAGCGCGTCGTCGAGGGTGCGCAGCACATGCGCTCCCTCTCCGGGCAGCCGGCGCGGCCGGACCCCCGTGGCCACGATCAGCCCGTCGTAGGGCAGCGCCGAGCCGTCGGCCAGACGCACCGTACGGTCCGCCACGTCCAGCCCGCTCGCCGCCACCCCGAGCCGCAACTCCAGTCCCAGAGCGTCGAGTTCGGTCGGCGCCCGCAGTGTCACCCGGTCCGGCGTCCATTCGGCCGACAGCACCTGCTTGGACAGCGGGGGCCGGTCGTACGGGGTGCGGGACTCGTCGCCGACGAGGGTCAGCGTGCCGTCGTAGCCCTCGCGGCGAAGCGTCTCGACCGCCGCGAGTCCGGCCGCGGAGGCCCCGACGACCACGATCCGGTTCACTCCGCCACCAGTCGGATCGCGGCGGCCGGACAGATCGCCACGGCCTCCCGGACGGCGTCCAGGGTGTCCCCGGCGGGATTCTCGTCCACGACGAAGGCGATGCCGTCCTCGTCCCGCTGGTCGAACACCTCGGGGGCGGCGAGCACGCACTGCCCGGATGCGACGCACTTCGGTTCGTCCAGTTCGACATGCATGGTGTTCTCCTTGCTGTGGGTGGGGGGTGGGGTCACCAGGTGACCGGGAGTTCGTAGACGCCGTAGACGGATCCGTCGTGCTTGAAGGGCAGTTCGCCGATGCCGGCGGCGAGCCGGAGGCCGGGTACGCGGCGGTAGAGGGTGCCGTAGACGACCTGGAGCTCCATCCGGGCCAGTGGCTGGCCCAGGCACTGGTGCACTCCGAAGCCGAAGGCGACATGGCGGCGGGCGTCGCGGGTGAGGTCGAGGCGGTCGGGGTCGGGGAAGGCCTCGGGGTCGCGGTTGGCGATGTCGTTCGGCATGATCACGCCCTCACCGGCCCGGATCAGCTGGCCGGCGACCTCGATGTCCGCGAGGACCGCCCGGCGCCGGCCGCCGTGCACGATGCTCAGGTAGCGGAGCAGCTCCTCCACCGAGGACGCGATCAGCTTCGGGTCGTCGGTGTCCCGCAACAGGGCCAGCTGTTCCGGGTGTTCGAGGAGGGCGAGGGTGCCGAGGGCGATCATGTTGGCGGTGGTCTCGTGACCGGCGAGCAGCAGCAGGACGCCCATCTGCGCGGCGCCGGTCCGGGTCAGCTCGCCCGACTCGACCCGGGCCACCAGCCCGGAGAGCAGGTCGTCGCCCGGTTGCGCCATCTTCTCGCCCATCAGCGCGTCGAGGTAGCCGATCAGCCTCCCGTGGGCGGCCATCCGGTCCTCCATGGCCGCGTCCCGCTTGATGAGGATCTTGCTGTTCTCCTGGAAGAAGTCGTGGTCGTCGTAGGGCACTCCGAGCAGCGCGCAGATGACGAGCGAGGGCACCGGGAGTGCGAACGCCTCGACGAGGTCGACGGGTTTCGGGCCGGCCAGCATTTCGTCGATCAGGTCGTCGACGATCTTCTGCACGGCCGGGCGCAGCGCCTCGACGCGTTTGATCGCGAACGGTGCGGTGACCATGCGGCGCAGCCGGGCGTGCTCGGGGTCGTCCATCAGGATGAAGCTGATGTTGTTCTTGCCGTTGCTGGGGGCCTGGAGCGGATATCCGGGCCGGGTGAGGTCAGCGCTGACCCGGGGGTCGAGCAGCACGGCACGCTGGTCGGCGTACCGGGTGAGCAGCCAGTAGTCCTTGCCGTCCCAGAGCCGGACCTTGGTGAGCGGCCCCTCCTCCTGGGCGGCGCTCAGGGCCGGGGGCGGGTCGAAGGGGCAGCCGGCGGCCCGGGGCATCGGGAACTCGGGGACCGGTGCGGAGGGGCCGGGTGCGGTGCCGGTCGTGGTGTCGGCCATCTCTGTCTCCTCGGTGGGGGGATGAGCATATGCAAACAGCCTGGGCTGACCACTTCCGGTCAGTTCCCTGACATCGGGCTGACGTGATCCAGGTCTCAGAGGGGTGTCACCGCCATAACCCGCGTATCGGACGGAAATCGTGAACTCTCCTATAAGCAACTGGAGTTGACGTCAGGGGCGATATGGCGCACCCACCCGACGATCGGCCACCCCCCTTGCCTCGACAGCCACGCCGGACACACAACGCGACTGCACTGGAATTTGCCCATGGATTCCATCGCGAATCCGTCACCCGGGCTCCGACGACTCCCCCAGCCAGTAGCCGAACCCCCGCCTCGTATGGATCAGTGCGGGGCCGCTGCGGTCGACCTTGCGTCTGAGCCGGGAGACCAGTTGCTCGATGGCGTTGCCGTCCCGGAACTCCCCCCAGACGTGGCGGCCGATCTGCTCCTTGGACAGCACCTTCTGGGCGTTGACCAGGAGGTGGCGCAGCAGCCGGTACTCGGCGGGGGTGAGGTCGAGGGTGCGGCCGCCCCGGCGGGCCCGGCAGGTGCCGTCGTCCAGCAC
This sequence comes from Streptomyces sp. NPDC054770, assembly GCF_053611985.1. Lineage (NCBI taxonomy): Bacteria > Bacillati > Actinomycetota > Actinomycetes > Kitasatosporales > Streptomycetaceae > Streptomyces > Streptomyces sp. NPDC054770. Next base: position 9,447 of record NZ_JBSHBL010000098.1, read on the forward strand.
CAGGTCGGCATGGTCCAGCGTGCCGCCCGGCCGGCCACCGTCGCCCACGTCCCGGAGCAGGACCTTGGTCCGGGCGAGGACCTCGGCGATCCGGACGGGCTTGGTGACGTAGTCCCGTTCACCGGCGCCGAGTTCGGGTACCAGCCGGGCCAGCGAGTCACAGGCGGCCAGCACGAGGACCGGCGGCCGGTAGGCCGGTGTGAAGCGCCCGCCCCGGGCGAGGTCGTCGAGGCCGGGCAGTTCCGCGTCGATGACGACCAGGTCGAACCGGTGCTCCGCGAGCCGTCGCGCCACCTCGGCGGCGCTGCCCGCCGCACCGGTCCGGTAGCCCGCCAACTCCAGGGTGGAGGTGAGGAGTTCGGCGGTGTCCGGGGCTCCGGCGGCGACCAGCAGCCGCTGTCCGCCGCCTCGGGCGAGCGCTTGGGGTGCGGGAGAGCTGCCATACACGGGGTGACCCATTCGTTCGAGGCGCCGGCAATTCGCTTGCTTGACTCAAGTAAGCCACATATGCTTGCCTAACTCAAGTAACCGGGGTCGTCCTGAGCGGAGGCCACCCCGGGGGCCTGCCCGGCGGCGGGGGGGGGGGGGGGGCCGCGTCGCCCGCGCGGGCGTGGGCGGGCCCCACCCCCCCTCGCCGTCGGTCCGGGGCCGCCAACGGCAGCCAGGCCGGACACCGGCCGAAAGCCTGGGGGGGTTAGGCCTCCGACCGGGCCGGTCAAGGGCGTTCGGGCAGGGCCCCTGGGGGGAAGCGACCGTGCCCACGCCGCTGAGCGGAGCGGTGATCGAGAAGGCCGGGAAGCGGTCGATGCCGCTCGGCGGATCCGGCGCCACGGATCCAAAGGAAACAGGGAGAGTTGTAGACCTGATCACCCGTCAACGTCAAGGCCGATCAAGACAGTTGAGCAGTCGATCATGGGAATGCATGGTCGGAACATAATTGACGCGAATTCAACACCCTTTTTTCACAACTGTCTTGACCCTGAAAAGTAACCGCCGGTAACTTTCGGCTTGGCTACTGCTGCGTAACGAGAAAGCCCTTGCGCCCGCCGGGAGTTGTGAGGAGGCGTGCGCGGCAGCCGCTGTCCGCGCCAGGACAACGTGCCACTGAAGCCCAACCCGCGTGACTAATGCATGGGAGCAGACATGGCCGAGTCCCCGGACGTTCCGTCCGCCGACAACACGCCTGAGAGCCCGGGAAGCGGCTCTCTTTCCGAAACACCTGACACCACCGGGGGCACCGGAGGGGCACCGAGACGAGGACGGGTCCGGGCACGCCGGGCCGCCGTGATGGCCGTGCCGGCCACGCTGGGCCTCGCCGGCCTCGCGGTCCTGACCGCCCAGGGGGCGCTGGGGGTGTCGTTCTCCATCTCCGGCATGCCCTTCACGGTCACCGCCAAGTCGCTCGACGGCACCGGCTTCGAGCAGTTCGGCGCGCTCGACAGCATGGCCGACGGCAGCCCGAACGCCGGTGACACCGGCGGCCAGGTACTGGTCGTCACCTCCGCCATCAAGAACGCGACCCTGGACAGCCTGTGCCAGAGCGTCGACCTCGGCGGCACCAACCTGCTCATCAAGGCGGGCAGCGGCTCGTCGAAGGTGCAGGCGACCGACCTGACCACCGACTCGACCGAGCTGTCGGGCGACGCGTCCTTCAACAACATCGAGATCGGCAACGACGCGAGCACCCTCAACAAGGCCGGGGTCAAGGGACCCATCGGCGTCTTCAGCCAGCAGGCCGACACCGTGCACATCGACAGCCTGCGGCAGACCAACTACGCGACCACCGCAGGGGTGTTCAAGCTTCCCGGCCTGAAACTCAGCTTCAGCAGCTCGGGTTGCTGATGTCCGGCACGGACACTCCACATGAGGGGTGGCGGCCCGCCTTCCGCGGTTGGCGGGCCCGTCGGCCGTTCTGGGGCGGTCTGCTGCTGGCCCTGGGTGGCGGGTGGATCCTGCTCACCGAGAAGGCCTCGCTGAAGGTCGTCATACATATAGGCATGCAGGGTGTGGTGGGCTATCTGCTGCCGGTGGTCATGCTGCTGTGCGGCCTGCTGACCCTCTTCAACCCCTCGCAGCGCCTCTTCTACTCCATCCTCGGCGTGCTGTGCTCCCTGGGCAGCTGGGTCACCTCCAACCTGGGCGGTTTCTTCGTCGGCCTCGCCCTCGGGGCCGTCGGCAGCTGCATGGCTTTCGGCTGGCTGCCGGACCAGGAGCCGCGGGTGAGCCGACGGCAACGGAAGAAGCAGGCGCGGGCGACGGACGCCGTACAGGCGCAGTGACGTCCGTTCAAGAACGACGGCCTCCGCACCCTCTCCGCCGACCGGCGGCGGGGGATGCGGAGGCCTCTTTGCGGGAGGCCGACCCGCCTCACGGACCGAGCAGGACCACGGACGCGCCCGGTCCGAGAACGCCGTCGGGCAGCTCGGACCTCTCCCCCGTCCCGTCGAACACGCCGACCAGGAACGCGAGCATGCCGCCCGCGCACTCCCACCAGGCACCGTTGCGCCCGCCGGCGACCACCGGCCACCGCTGCGGATCCGGGCCGGCCGTGCGCCAGTAGAAGGCGTCGCCTTCGAGCGACTCGCCCCACGGCAGCAGCCCTCCCGGCTCCGGGTAGGCCGTGTAGTCCTCGGTGTCGCCGGACTCCTGAAGATCCCGCAGGATGTCGAGGCCGTACCGTACTCCTTCGGCGTACTCCTCCTCCCGCCCGGGCGCCGGACTCCAGATCCGGAGGAACTCGTCGATCTCGACCGGGGGGTAGGCCTCGGCGAACTCCTTGAAGTCCGCCGGCAGGCCGACGCCCAGCGAGCGCTCCAGGCCGGGCCAGTCGACCCGGCGGGCCGAGGCCGGACGCACCGCCCGCAGCCCCTGCATCGTGCGTTCGAGGTCCCAAAGGTTCAGCATGTGCCCTGCCGGCTCGAGTTGTTCCCCACTGCCACATCGAACAGCGGTCCGACCTTGGTACTGGCCGTCATGTCGGGATGCGCAGCCGCACATCCCGCCGGGTCACGGGAACTTATCGGCCGACGCGCAAGTTTCTACGGTGTTGTAGAGGTAATTTTTTGGCAAGCAGGCCTCTTACCGACCGAGGAGTGAGTGCGCATGGCCCTGTGGGACCGCATCAAGGATTCCGCGACGCAGATGCAGACCCAGCTCGTGGCGAAGAAGAACGACCTGAAGAGCAGTGCGTTCCGGGACGCGAGCATGGCGATGTGCGCGCTCGTGGCCGCCGCCGACGGCACCATCGACCCGGCCGAGCGGCAGCGGGTCGCCCAGCTCATCGCCACCAACGAGGTGTTGCAGAACTTCCCGGCGGACGACCTGCGCCGCCGCTTCGAGGAGAACCTGAACAAGCTGACCACCGACTTCGCCTTCGGCAAGGTGAGCGTGCTCCAGGAGGTCGCCAAGGCGAAGAAGAAGCCGGCCGAGGCGCGTGCCGTCATCCAGATCGGCATCGTGATCGGCGGCGCGGACGGCGACTTCGACAAGACCGAGCAGGCCGTGGTCCGCGAGGCGTGCTACACCCTCGACCTGCCGCCGCACGAGTTCGACCTCTGACCGGCGCCCACCGGCCGGGGCGGCTCACATCCGCCGGCTCGTGGCCCAGCAGAGTGCGGTGAGGGCCACGGCCACGGCACAGGCCGCCTCCGCCGAGCCGTCCAGGTAGGCGCTGCCCAGGACCGCCACTCCCAGCGTCGCCCCCAGTTGCTGTACGGCGTTCAGCGCACCCGCCGCCGAGCCGACCTCCTGGGGGCGCAACGGCCGCAGGGCCAGCGTGAAGAAGGCGGGGGTGAACAGGCCCGCGCCGAGGCCGACCAGGGCCAGTGCGGGCAGGAGCGCCCAGGGGTAGCCGGTGGCGGCGGTGGCGTATACGGCCGCGGCGGCCGTCAGGCCCGTGAGCACGAGGGCCAGGCCGTACGGCATCATCCGGCGCCGGGCGCCGCGGCGGCCCGACAGCCATGACGACACCGCCAGGCCCGCCGACCACGGCGTGAGGCTCAGGCCCGCCGCCAGTACACCCTGGCCCGCCTCCAGTTGGAGCTGGAGGACCACCACGGTCATCAGGCCGCTGGTCACCGCGAAGAACGTCGTCGAGGTGGCCAGGGCGGGCGCAAAGCTCCGGTGGGTGAAGAGGGTCGGTTCCAGGAGTGGCGTGGTGGTGCGGCGCTGGTGCAGTGCGAAGGCGGCCAGGACCAGCAGGCCGAGCGCCAGCAAGGCCCAGTCGCGCAGCGGGAGTTCGGTGAGGTTCGTGCCGATCAGTGGGTAGACGAGCAGGCCCGTGCCGGTCGCCGCGAGTGCCGTGCCCGGCCAGTCGAGGGCGGGGCGGTGCGGGGCGCGGTTCTCCGGGAGCCTCGGGGCCAGGGCGAGGACGGCCAGGGCCACGGGGACGTTCACCAGGAAGGCGGCCCGCCAGGAGGAGCCGAACAGGTCGGCGTGGGTGAGGACACCGCCGAGGACCGGGCCGCCGACGGCCGCGAGACCCATCACCGGACCGATGCTGCCCAGTGCGCGGGACAGTTCGTCGCCCTCGAACATCGCCTTGATCAGTCCGACGGTCTGCGGAATGATCACGGCCGCCGCCGCGCCCTGCACCGCGCGGAAGGCGATCAGCAGCTCCGCCGTCGGTGCGAGTGCGCAGGCGACGGACGCCGCGGCGAAGAACGTGACGCCGAGGACGAAGAGCCGGCGGCGGCCCGCGATGTCGCCGAGCCGTCCGCCGGTGATCAGGAGGACCGCGAACGGCAGGGTGTACGCCGTGCTGAACCACTGGACGTCGGAGACGGAGCCGCCGAGGCCGGCGTGCACGGCGGGGGCGGCGACCTGGACGATCGTGGCGTCCAGGAGGTTCATCGCCTCGGCGAGGAGGAGGGCGGCGAGGGCGGGCCAGCGCCAGGGGTAGGGATAGGGGGCCGGGGTGGTGGGGGCGTGGGTGGGTTCGGTTCTCATGGGGGCAGGGTGCGGATCGCAAAGCGGGTGCCGACGGTTCTGGATGGAAAGAGAAGGTTTTCTTCCATCGGCACCGGTGTTTGTGACGGAATCCCACGCGTTGAGAATTGGCCGCGGGTGAGTGGGGGCTGAGCGCGCCCACGCGGCGGAGCCGCAGATTTGATACAGCCCCGCGCCCCTAGGTAGGACAGCTTCGCTCTCTCACAAGTCGGCCAGCATCGGCAGCAGTTCCATCGCCGTCGTCACGTCTCCCGTCAGGGCGCGGTCCTCCATGGCGCCAGGCAGAGCTGCCGCTGCCAGCCTGAACGCGGGGACCGTCGGCTCCACCGGGCCCAGTCGCAACGCCCGTACCGCCATCACCAGTTCGCAGGCCAGCACCACCGGGTACGCCTCGGCCGCCCGTTCGGCCTGTTTCGCCGCCTGGCCCGCGAAGCTCGCCGCCTCCTCCAGGCCGTGGGAGAGGACGGTGTGGCCGGCCGAGGCCGGGGTCGCGCTGGAGCGGAGGTCCGCCAGAGCCGAGTTGGCGGTGTACTCCAGGATCATCGTGCCGGAGCTGCTCACCGGGCCCGCGGTCAGGAAGGCGGGCAGGCTCGTGAGGTCGGCGCGGGTGAGGGCCTGGAGGCGGGCGGCGGAGAGCTGGGCGGTCTGGAGCAGGGCCAGGTCGAGGCCGTCAAGGGCCTGGGCGAGCGGGGCCGCGAAGAAACCGCCGTGGTGGTAGACGTTGCCGTCGGGGGCCAGGACCGGGTTCTCCGTGGGGCAGTTGATCTCCGTCTCGATGATGTGGCGGAGCCGGTCGGCGGCCTCCAGGGCCGTGCCGTGGACCTGGGGGAAGGCGCGGAAGCCGTACGGGTCCTGGATGCGGCGGCCGGTGGTGAGGGGGTGGTCGGGGATCGCGAGGAGGCGTCGTACCTCCGCCGCGGCTCTGGCCGGGCCGGGGTACGGGCGCAGGGCGTGCACCTCGGGCGCGTACGCCTCCGGGGAGCCGGAGACGGCGGCCAGGGAGAGTGCGGCCACGGCGTGGGTGGCCCGCAGCAGTACGTCCAGGTCGTGGCAGGCCAGGGCGGCCCGGCCGAGGGCGAGGGCGTTGCTGCTGAGGAGGGCGAGCGAGTCGCCGGGGCGGAGGCTGACCGGGGCGGGCAGTTCGGTGTCGGGGGACGCCGTGAGCCAGGGGCGTTCGCCGATCAGGGTCAGGCCGGTCTGGGCCAGGGCCGTGAGGTCGCCGGTGCCCACACCGCCGTACTCGTTGATCGCGGGGTGCACGCCGAGGCGCAGGGCCTCGGTCAGCGCCGTGACGAACGCAGGGTGGATGCCGGAGCCGGCGGCCAGCAGCTGGTTGGCCCGGACGGCCATCAGTGCGCGGGCCCGGCGGGCCGGCAGCAGCGGGCCGGCGCCGCCGGCGTGGCTGCGCAGCAGGCGCAGGGTGTGGCCGGCCGCGTCGGACGGGTCGACGATGACGGAGCGGTGGGCGCCCACGCCGGTGCCGCGGCCGTACCAGCGCCCCTGTGCGGCGAGGCGGCCCGCGCTCTCGTGGGCCCGGCGGACCCGGTCGAGCGCCTCGGGCGGTACGACGGGAGCGGCAACGGCGTCGGCGAGCCGGACGAGTCCGGTCAGGCCGAGGCCGTTGCCGTCGAGCACCACACCGGGGTGCGAGGGCACCTGTCTCGGTACGTCGGTGGTGGCCAAGGCAGGTCGCGGGTCAGCTGCTGAGGCCGGCCTTCTTCAGCCAGGCCTGGGCGACGTCCAGCGGGTCCTTGTTGCCCGACTGCACCTGGGTGTCCAGGTCCAGCAGGGTCGCCGTGTCGAGCTTGGCGGAGACCGCGTTGAGGGCGTCCTGGGCCGTCTGGTTCACGGCGCTCTTGTAGACCAGGGGCTGGATGTTCTCGAAGCCGAAGAGGTTCTCCGGGTCCTGGAGGACGACGAACTTCTCCTTGGTGATGGTCGGGTCCGTGCTGAAGATGTCGGCGGCCTGCACCGCGTTCTTCTTCAGGGCGGCCTCGGTGAGCGCGCCGCCCGCGTCGAGCGCCTTGAAGGACTTGAACTCCAGGCCGTACACGGACTTCAGGCCGACCAGGCCCTGCTGGCGGGTCTGGAACTCCGGCGAGGCGCCGATGACCAGGTCCTTGGCGATGTCCTTGAGGTCGGCTATGGAGGACTTCTCGGTGAGGTTGTACTTGGTGGCCGTGGCCGCGTTGACCGTCACCGTGTCCTTGTCCTGCGCGTCCGCCGGGTCCAGCAGCGTCAGCTTGGAGTCGAGCTTGGCCTCGACGGCCTTGGTGGTCTCGTCGACGCTCTTCGGGGTGGCCTTGGGGTCGAGGTAGGCGAGCAGCGCGCCGTTGTACTCGGGCAGGACCGAGATCGAACCGTTCTTGAGCAGACCGTAGGTGGTCTCACGGCTGCCGATGTTCGGCTTGTAAGTGACCTTGACGCCCTTGGCCTTGAGGGCTTCGCCGTAGATGTCGGCGAGCAGGGTGCTCTCGGCGAAGTTGTTGGAGCCGACGACAACGGTGTCCCCGCTCGCCTTGCTGTCGGACAGCGGGTCGGACTTGCTGCCGTCGGAAGAGGAACAGCCCGCCAGCAGGGCCGTCGTCGCGGCGAGCGCGACCGCCGCCACGCCTCGGTATGTCCGGATTGACCTGCTGGGAAGGGTGTTGGAAGTCACGGTTGCCGTTCCGGGAGCTGTGGGAAGGGTGGGGGTGTTGCGAACCGCGCGGGGCCGAATGCGCGCCACGGGGCTGTTGCGAACCACTCCCGACGATCCAATCCAGCCGGTTCTCGGTCAGTCAAGTACCTCCGGGTCACCGATTGGCTTCAATCCGTGGCCAGTTGTGGATGGAGAGCGGTCTCTTTGTAACGGATTCTTGATAAAGAGCAAGCGGAACCGGACTTCAAGAACGCTGTAGTCTCACCGAAGTTGATATCGGTCACAGCGGTGCACGGGGCCCGCTACTCGGTGTCGTTCCGCAACAGCTCGGGGTGAAGACGCCCCCCAGACCAGACACCCTCATGAAGGAGGCCCGGTGTCCACGAACCAGGTGGACGCTCCTGTCCGGCCCGCCCAGGAGCGGGGCGGGGTACGGGGTTTCGCCGACCGTTGGCCCTTCCGGCGCAAGCTCAATCTGCTGGTCGGTGTGCCGCTCGCCGTCATCGCCGTACTCCTGGCGTACGTCTTCACCGACCTGGTGCGGCAGTCCGCCAGCGCGAACGACGCGGCGCAGACGGTCCGGGACAGCACGCAGGTGGCACGACTGGTGGACAAGGTGGAGGCGGAGCACCAGCAGGCGATCCTGCTCTCCGCGCGCTACGAGTCCGGCTACTCCACCCCCTCGTCGGCCGGCTACCTCGCCGCCCAGAAGGCGGTGAACTCCCAGGTCACGAAGGTCCGTGAGGCCTTCGGCGACCGGCTGCCGGACACCGAGGCGGCCGCCCTGCGGCAGGTCGAGGGGCTGTCCAGCCTGCGGGAGTCCGTCGAGCAGGCCTACCTGCCCGCCGACAACATCGACCCGGCCTACACCAACGCGTCCAACGACCTGATCGACGGCCTCGGTCTGGACCGTGACACCAACCTCGCCTCCACCTTCACCGGCAACCTGCTGGACTCGCTGCTGCGCGCGGACGCCGCCCACGGCGCCTTCGAGACCAACGTGCTCGCGGCGACCACCGGCGACACCAACGCCCTGATCGAGTTCACCAACGCGATCGGCGCCTACGACCTCTTCGAGCACCAGGCCGACCGGTTCTCCCGGTTCGCCACCGAGGGCCAGGCCCGGCAGCTGGCCGACGTGGAGCACACCAAGGCGCAGACCACCATCGCCCAGTCCTTCGCCGAACTGCAGATCGACCCGACCAAGCTGGAGTCCGGCAACCAGGACCAGGTCCGGCAGGCCGTCAAGGACGCGCTCTCCGACTACCCGGCCTATCTCGACCAGGCCAGCGCCCGGCTGAACATCACCGCCTCGCTCATCGGCCAGATCGCCGACGGCGCCGACGCCGCCGCCGACTCGGCCAAGTGGCACGCGATCTACCTGCTGAACGTCTCGGTGCTCGGCTTCATCCTGTGGTTCGCCCTCTCGGTGCTGGTGCGCCGCTCGGTGATCCGCCCGGTGCAGGCCCTGACCGGGGTCGCGCACGAGGTCGCCGAGGTGGCGGGCCGCGAACTCGCCCGCGTCGCCGACGACGACGCCGAGGACTCCGGTCCGCCCCGGCTGCGGGACATGCCGGTCACCGCCCGCGACGAGATCGGCGACCTGGCCGAGGCGTTCAACCAGGTGCAGAACACGGCCGCGGCCCTGCTCGAACGGCAGGTGCTCAGCCGCCGCAACACCGCCGAGATGTTCGGCAACGTGGGCCGCCGCGTCAGCAACCTGACCACCCGGCAGCTCGCCTTCATCGACGCGGTGGAGCGGGCCGAGACCGACCCGGCGCTCCTCGAACGCCTCTACTCCATCGACCACATCGCCGTCCGCCTGCGCCGCAACGCCGACAGCCTGATGCTGCTGGCCGGCATCCGCGAGACCGTGCTGGCCGCGGGTCCGACCCCGGTGTCCAACGTCGTCCGGGCTGCACTCGGCCAGATCGAGGGCTACCAGCGGGTACGGCTGTACGCCGGCACGGACGCCATGATCGAGCCGGACATCATCGGCGACCTCACGCTGATGGTGGCCGAACTCCTGGAGAACGCGGTGTCGTTCTCGCCGGCCGGCAGCCCCGTCGAGGTGACCGTCCGCTCCAGCGACGCGGGCGCGCACATCGTCGTCACCGACCACGGCCTCGGTATGAGCGCCGAGCGGCTGGCCGAGGAGAACCAGCGGCTGATCCGCCGTGAGCGCCTCGACCTGGTGCCGACCAAGGTGCTCGGCCTCTTCGTGGTGGGTGCGCTGGCCCGGCGCTGGGAGATCGGCGTCGAGCTGACCCGGACCCCGGGCGGCGGTGTCACCGCCGAGGTGACGCTGCCCGCCCGCCTGTTGCTGACGATGAGCGCGGTGGCGGACACCTCCGGCACCCCGTTCGCCACGGAAGCGAACGCACCGACCGCACCGACCGCACCAGCGGCGACGGCGATACCGGCGGCACCCGCGGCTGCGGCCGAGCCGACCGGCCCGACGCCCGCCGTCACGGTGCCGGCCTGGGCCGAGCCGGAGAGCCCGCTCCCCCGCCGGCTGCCGCGCCGCGATCCGGCCGGCGAGCCGACGGCACCGCAGGCCCCGCTGATCCCGGCCGCGCGCTCCGGCGAGCCCCCCGCGGACTTCGAGGCCGACGCCGACGCCGACTCCGGCGACGGGCCCCGCCCGCTGCGCCGCCGGGTGCGCGGTGCGACCCTCCGTAGCACCGTCGGCGCCGCCCAGAGCCTCGCCCAGGCACCGCGCACCCGCGACGCCGAGGCCGAGCGGGACGCGCTGGACGAGTTCGAGGCGGCGGTGGAGCGCGCCCGGCGCGAGAGCGACACCGGAAGCCACGAGCGGCCCGTGCCGCACATCGACCCCACGTACCCCCCGCAGGACCAGAACCACCTTCCGGAAGGAGCCGAGCAGTGAGCACGTCGACAGGTGACACCCCGACGGGCGGCACCACGCCGACCGACCTGCGCGCGGCCGCAGCCGACTTCACCTGGCTGCTGAACCGCTTCGCCACCGAGACCGCCGGCGTGGTCGACGCGATCGCCGTGTCCTCCGACGGTCTGCTGATCGCGGTATCGGAACTGCGCGAGCGCGCCCACTCCGAGCGGCTGGCCGCGATCGTCTCCGGCATCACCAGCCTGGCCGCCGGCGCCTCCGGCAACTACGGCCTGGGCGCCCTCAACAAGGTCATCATCGACCTGGAGGGCGGCCATGTCATCGTCTCCGCGATCGGCAGCGGCGCCGTGCTCGGCGTGGTCGCCGACAAGGAGGCCAAGCTCGGCAACATCGCCTACGAGATGACCCTGTTCGCCAACCGCGCGGGTGCGGCACTCAGTCCGCAGCTCGTCCTGGAGCTGAAGAACAGCGTCGGCGTCCCACAGACGCGCTGACCGGCACCGCCGGTCGGCACCGCCGAGAAGGCCGAGAGAGGAAGACACAGCCATGGCGGACGGCACCCCGCCCCCGGGCCCGGACCCGGTCGGCCCCGCCCCCGCCGTACGGCCGTTCCTGGTCACCGCCGGCCGGGTGGCGGACAGCGCCTCCGGACCGGCGATGCCCGTCGAGACCCAGGTGGTGGCCACCGCCGCCGGGCTCGCCGTGCTGGACCGGCTCTCCTTCGAGCAGCACGACATCGTCGCCGCATGCCGGATTCCGCAGTCGCTCGCGGAACTGGCGGCCCGGCTGCGGCTGCACCTGAACGTGGTCCGGGTGCTGGCCGAAGACCTGCGCGAGGCCGGGCAGCTGACGGTGCACGTGCCCGACTTCGAGGCCACCCACGACTCGTCCGTCCTGCGCAGGGTTATCGATGGCCTGCGGGCCATCCCCGACTCCCGAGGGGTACTCCGTGACACCGACTGACTCGCTGACCCGGGGCGCCGGGCGTACGGCCGTACGGCCGCCGCTGCCGGTGAAGATGGTCATCGCGGGCGGTTTCGGCGTGGGCAAGACCACCGCCGTCGGCTCGATCTCGGAGATCGAGCCACTGACCACCGAGGCGTCGATCACCGAGGTCGCGGCGGGCGTGGACGACCTGTCGCTCACCCCGCGCAAGACGACCACGACCGTGGCGATGGACTTCGGCTGCATCACCATCGACCCGACGCTGAAGCTGTACCTGTTCGGCACGCCCGGGCAGGAACGGTTCGGCTTCATGTGGGACGACATCGTCGAAGGCGCGCTCGGCGGGCTCGTCATCGTTGACACGCGTCGCCTCGACGACTGCTATGCCGCGGTCGACTACTTCGAGCACAAGGGGATTCCGTTCGCCGTCGCGATCAACGCGTTCGACGGCCACGTCGAGCACACGCTGGACGAGGTTCGGTGGGCGCTGGACGTCGCCGAGGGGACGCCGCTGGTCGTCTTCGACGCGCGGGAACGGGGTTCCGTGCGGGATGCGCTGCTTGTCGTGCTGGAACTGGCGTTGGCGCGTAGTGGGGGGTAGTGCGGTGGGTGGGGAACTGTCCGCCGCGTGGGGCTGATCGCGCCCACGCGGCGGAGCCGCACATTGATACAGTCCCGCGCCCCTGACGAGGCGCTATCCCCTACGTACTCCGGGAGAGACCGTCAGTCGGGCCACCGCCCAGAAGATGCCCAAGGTCACCAGGGCCATCGCCGCCACCAGGGTGGCGCCGCCGACTACCTTCTCGTAGTTCTTCTGGTACAGGCCGTCGATGATGTAGCGGCCGAGGCCGCCCAGGCTGACGTACGCCGCGATCGTCGCCGTCGAGACGATCTGGATGGCCGCCGAGCGCAGGCCGCTGAGGATCAGCGGGAGGGCGACCGGGAGTTCCACCTGGAAGAGGACCCGTGCCTCCGGCATGCCCATGCCTCGCGCCGCGTCCACCGGGGACGGGTCGACCGAGCGCATCGCCTCGTATGTCGTGACCAGGATCGGCGGTACCGCGAGGATCACCAGCGGGATCATCACCGGCAGCAGGCCGAAGCCGAGCCAGATGAACATCAGGACCAGCAGGCCGAAGCTGGGCAGCGCCCGGCCTGCCGTGGCGATCAGGGCGAGGGTGTTGCCGCCGCGGCCGTAGTGGCCGGTGATCAGACCGACGGGCAGCCCGATGGCCGCCGCGTAGGCCAGCGCCTCCAGGGAGTACTGGACGTGCTCCCAGAGGCGGGTCGGGATGCCGTCGTAGCCGTGCCAGTTGGAGCTGTCGCTGAAGAAGCTGTGGATGAAGTTGAGGATGTTCACCGGGTGCTCTCCTTCGGCATCCAGGGAGTCAGCACACGGCGTACGAGGACGAGGACGGCGTCGGCCAGGATGGCCAGCACGGCGGTGGTCACGACCGAGTTCACCGCCAGTACGGGGCGGTGGTAGGTGTTCGCGTCGTTGAGCAGGTTGCCGAGGGCGCCCTGGTTGCCGATCAGCATGCCGACGCTGACCAGGGAGATGCTGGAGACGGTGGCGACGCGCAGGCCCGCGATGATCGCGGGGACGGCGATCGGCAACTGCACCTGGAAGTAGCGGCGTACCGGGCCGAGGCCCATCGCGGTCGCGGCGGCCAGGGTCTCCGCGGGGACCGAGCGGACGCCGTCCACGATGGCCGGGACCAGGACCACCAGGCTGTACACCGCGAGCGGGATCATCACGGTCGTCTCGGTCTGGCCCGTGTAGTCGATGAGGACGACGAAGAAGGCCAGCGAGGGGATGGCGTACAGGATGGTGGTCACGCCCAGCACCGGCGGGTACAGCCAGCGGAAGCGCACGCAGAGCTGGGCGATGGGGAGCGAGACCAGAAGGCCGGCCAGCACGGGGATCAGGGCCTCGCGCAGGTGCAGGCCGATCAGGCCGAAGTAGGTGTTCTGGAGGTCGCTCGGGATGTCGAAGAAGCCGCTCATCCCCCGACCTTCGCGTCGTCGCGGCCCTCGGCGTGCGCGGTGCGGATCGCGGCGCCGATGACCTGCTGGGAGACGACACCGACGGCGCGTCCCTCGCCGTCCACGGCCACCGCCCAGCCGGTCGGCGAGAGGACGGAACCGTCGAGGGCGGCGCGCAGCGAGTCCCTGCCGGGCACGAAGGGCCGCCCGTACGGCACCAGTTGCTCCGGCCGGATCGAGCCGGCGGTGAGGGCCCGCGGCTCGCCCCAGCCGAGCGGCCTGCCGTCCAGGTCCGTCACGAGGAGATAGGGGGCGTCGGCCGTGCCGCGGGCGCCGAGCCGGGAGGCGTCGGCGTCTATCGCGACGATCGGGGCGGTCTGCAGCTCAAGGGCCGTGGACGGGAAGAAGGACAGCCGCCGGATGCCCCGGTCGGCGCCGAGGAAGTCCTCGACGAAGGCGTCCGCGGGGTCGGTGAGCAGTTCGGCCGGCGGGGCGTACTGGGCGAGGTGGCCGCCGGTGCGCATCACGGCGACCATCGTGCCGAGCTTGATCGCCTCGTCGATGTCATGGGTGACGAAGACGATGGTCTTGCCCAACTCGTCCTGGATGCGCAGGAGTTCGTCCTGGAGGCCCTTGCGGACCACGGGGTCCACGGCGGAGAACGGCTCGTCCATCAGGAGCACCGGCGGGTCGGCGGCGAGCGCCCGGGCCACGCCGACGCGCTGCTGCTGGCCGCCGGAGAGCTGGTACGGGTAGCGCTTGGCGAGCGCGGAGTCGAGCCCGACCCGCTCCATCAGCTCGGCCGCCCGGGCCCGGGCCTTCTGCTTGGTCCAGCCGAGCAGCCGGGGCACGGTGGCGATGTTGTCGATGATGGTGCGGTGCTGGAAGAGACCGGCGTTCTGGATGACGTAACCCATCGACCGGCGCAGGATGTTGACCGGCTGCGCGTGGATGTCGGCGCCGTCCAGGAGGATCCGGCCCTCGCTGGGCTCCACCATCCGGTTGATCATCCGCAGGGTCGTCGTCTTGCCACAGCCCGAGGGGCCGACGAAGACGGTGATCGAGCGATCCGGTATCTCCAGGGAGAGCCGGTCGACGGCGACCGTACCGTCCGGGTACCGCTTGGTGACTGAATCTATCCGTATCAAAACGCCGAATGCCCTTCGGGTTTGGCAGAAACTGCCCAGTTTTAGACCACGGTCGCCGTGGTGCAGGCGGTTGCGGAGTGAGTCTAGACCGCGAGTGTTTCAGCACTTTGGCGGCTGACTGATCCTCTTCAGTTTGTGACCTGACCGAGGCCCGCTGTGCGGGACCTGTGAGTTCCCTGATTCTCATTCCTCGCTCAGTGAAGCCTCACGACCGCCCCAGACAGCGCCCCGATCGTCATGGTCATGAACGAAACGAACGCGGGAGGCGTCCGGCGCCGATCGGTCGAGATCGTGGTGCCGGTCCACAACGAGGCCCATGTCCTCGCCGGCAGCATCGGCCGTCTCCACGCATACCTCGAAGACTCCTTCCCGTTCCCGTTCCGCATCACGATCGCGGACAACGCGAGCACGGACGCCACCTGGACGGTGGCGACCGGCCTGACCCTGCGGCTGCCGCACGTCCACGCCCGGCGGCTGGAGGAGAAGGGCCGGGGCCGCGCCCTGAAGCACGTGTGGAGCCGGTCCACGGCCGACGTCGTCGCCTACATGGACGTCGACCTCTCCACCGGGCTCGACGGCTTCCTGCCGCTCGTCGCCCCGCTCCTGTCCGGGCACAGCGACCTCGCCATCGGCAGCCGGCTGCACCGGCAGTCGGCGGTGGTGCGCGGCCCGAAGCGGGAGTTCATCTCGCGCTCCTACAACCTCCTGCTCAAGGCAGGCCTCGGCGCCCGCTTCTCGGACGCGCAGTGCGGCTTCAAGGCCGTGCGCACCGAGGTGTTCCGCGCCCTCGCCCCGCACATCGAGGACACCGCCTGGTTCTTCGACACCGAACTCCTGGTGCTCGCCCAGCGCAACGGGCTGCGCGTGCACGAGGTCCCGGTCGACTGGGTCGACGACCCCGACAGCCGGGTCGACATCGTCCGCACCGCCGTCGACGACCTCAGGGGCATGGCCCGCATGCTCCGGGCCACCGTCACCGGCCGCACCCGCGTCCACGCAGTGCCCCGCCGTACCACCGTCCCCCAGAACGTCACGGCCCTGCCCACCGGGGCAGCCACCGCCGCCGAGCCCATGGAGTACGCGTCATGACGACCCTCGCCCCGTCTCCCGCCCCGGTCCAGGACGGCCGGGGGCACCGGGCCGCCACCCCGCCGGCCTCCCGTGCCAGAAGGCTGTTCCTGGGCTCCCCCGAGGACCCGCGCTGGGCCCGCCCGGCCCTGTGGGCGATCCTGCTCCTGGCCACCGCCCTGTACGCCTGGAACCTCACGTCCCTGACCGGGAACACCTTCTACGACGCGGCGGTCTACTCCGGCACCAAGAGCTGGAAGGCGTTCTTCTTCGGCGCCCTGGACTCCGGCAGCTTCATCACCGTCGACAAACCCCCCTTCGCCCTGTGGGTGATGGGCCTGTCCGCCCGCGCCTTCGGGTACGGCACCTGGCAGTTGGCACTGCCGATGGTCGCCGTCGGCACCGGCTCGGTGGCCCTGCTGTACCGGCTGGTGAAGCGGGACTTCGGGGTCGTGGCCGGCACGATCGCCGCCCTCGTCCTGACCCTCACCCCGATCACCGTCGCCATCAACCGCGACACCAACCCCGACCCGGTTCTGGTCTTCCTGATGCTGCTCGGCGCGGCAGCGCTCCTGAAGGCCGTGCGCTCGGGCAGGTTGCTGCCCCTGGTCTGGTCGGCGGTCGCGATCGGCTTCGCGTTCAACACCAAGATGATGCAGGCGTACGTCGTGCTGCCCGCGTTCTTCCTGGTCTATCTGTGGGCCGCGAACGCCTCGCTGGGCAGGCGCGTCCGCAACCTCGCCGTCGCCACGGTCGCGCTGGTCGTGAGCAGCGCCTGGTGGATGGTGGTCGTCGACCTGA
Organism: Streptomyces sp. NPDC054770; assembly: GCF_053611985.1. NCBI lineage: Bacteria > Bacillati > Actinomycetota > Actinomycetes > Kitasatosporales > Streptomycetaceae > Streptomyces > Streptomyces sp. NPDC054770. The sequence goes on from NZ_JBSHBL010000098.1 coordinate 25,852, forward strand.
TCCCGGCCTCCGCACGGCCCTACATCGGCGGCTCCACCGACAACACGGTCTGGGACCTGGTCATCGGCTACAACGGCTTCGGCCGGATCTTCGGAGCCAGTTCGTCGGTCGGCTCGCAGGGCAACGGGGCCAGCTTCGGCGGTAGTTCGGGCCTGTACCGGATGTTCAACGACATCATGGGCGGCCAGATCTCCTGGCTGATCCCGTTCGCCGCGATCGCCCTCGCCGGCGGCCTGGTGCTGCGCGGCCGGGCACCGCGCACCGACGCCAGGCGGGCGGCCCTCATGCTGTGGGGCGGCTGGTTCGTCCTGCACTTCCTGACCTTCTCGCTCGCCGAGGGCACCTTCCACCCGTACTACGTCACCGCCATGGCGCCGGGGATCGCCGCCCTGGCCGGCGCGGGCGGGGTCATGCTGTACAAGGCCTTCCGCGACGGCCCGGCCGCCAAGTGGGGCTGGGTGCTTCCGGTGGCCGTCGCCGCCAGCACCGTCTGGGCGGTCGTCCTGCTCCAGCGGGTCTCCGGCTCCGGCACGGTGTACACGGTCGCCGAGGCGGTGGCCGCGCTGGGCGGCGCGCTGGCGGTGACCGGGCTGCTGGTCGGGCGGTTCATGAAGCGGCAGAAGCTGGTGGGCCTCGCGGCGGTGGCGGCGGTCGTCGCCCTGCTGGCCGGCCCGGCCGCCTACTCCGTCTCGGCGGCCACGACCGCGAGCAGCAACGGCACCAACCCGACGGCCGGGCCCAACACCGGTGGCGGCATGGGCGGTATGGGCGGCGGCCAGCGGCCGAGCGGCGCCGCGCCGAGCGGGACCAGGAGCGGCACCGCCCCCAGCGGTTCCGGCAGCTCCGGCGACCAGACGATGGGGCAGCCGCCGACCGGCAACAGCTCCGCGTCGGACACGGGCTCTTCGTCCTCGTCGAAGACCGCCGAGGCCCAGACGGGCGGCGGTATGGGCGGCACCCAGGTCAGCTCCGCGATGATCACGTACCTCGAGAAGCACCAGGACGGCGCCACCTGGCTGGTCGCGGTGGCCACCGACCAGACGGCCTCCTCGATCATCCTGGAGTCCGGTCAGCCCATCATCTCCATGGGCGGCTGGTCCGGCAGCGACAACGCGATGACCCTCGCCAAGCTCAAGAGCCTGGTGAAGGCGGGCAAGCTGCACTACATCGTCGTCAGCAGCGACGGCGGCCAGGGCACCAACTCCGAGATCGCGACCTGGGTGAAGAAGCACGGCACGGCGGTGAGCGCCTACAGCGGCCTGTACCGCCTGGACGCGTCCGACGTCGGCTGATCAGTCCGGAACCCGAAGGGCGGGCCGCCGGTGGCGGCCCGCCCTTTCCCGTGGTCCCGCGGTCACGCGGCGACCGGGAAGCCCGCCGTCCGCAGCACCTGCCGGCCGGTGTCCACGGCGAACACCTCGCAGCCCGGACGTGCGGCCGCCCACCCGACGCCCTCGGCACCCATCGCGAAGGCGGCCGTGGCCACGGAGTCCGCCTCGGTCAGCGAGGAGGCGACGACCGTCAGGCTGAGCAGGCCGGTCGCCGGACGCCCGGTGCGGCCGTCGACGATGTGGTCGCCGCGCTCGTAGCGGGCGGAGGTGGCGACCGCCCCGTCGGTGAGTTCGAGGACCGTGCACAGCCGGTCGGCGTGCTCGGGGTGCCGTACCCCCACCCGCCAGGGCCCGCCGGAGGCGACCACGTCACCGCCGGCGTTCAGCACGAACCGGCGCGCCCCGGCCGCCCACAGCAGTTCCGCCGCCCGCTGCACCGACCAGCCCTTGACCACCGCGCACGGGTCGAGGCCCCGCCCCGGCAGCCGTACGTCGAACGCGCCCCCGGTCGCGAGCCGGTACTCCTCGCACAGCGCGAGCACCTCGGCGAGGTCCGCACTCACCTCTGACTCGGCGAGTTCGCCCCGGTCGAGCCGGGAGACCTCGCTGTCCGGCCGGAAGGGGCTGAACCGGTCGTCGACCTCGCGCAGCCAGGCGAACACGGCGTCCGCGGCCGCCCCGAAGTCCCCCTCGTCGTCGATCCGCAGCGACACGGGGAAGCCCATGACGTGTTCGACCCGGTGCACGGTCAGCCCTTCGCGTCGATCGCGGCCTGGAGGGACTCCCGGTAGCCGTCGCTGGTGATCGTCGCGCCGGACACGGTGTCGATGTCCGCGCTCTGTGCCTTCAGTGTCTCAGCGATGAGCACCGGGACCGCGGCCGTGGTCTGCGGGTGGTCCGGCTGCTGGAGCATCGTGACGGCGGAGATCCTGTCGCCGTCGAAGGTGACCTGGACCTGGACCGGCCCCTTGTCGGTGTTGACGGTGGTGCCCTTGACGACGGTCCCGGAGGCCGGCGTGGCGGCGGAGCCGGACGCGGCGGAGGTGGCGGACGGTGTCGTGACGGGTTCGGCGGTGGCGGAGGTCGTACCGCCGATCGACGGCTCGTAGCGCCAGACGGGGATCAGGCCGGCGATGCTCAGGGCGACGACAGGTATGGCTCGCTTCACGGTGTCTCTCTCATCCCGCCAGGCTGAAACGCTCGAAGTGGATCTGCGGCTTGGGCACGCCCAGGTCTCCCAGGGTGCGCAGCACCGCGTTCATCATCGGCGGCGGCCCGCACAGGAAGACGTCCCGGTCGGCGATGTCCGGCACCAGTCGGACCAGCTCGCGCGGCGCCAGTTTGTCGGGGACCGGCGGCCCGGTGACCAGGTGGAGTTCGGCGCCCTTGGCGACGGCGAGGTCGCGGAGTTCGTCGTAGAGGACGGCGTCCCGGTCGGTGCCGACGCGGTAGATGACGACCGCGTGGCCTTCGAGGTCCTCCAGGAGGGCGCGGACGGGGGTGACGCCGACGCCGCCCGCGATCAGCAGGGACTCGGTCTTTAGGCGGTGCAGGGTGGTGAAGGCGCCGTAGGGGCCCTCGGCGAACACCCGGGTGCCGGCCTTCAGGTGGCGCAGGCCGGCGCTGCCGGCGCCGGCGGCCTTGGCGGTCAGGCGCAGGGTGCGGCCGTCGGGGGCGGCGGAGAGGGAGAAGGGGTTCGCCTGCCACCAGCGGTCCTTGGTCAGGAACCGCCACAGGAAGAACTGACCGGCCTGCGCGCCCAGCTTGTCGAGATCGCGGCCGGTGACGTAGACGGAGACCACGTTGTCCGACTCGGGGACGACGGCGGAGACACGGAACCGGTGGCGGTGGTTGCGCCACAGCGGCAGGACCAGCCGGCCCAGGGCCACCGAGCCGAGCGCGACGCCCCACAGGGCGTACCAGTAGGCCGTGGCGGCGGACGACGCCGTGAACGTCGTACCGACCGCGACCTGGTGGCTGAAGGCGAGCACCACGGCCACATAGGTGTACAGGTGGATGAAGTGCCAGGTCTCGTAGGCGAGCCGGCGGCGGGCGTAGCGGGCCGAGACGGCGCCGATCACGAGGATGATGCCGAGCGCGACGACGGCGCGGAACACGCCCTCGGTCGTCTCGGCGAGGTCGACGATCTCGCCGATCGGGCCGACGCCCGCGCCGTCGGCGTACCCGAAGCTGATGAAGACGGCGTGCGCGAGCAGCGTCCAGAGCAGCGCGAAGCCGGTCCAGCGGTGCCAGGAGGTCAGCCGGTCCATGCCGATCCGGCGGTCCAGCCAGGGCAGCCGGGCCACCAGCACCAGCTGGAAGGCCATGACGAGGGCGCCGTACAGGCCGAAGAAGCGGCCGATGACGATCAGGGCGTTGGAGGCGAAGCCCGCCTGGGCGAAGAAGCAGGCGACCACGGCCGCGTTCACGGCGAGCACGGCGTACAGGCCCGTGCGGGCCACCACCCTGGGGCGTATCGCCGTGGGGGGCGCAGGGGGTGATTGGACGGTCGTCACGGGTGGGCAGCTCCTTGATGGGGTCCTGGGAGTCGAGCTTCACCCGGGGCTGCTGTCGTTTTCCTGTCGGGCCGCTTTCAACTGCTTATCGATGTCTTTTCTGTGTGAGCACGGGTCTGGCGTCCGCGGCCGGGTGGCGCAGTATGAGCGGGTGGAAAAAGTACGACTCCTCGTCGTGGACGACGACCCGCCGATCGCCGACCTGGTCGCGACGGTCGCGCGGTACGAGGGCTGGGACGCGGTCACCGCGTATTCGGGTGAGGACGCGCTGGCCAGGGCCGCCGAGTTCCGGCCGGACATCGTCGTGCTCGACCTGATGCTGCCCGACCTCGACGGCTTCGGTGTGCTCGACCGGCTGCGGCGCTCCGGGGCGATGGTGCCGGTGGTGTTCCTCACCGCGCGCGACGGGGTCGCGGACCGGGTCGCCGGGCTGACCCGGGGCGGGGACGACTACCTGGTCAAGCCGTTCGCGGTGGAGGAGCTGATGGCCCGGCTGCGCACGGTGCTGCGGCGCAGCGCCGGGCCCGGCTTCCAGCGCTCGGTGCTGCGGGTCGCCGACCTGACGATGGACGAGGACACCCGCGAGGTCCGCAGCGGCGACCGGCTGCTCTCCCTGACCCCGACCGAGTTCGAGGTGCTGCGCTACCTGATGCGCAAGTCGCCGACCGTGCTCACCAAGGCGCAGATCCTCGACCACGTGTGGGAGTACGGCTTCGGCGGCCGTTCGAACGTGGTGGAGCTGGTCGTCAGCCGGCTGCGCCGCAAGATGGACGAGGCCGGCGGGGAGCCGCTGATCCACACCGTGCGCGGCTTCGGGTACGTCATACGGCAGCAGGCGGCGGAGTGAGCGGAGTGATCGGCCGGTTGCGGGCCGGCCTGCCGCGGATCGGCCGGTTGCGGCGCTCGTACCTGGCCATGCGCCTGGGCACCCGGCTGGCGCTCGGGCTCGGGGCGCTGGCGCTGGTGGTGTTCGCGGTCGTCGGCACCACCCTGACCATGTACATGCGGGACTATCTGTCGCATCAGCTGGACGACCAGCTGGGGCTGGCCCAGGTCGCCCAGTCCAAGAGCATCGCGCAGAACGGCACGCTCCAGGGCAAGAAGTACTACCACTGGTACTACGCCGTGTACGACGTCTCGCAGGGCACCCCGGTGCTGCGCAAGCCGGAGGACAGCAGTGACCTGCCCTCGGACATCGCCCCGCTCACCTCGGTGGCGAAGGCGCAGCTCGCCGCGGGCACCGAGGTGCTGCGCACCAAGGACCTGTCCGGCCAGGGCGAGTACCGGCTGCGCGGCTGCGAGGTGGAGCCGGGCGTGGTGCTGGTCAGCGGGGCGCCGATGGGCACCATCGACGACACGGTACGACAGCTGGTCACGGTCCAGGTGGTCGCCTTCGGGCTGGCCCTGCTGGGGCTGGTGGTGCTGGGCCGCCGGCTGCTGCGGCACGGCCTCGAACCGCTGAGCGACATGGCGCACACGGCTCACGGCATCGCCTCGCACAACCTGACGGAGTCGGCGGCCCGGCTGCCGCTGCGCGCGGCCAAGCGGGGCGGCGGCCCGGAGGTCGAGGAACTGCGCACGGCGTTCAACACCATGCTCGAACACATCGACCACTCCCTCGCCGTGCGCGCCGAGGCCGAGCAGCGGCTGCGCCGCTTCGTCGCGGACGCCTCGCACGAGCTGCGCACCCCGCTGATGTCGGTACGCGGCTACGCCGACCTCTTCCAGTACGCCGCCGCCAACGCCCCCGAGGAACGCGACAAGCACCTGGCCCGGCTGCGCGCGGAGGCCGCCCGGATGGGCATCCTCCTCGACGACCTGCTGCTCCTCGCCCGCCTCGACGCGGCCGAGGTGGAGACCCCGCTGCGGCTGGAGGACACCGACCTGACGGAGCTGGTCCGGGAGGCCGCCGACGCCTTCCGCGCGGCCCACGCCGACCACCCGCTGACGGTCTCGGCCGGCCCGGACCCGGTCCCGCTCCGCCTCGACCCGGTCCGCATCCGCCAGGTCCTGGACAACCTCCTCACCAACGCGGCCGTCCACACGCCCACCGGCACCCCGGTGTCCGTGACGGTCGCGGTCACCGCCGGCTCGGCGTCGGTGACCGTCACCGACCACGGCCCCGGCATTCCGGCCGACGACCGCGCCCGGGTCTTCGACCGCTTCTACCGCGTCGACAAGGCCCGCAGCCGCGACCGCGGCGGCAGCGGCCTCGGCCTGTCGGTGGCCAGGGCGCTGGTGGAGGCCCACGACGGAACCATCGGTCTGGGCGACGGCCCGGCGGGCACGACCACGTTCACACTGACACTGCCCAGGCGGCCGGCGGCCGCGCCGGCTCGGTAGCTAGCCCTCCTCCTCCGCCGCCGCTTCCGCCGCCCCCTCCGCCTCGGCGTCGCTGAACCCGCCCTGCCGGGGGTGCGGGCGCGCTGCCAGCACCGCGACGTCGTCCTCGGCGTTGCGGGCGTCGAGGCGGGTGAGGATGGAGTCCAGGAGAGCGTCCATGCCGACGGCGGGGTTGAAGTGGAGGTCGGCCAGGCGGCCCAGGGAGCGGTCGATGTCCTCGTCCCGGTGTTCCACCAGGCCGTCGGTGAAGAGCACCAGCGCCTCGCCGGGTTCGAGTCGGTGGGTGGCCGATTCGTAGCCGCCGAGGCCGGTGCCCAGGGGCGGGCCGACGGGGACCAGCAGGAGTGCGGTACGGCCTCCCCTGGTGATCAGCGCGGGCGGCAGATGGCCGGCGCTGGCCAGGGTGACCTGCCCGCGGCCGGGGTCGACGCGCACGAGCAGGCAGGTGGCGGGTCTTCGGTCCGGCTCGGTGGCGGCGATGTCGTCCAGCTGGCGCAGCACCCGGTGCGGCGGCAGCTCGGAGGCGGCGATGTAGCGCAGCGAGGACCGGTAGGCGTTCATGTCGACGGCGGCCTCCAGACCGTGGCCCATCACATCGCCGACGACGAGCAGCGTGCGCCCGAAGTGCAGCCGTACGGTCTCGCACCAGTCGCCGCCGACCAGCACCCGGCCGCCGGCCGGAAGGTAGCGGATCGCCACGTCCAGGTTCGGGTGCGGGCGGCCCGGCTCGGCGATCAGGGCCCGCTGGAGATCACCGGCGGTGCGGTTGACCTGCTCGTACTCGCGGGCGTGCCGGATGTGGGAGGCGGCGCGTTCGGCGAGGAGGGCGAGCTGTTCGGCCTCCGCCCGGGCGAAGGCCCTCCCCTCGCGGGCGCAGACCAGGACGCCGTACTGGTCGGATCCGCTGGTCAGGGGCGCGCACAGGGCCGGGCGGGTGCGACCGCCGGCCGGGCTGGAAAGCCAGGGGTCCGCCCAGTGGTCGGCGGCCGGGGTGCCCGCGTCGCGGGCCACCGCAGTGGCCCAGCGGGCGTCGGGCAGCAGATCGGCGTCGCCGGTGATCGACTCGTACCCGGAGACGGTGTCCCCGACGCGCCGCAGCACGGCCGCGCCGCCGCCGGCCAGCCGTACCGCCGCCCGGGTCAGTTCCGTACAGGTGGTGGACTCGTCGAGGCTCGTGCCGATGCCGGCCGCGGCCGTGCGCAACGCCCGCAGCGGCGCGGAGGGGGCGGCGTCCGGTCCGCCCGAGCCGTCGGCGATCGCGGGTCCCCGGCGGGACTGGAACCATCGTGTGACACCCGGCACCCTCACAGAATCTCAAACAGCACCGCTCCGGGCACCAGCCGCCTTGTGTCACCCCTCCCTGACACGGTTCACGGGGATGGGTGACCGGCCGGGGACGGGGCGCGGCCCAGGCGTCGACGCGGTTCAGGACCCGTCCGGAGTCCACGCCGCGACCAGTTCCAGCAGGCCGGGAAAGCGTGCGTCGAGGTCGGCGACGCGGACGTGGCTGCGGCGCTCCAGGCCGTACTGGCGCTGCCGGGTGATGCCCGCCTCGCGCAGGGCCTTGAAGTGGTGGGTCAGCGAGGACTTGGGGCGGTCGAAGCCGAACCAGCCGCAGGTGTGGTCGAACTGCTCGGACTCCAGCAGGAGTTTCTGCACGATACGCAGCCGCAGCGGGTCGCTCAGCGCACCCAGCACCGTCTCCAGGCGCAGGTCCGCCGGCGCGGGCTCGGGCAGCGGCTCGGGCAGATCCGCGGGCTCCGGCAGCACCTTGAATCCCGGCGTCCGTACGGACGCCGGACGCGCCGTGGCTGGCATGGGCGACTCCTCATGACCCGAATTCCATGTACGACTCCGATCGTACTGCATGCTATGTTCGAGAAAACTCGTACTGCACCAGCAGGAGGGACCTGTCATGTCGGAGAGTCGAACCGCGCCCGTGAAGGTGGTGGATGAGCCGGCAGGCGCGGCGGGTGAACCGTCGAAGGCAAGCGCCTCCCCCGCTCCCACCTGGTGGGTATGGCTGGCCGCCTGGCCGGTGACGGCGGTCTTCGTCCTGTCCAACGCGGCGACACCGCTGTACGTGCTGTGGCAGCACAAGATCGGGTTCTCCAAGGGCACCCTGACCGTGATCTTCGCCTTCTACATCGTCGGCCTGCTCGGGTCGCTGCTCGTCTCCGGCGTCGTCTCCGACCGGCTCGGCCGCAAGACGGTCCTGCTGCCCGCCCTGGGGCTGGCCCTGGCCGCCTGCGTGATCTTCGCGACCGCGTCGAGCGTGGCCGCGCTGATCGTGGCCCGGCTGTTCACCGGTATCGCCGTCGGCGCGGTCGTCTCCGCCGGCATGGCCGCCGTGACGGACGTGGCCGGGCAGCACCGCAAGCGGCTCGCGGCCCTGCTCGCCTCCTGCGCCATGGTCTTCGGGGCCGGTCTCGGCCCGCTCCTCGCGGGCGTCCTGTCCGAGACCCTGCCCGCCCCCACCGTCACCGTCTTCATGGTGGAGATGGCGCTGCTCGCCACCGCCGTCCTCGCCGTGCTGCGCATGCCGGTGCGCCGCCCCGCCGCCCCCGCCAAGGGCGCCTGGATCCGCGTCCCCGGCGTCCCGCACGGCAACGGCCGGCAACTCACCCTCGGCATCGCGGTGTTCGCGCCCGGGATCACCGCGACCTCGTTCGTGCTCTCGCTCGGCCCGTCGCTGCTGTCCGGTCTGCTCGGCACCACCAGCCGGATCGTCGCCGGTGCCATGGCGTTCGTGATGTTCCTGGCCGCCACCGGCGTGCAGTTCGCGGTGCAGAAGCTGCCCCGGCGCACCATCCTGACCGCCGGCGCCGTCAGCACCACGCTCAGCATGGTCGCGCTGGTCACCGCCGTGCACACCTCGTCGGTCCCCGTGCTGATCGCCTCCGCGCTGCTGGCCGGGGCGGGCCAGGGCATGGGGCAGCTCGGCGGGCTCTCGCTGCTCAACCACAGCGTCCCGGCACAGCGGCTCGCCGAGGCCAACGCGGCCCTCAACGTGGGCGGTTACATCCCGGCGGGCCTGCTGCCGGTCTCGGCCGGCTATCTCAGCGACGCCATCGGGCTGACCAACGGCGCGACCGTGTTCGCGGGCGTCCTGATGGGCCTCGCCGTCATCGGCGGCCTCGTGGTCGTCGCATCCCGGCGCAAGGTCGCCGAGCCCGCATGACCCGTCGGCACCCGCACACCCGCTCCGGCGGCGCACCGCAGCAC
>NZ_JBSHBL010000099.1:0-35247 GCF_053611985.1 Streptomyces sp. NPDC054770
GGGGCTGCGTGTTCGTCGGCGCGATGCCCCGGGCCGGGTCCCGGTCGGGAGGGTGACCGCCCGCCGGGCACACGGCCCGGCGGGCGGTCACCCTTGTTCAGCAGCCGCAGCTGCCGCCGCATCCGCAGTCGGCGCAGGCGGTGCAGGGCTCGAGGCAGGCGAGCGCGGCCTCGGGGGACTCGTCGTTCCCGGTGAGGGCGTCGGACCCGCCCCAGGACTCCGTGATGTCGACGGCGCTCAGGTCGAGCAGCTGATTCTCCGGCATTTTTCGAACCTCCTTTTCTCGTTTCTCACTTATGGGTGGAGAACCGGGCAGGGAAAGGAGTCCAGAACTGTTCTCCGGGACCCCGTAGTACCCGGCGAAATCCATACTTGCATAGGTCGTGCGGGCGCTGTTCGGCTCGCATGACTTAGCCGGTGGCCTATGCCCCGGCCTGTGTACGCGCCGCGGTTGTGACCTGGTCAGGTGTCGGAGCGCACCATTCTCGCGGCGCGTTAAGTCACTTGATGGCAGCGGAGGTCGGCGGGCCGGGCGAGGACATGGCGGCCGGTCGGGTCGTAAAGAATTCGCGGCAGGCGGGCAGGCCGTGCACGGTGACCGCGGTCGATCTATTCCGGTACCAGAGCTCTCTGTCCATTCGCCAACGCCGTGCGATGCAAGCCTTTCCCCGCACCACGAATTGCTCGATCCCGTCGGGCTGATAACCGAGGCGTCGCGACACGGCGAGCGACGCCTGATTGTCCTCGAACGCGGCCGACGTCGCGTACTCGGCTCCGAGTCCGGCGAACGCCAGCTCCAGGGCGGCGGCCCGCATTTCGGTCCCGTACCCCTTTCCCTGGTGCTCCGCACCCAGCCAGGAAGCGGTGGAGACCTCGCCCGTCAGGTCGAAGTCGCGCGCCATCACCTCCTGCACCCCGATGACGGTGCCGCCGACAGACGCACACAGCTGCAGGACCCAGGACCCCGTGTTCCAGACGCCGAGCAGAAGCAGGTGCCGCTGGACGACGCTTCGCGCCCGCTGGGCCGGCGGGGCGTCGGTCCAGGCGACGTGGAAGGGCATGGCCTCAGGAGGATGGATCCCCGCCACAGCCAACTGGGCCAACTCGGCCAGCTGCTGGCTCGAAGGCAGCGCCAGGGACACCCGGGGCGTCTCCACGCGGAGGCCGAACAAAGGCCAGTGTTCAGTCAGGGGCGCTTCGTGGCGCGGGTACGGCGTGGGTTCGACTTGGGGGGCCGGCATGCCGCTCCCTTCGGTAGTAGGTGGCGCAGTGGATCAGCAGACGCGCCCAGATCTCCTGCTCCTCTGCTTCCGGCGTGCGCGACCGGATGACCGGAGGGACTCCTTTGTGCCCGTTGTGCCGGTCTTGGAAGAGGCGCCTGGACTGCGCGTACCGTTCGTACAGCCGGACGAGATCGGCATCGGCCAGCGGGCCGGGCGAGGGCAGCGTGGTGCGCAGTCGGACGTCCGTACCCGGCGCTGTGTCCCCGAGGACGGTGCCGGGGACGGACGGCGCCTTCGTCAGGGGCGGCGAGCCGTCGCGCACGCCGTACAGGAGCCAGGCGCCGGACTCCGAGGCGGCCCGGATCACCTCGCCGTCGACGATGTCGTGATGCAGCACGAGCAGGTCGCGCGGGCCCACTTGGGCGAGCAGTTCCCGTGCGCATCGGCCCAGGTCACCGGCGTCGGCGCCGGCCACCTTCGCGTCGAGGGGGCCCCGGTCGTCCGTCCCGGCGAGCACCATGAGCCGGTACCCGGCCTTTCGCGGGTCCAGAACGGCGAAGTCGACGTTCACCAGCCCCCGTACCCGCAGCCCCGGCACGGAGTCGGTGCCGTCGGCCGCCCCCGTGATCTGTGTCGTCAACGCCGTGAACAGCCGGCGCAGCGGTTCGGCGCCCAGCTTGGCGCGTGCCCGCGAGATCGCGGCGGTGGTGGGCACTTGACGGGCCGGCGAGATGTCCCATCGGACGAGGACTTCTCCGACACGGCGGGCGATCTCCGCGTACCCGAGGTCGGGAAACAGGCCCATGGCGAGCATGAAGTACACGACTGTCCTGGCCGGCAGGAGCCGTACGCGCTGCTCCGACCTGCCGGAGGCCGCGACGGCGGCGTCGACCATCTGCGGGGGGAACGTCTGTAGCAGAAGCTCCAGGGCGAGCCGGTCGGCGAACCGTTCTGTGACAGCCTCGTGGGAATAGGCGGTCGTCGTCACTGCTGCGCCCTGGTCTGTTTCCTGGCGGCGAACATCCTGCCCATCGAGACGCGATGCTCGGCGGCAGTGGTCAGGGCCTCACGCAGGGCAGGTGTGACATCGGCCCTGCGGGTCCGCTGGAGTCCGCCGATCCCGATGGTGGAAAGGGCGGCGGAGGCGAGTTCCTGGTGCCGTTCGGCAGAACCGGTCACCCACAGCGGGTCGACGTGCTCGGAGACCCGCTGCACCTGCCAGCCCAGCAGGAAACAGTGGATCCACAGTTCGAGGGCGTAGTCCTCGCCCAGGGCCTGCTCGACCTGCTCCCAGTCCGGACGGGCACGGAAGCCGCCGGCCGCGCGGAATCCGTCGAACAAGTCCCAGTACGCCAGGCCCATGTGCGGAAGGGCCTCGCGCCACTCGACGCAGAGCGGCGTGTCACCGGTTCCGACCAGGTGATCGAGCACCACACGTGATTCGCCGAAGCGGAGGAAGGGGATGAAATCGACCCGCTCCAGAACCGCGCCGACGGCGAGTGATTCCGGCAGGTCTGGATCCAGGACGTGGCAGGCAGACTTCCGGATCCCGTGGTGGTTCATGCCTGCGATGCTGTCGTCGCCCATGTGTTCGACGGGGTTCGGTACCGGAATGTAGGTATGACATCGCTGTCTGGAGAGGTGCAGAGTGACCGCCTCGTCGTCGAATTTCATCTCCATGGCGCGGGTGAAGGTGGGAAACTCCCGCGCCGCATCGGCAGGCATGCTCAGGGCGACCGTGGGCACGTAGTCGTCCCAGCGCCCGCGGACCCAGGAGATTCCGGCGAGAGCGGCGATGCGTACCAACTCGCCGTTTCTGGTGTCCCAGTTGGCGTAGAGCGCAACGGCGGCCTGCGGATGACGGGCTGCCGCAACGGCCAGTTGGTCGAGGATGTCCTCGCCGGCGCTGATGTCGTCCTGGAAGACGACGTGGTGCGTCGCATCCGGGGAGACGGCGCCCCAGGCCACCTTCGCTGTGCGCAGCGGGTTGGGGGCCGCATGGGGATCAGGGTCGACGACGAGGCGGGGCACGCCCAGGGCCGTGCCGAGCTGCTCGGCGGCCGTCCGGCGGCGGGGGTGGGTCATGACCACGGAACTCAGGCGGACACCGGGCGGTGTGCCGTCGGGAGCTGGTCCGGTGACGACGATGTCCTTCAACAGCTCTCCGTTCGGAAGGTCGCAGCTCCGCACGGGTACTGGGCCCGCGCCTCGGTGAGCATCCGCGGGGCTCGTCCCGGAACCCCCGCACCGCGTCCGGCGGCACTTCCGGCCCCAGGGGCTCCGGGAGAACCCGAAGCCCGGCGGAAGGCCGACCGGCCCTGTGTGTCCAGCCGGGCGGAGCGCGCTGCGATGAGCTGGTCCGGGGTGGAGAGACGCGCCTCCCCGCTGTCCCCGGGATCCGGCGACCGCCCCACCGGTGACATGCCGGCATTCGACTCGGTGATCAGGAGCTCGTTGCGGCACCTGTCCTGGTCGGCCGGCGGGGCCACAGGCGCGCCGATCGATCGGACGCTCGCAGCGGGACCGCCGTAGGCGCTGATGACATCAGGGAATTCTTCTTCCGCACGTTCCGCGAACGCGAAGGAGGAATTATCGGGCAGCTTCTCGAGATATTCGAGGATTCGGGCCCGACGAATCGTTTCGGATTGCGTGCCGGGGCGGACGGCGAAGCCGGAGACCAGCTGAGGTGTGATGTCCGGAGAGGTGCTCTTTCGGATATATGTGAGATCCGAGAGCCGCATACGGAGTTTTCTCCGTGGAGGCGAGGAAGTCGGAATGGATAAAAGTAGTGGAACCGACATATGGCCCCGCCTTCCCCGTTGTGAATCTCCCGTTGATCATTTCCTATCATGATGGTGAAGAGTTAGTCAATGCCCGGTGACATGGGCCCGAAAAGGGTGTTGTGTGCACTCTGTCCTTGGTGTCCAGGGGAGACATAAGAAAGAATATTGAATATGTTCCGGGGCTCTAGCCAGGCATGATGGAGGAATGACGGGGAAGGCTGCACTCGTGTTCCGGTAGTAGAGTTAGCGATTCCGGAAATCTTGTGCTGAAGCATCTGTCTAAAATCTTCGTAACTATCTTGGTTCCCGAGTGATCCGGTGCGGACGGTTGACTTTCGGATCGCCAATGGCATAGACCTGGTGAGGATAATTCCTGTGCGGGATGGGTGCTGCTATGGCAGAATTATTGTCGCTGATTGATGAGACGCTCTCGGGAGAGTCCCCTTCGGTGCAGCTCTTCAAGGGGGCGGCGGTCGGATTTCCGTTTTCGCATCTGACGCTGGACGCGATCGAAGAGAGGTTCGTGCGCGGCGAGGTGTGGCCCTTTATGGTCGCTGTCCTCGACGGGGGTGATCGAATCCCGGCGCACAGGTACACCGTGAACCGCCGGAGACAGGCCTTCGTACAGGAGGAAACCATCGATCCGGCCCGGCTTCGCCAGTTGCTCGTATCCGGTGCCTCGCTGTCCATGCACAACTGCGATCAGTGGATTCCCGAACTGGCCGGGATCACCAACGGAATTCGCCGGGTCGTCGGAAGACCGGCAATGGCCGGCATGTTCCTCTCTCCGCCCGGCGCGTCCGGACTGCCGTGCCACACCGATGTACCGGATGTGTTCGCGGTGCAGCTGGACGGCACGAAGACATGGAGGGTGTACGAGCCTTTGCCCGGCCCGGCGCGGCAACGGGTCGTCGCGGAAGGCGAATTGCCGAAGGCCGCCCTGGAGGTGACGCTGGAGCCGGGAGACGTGCTCCATGTCCCGGCCGGCAGCCCGCACATCGCGACCGCTGGACCGGTGAGCCTGCATGTCTCCTTCGGAGTTCGGGCGCCGACCCTCGCCGAGGTGCTCGTCGCGTATCTGGAGCAGTCGGACGGGGTGCCGGAGATACTGCGTCGGCCGGTCGACCCGCGGCCCGGTGCCGCCGGCCCTCGCGAGGTACTGGCCGACGCCATGACGGAGCTGGCCAAAGCACCGGCAACGGCCACGTGGCACTCGCTGCTCGCACCGCGGCGCGGACGGGACCTGGTTTTCTGGGAATCCGGCACGTTCCGTCAGCTCCCCGGACGGGCCGCCGACGACCGCTCGCCCGAGCCCGGCGAACTCTCCTCGGACGGCAGATGACGCAGCACCAGGTCGGCGACGACCGCCCCCGTCGCCCATTCGAAGCGGTCGAGACTGCTCTGGGCGATCGCCGGCCCCGTGTGTGCGATCGCCCGCTGCAGCGAGGTCCACAGGGCCTCGGGTGTGCAGGACACGTCGGCGCACACCATGAGGCCGTTCGCCGCCATCTCGTCGACGCGCAGGTGGAACGAGGCGGGGAAGCCGGCGGACCGGTCGACGAGCCCGAGCACCGGAATCCGGTTGTACACAAGGTCGCAGACGGTGGTCCCCATGGCGTCGGCGATCACGACGTCCGCGGCCGCGAACAGGGATTCCGGCTCCGGGACGATCCCTCTCCACACGACGCTCCCGCCCCCCGCACGCGGGGCCTCGGCGGTGGGGCTCTCACCGGACGGCGGCGGTGACGGTGACGGTGACGGTGCAAGGATGTGCAGCTGGTCGCCGGGGCGCGCCTTCGTGTTCCAGGCGCGCAGCGCCAGCTCCGTCATCCGGCCGGCCTCGTCCCGTCCGGTCATGCCGCCGAGGGTGTTCACCGCCAGCAACGACCCGTCGGGTACGCCGAGTTCCTCCCGGACCCGGGCGCGTCGGTCGGCGAAGGGCCGGACGACAGGACCCACGTACCTGATGGGAGCCGTGATGGCGTAGGGGCCGGGGTGTGCGGCGCGAAAGTCGAGCATCAGGATCTCTGTCGCCGAGTCGAGAAAGGGGTCGGTCCCGGGCTCCCCGAACTCCGCGTAGAACCAGTCGGTCAGGAGCACGCAGGGGACCTTCCAGACCTTGCGGCAGTACGGCAGCGCCGCCACCACCTCGTCGGTGACCACCAGCTGGGGCCGCCGGATGCGGCGCAGGAAGGCCTGCACGCGGGCGAACGCCGTCGGGGTCATGTCCTCGGCGTCGTCGATGCCGAGGTCCACGCAGGGCACGTCGTGCATACGGAAGTACTCGGCGGCAGTTCCCGACGCGGCCAGCAGGATCTTGAGGTCGGGGCGCTGCCGCCGGATCGAGTCGACGACACGCAGATCGCGGGCCGCATGCCCGAAGCCGTGACCTCTGCTGAGAACGAGTACGTAGGACATGGAAGACCCCGCGATTGTCGTAAGGCACATGAAGCACGTGCAGGGGGATATGGGAATGCGACAGGAAGAGAAGGCCATGGACGGGCCGGAGGACGGACAGGAGGCCGCGGAGGCCCGGACGACGGACCGGGACGCCGAACCGCCGCAGGCAGCGGACCGGTTGGCCGGAGCGGCCCCGGATTCCCCGACGTGCTTTCCAAGGACGGGGGCCCGCAATCTGCTGCTGGTGGCGACCGGCTCGATCAGTGCCGCCTACCTGCCGGCCTCGCTGACCTGGCTGCGGCTCACCTATCCGCAGATATGCACGCGTGTCGTGGTGACCCGCAGCGCCGAACGGTTCGTCTCGCGGGAGGCGTTGAGCGCGATCACCGGGAACGAGGTGTGCCCGGACACCTGGCCGCAGGGGCCACGGGCCGAGGCACTGCACGTGGAGTGGGGACAGTGGGCGCACGCCACGGTCGTCTTCCCTGCGACCTACCACTTCGTCGCCCGACTGGCGCTGGGCCTCGCCGACTCCCCTGCCCTGCTCGCCGTCCAGTGCGGTCGGGGCCCCGTCGGCATCGCCCCGGCCCTGCCGCCCGGCGGCTGGGAGAGTCCCGCCATGGCCGGTCACGTGGCCGCCCTGCGCCGACGCCCGCGTACCGTGGTGGCTGATCCGCTGCCGGCCCGTAGCTGGACCACCGGCCGGGACGACGCGTGGCGCACTCCGCCTCTCGGGACCGTCCTGACGATGGTCGACCGCCACCAGGATCAGCCCCCGGCACCGAGCGCGACGGTGAACAGGTGATGCCTGTTCCAGTCGCCGCACAGCCCGCGGACCGAGCGCGGCCACGGCACGGTGAACCCGAACGGGGCGGCGGCCAGGCCGAGGGACACCGCGCTGAGCAGCGCTGCGTATCCCGCGTGGCCGCACCTGGTCAGAACATGGGGATAGCCGGCCGCACCATGGACGGCGCACGCGGCGTCCAGGTCGCCGCACACCAGCAACAGTGCCGGGGCATCCGCGTACTTGACCTGCAGCAGCCGCAGCCAGTCGGCGACGTCGACCGTGACTCGCGGGCCGCCGTTCCCGGAGTCCTCGTACAGGTGCAGCCCGGGTGCCAGCCCGTCGACCCGGTACGCGGCCACGGCCACCGTGATGCCCACGTCGCCGTGGCTCTCGTACGGCCACTGCCGCCGCTCGGCGGCCAGACCCGACCGGCGGACCTGGTCGAGGACGTCACTGGACAGGGGCTCGGCGGCGAACCGGCTCACCGAGGTGCGCCGTCGCAGGACCTCATCCACCGTCAAGGGGGTGGCCGCGGATTCCTTCCGCAGGGTTCCCGCGGGCGCTTGCGGGTACGGCGGCGGGACGGACCCGGAAGCGCCGCCCCGCTCCGGGACCACGGGACTGCGGCCCTCCCGCGCGGCGCGGAGCAGCTCTGCCAAGGGCTCGGCCTCGTCGATCAAGGGCATGGCGGATCCTTTCGGGGAATCGGCGGTACCGGGGCGGGGTGTCAGTGAAGACCGGCGACGGCCGTGACGACCTCCCGGCCGGGTGACAGTTCCAGGGCGTCGTCCAGTCCGCCGTCCCAGCGTGAGGCGAGCGACAGACCGACGCCCAGGTCGTCGGCCAGAAAGGCCAGTTGGGCTGTCGCGACACCGGCGTCCAGGTGTACGAGGCGGAACGCGAACCGCTGGTACTTCGCCTGCACCCGCGCCAGCGCCGCGACCAGCACGAGACAGCAGGTCAGTCCGCGCTCGTCGAGATCGGTACCCGAGAGCAGGGCGGCCAGCGGGTGTTCCTGGGCCGACACCGCGATGAGGCCGTGCCGCACATCGTCGTACCGGAACACCGTGCCGGGCAGGCCCGGAATCCAGGAGGGCCTGGTCAGCAGATACGGGGTGACCGAGCCGAGATTCCCGGCGCTGGCCGTCCAGCGCCGGTGGGTGCCGGCCGTGGTCGTCCGGTCCTGCCGGCCGCCGATCCGGGTCAGAAGGCAGGCGGCGACCTCGGGTGTCAGCCCCGTGGCGGCCGCGTCGCCCGCCGGCCGCCGCTGGTGTCCCGCCCCGGTCGCGTACGGCGCCATGGCGTCCGCGGGCGGGAAGGCGAGGAAGGGGTGGTGGCCGAAGTTCGGGCGCTGCACCTGCAGTTGTTTGACCCCGACCTGGAACTGCCACGCATCGTGCCCGGGCAGGACCAGCTCGGTCGGCTTGTGCTCCACCTGCTGCTCGAAGGCGTACGCCGCGGCGGCGGACTCCTGACCGGCCGAGGGCAGATCCTTGCAGGACGGGCAGTCGGACGCCGGAGTGAGCAGCCGGCGGCTGCGGGTGAGGTCCGGGAGCGTCAGCACGTTGAGCGTGCGATAGGCCTGCGAGGTGGCGTTCCCGGTCAGCAGGCCGAGCAGCTCGTCGACGCCCAGGGCCAGGGCGAGTCCGGACGGGACAGGACCGCCGCCGGCCTCGGCGGACGCGGGACCGGCCGCCGTCGCGAAACACCGGTAACAGGCGGTGAACTCGTGGTGGAACAGCGGCCCGACCTCCACCGCCGCGGCCGTCGCGGCGCAGCGCAGCAACGGTACGCCCGCCTCGCGGCACCTACCTTCCAGCTCGGCCGTCGCCTCGACGTCGGCCGGTTCCTCGAGGGCCATCACCAGGGCCCTGGGCGCCGCGGAAAGCAGCGTGAAGTCGGCGTCCGAGACCTCGGCGGCCGTGGCCCGCACCGACACGGTACCCACGCCCAGTGCCTCGAGGTCGGCCGCGGTCTCCGTTCCGGCCGGGCCGGGGGCCACCACTAGGACGGCGGCGGCTCGGATCGCGGCCGCCGCCTCTGCTCCGCTCCGGTGCACTCGGTGGAGGCCGACCGTACGGGACAGGTACACGGAGGTCGGGTCGTCGGTGTCCGGACCGGTGTGCTCCGCTCGCTCCTCGATCAGTTGGGACAGATTGAGGGTGGCCACGGCCTGGGTCGCCTGGGTGACGGTGATGCCGAGCTCATCCGCCAGCGCGGCCGTCGTGCGGGTGCCGTCCAGGAGCGGCAGCATCCGGGGCAGCAGGTCACGTGCGGCGTCACCGGTGAGGTGGCGCCGGGTCGGGCCGCCTTCGACGATGACGCCGGAGCGGTGCGGCAGCACCATGAGGCCCCGACAGAGCCTTGGCCGGACCGGAAGGGGCACCGCCTTCGTCCCGGCCGTGGAGGCGAGCGCCTCGGTCCCGGTGAACTGCGGCTTGTCGGTACCGGTCGAGTGGTCAGTCATGTCGTCCGCCTTGTTGTCCGGCCGTCGTGTCCGATGGGGTGCTCCTGACGGCCGGCAGATGGGGCAGCAGCCGGGCCGGGGCGAGGGAGCCGCCGTGGGGCAGTGGTGAGGAGGAGCAACGGGTGCAGCCGTGGCAGGCGCTCACGCGCCGGCTCGCCGTCTTGCCGGCGTTCAGTCCCACCGTGGTCAGCAGGCCGGCGGTGTCATGGCTCGACAGCATCGCCTCGGCCAGGTGTGCGGCGAGCCGGGCATGGTGCGGCAGATAGCCGGCGGGGCCGCTCTCCGGGGCGGCGTCGTAGGCGGCGGCCAGCGCGGCCGTCGTCTCGGGATGCGGGTCGTGCTGGATCCGGCGTTGCTCGAAGCAGCGGTGGCAGGGGCCTTCCCCCGGCGAGACCAGCGGTCCGATGCGCAGCCGGGGATGCTCCATGACGACCGGCAGCCAGCGGGTGCGGGTTCGGAACGCGAGAGCGTCGAACTCGTCGCACCATGCGGGGGAGTGGCGCCACAGGACGACCACCACCGCCTTGGCGCCGCCGTGGGCGAGTCGGTGGAAGACCTCTTGCGGAGGGGCGGCCGGGATCAGGCGGCGGTCGGTGCGCTCCTCGGTCAGCAGCCGGGCCACCCGCTGTCCGAAGTCCCCGAGGCCGACGACGGCGACGTGTGTGTTCATGGCGCTCCTCAGGTGGATCACGCGAAAGGCTGCGGCCAGGGGTTGAGGTCGCCCTCGTCCAGCACGCGGAACCCCATGAGGCGTGGCGCGTCGTAGAGCCGCGGATGAGCCCGGTACTGGGCGAGGGGAAGCAGGGACATGGGCTGCAGGTCGGGAATGACCACGGTGACGGCGGTCAGCCCCGCAGCGGCGAGGTCCTCCGTCGTCCGGTTCACGGCGACCGCCTGCATCCCCTTGTCGTCCAGCGTGCGTACGAGATGGCGCAGCAACCGGGCCGGTTCTTCGGGGAGGTGTTCCCGGCCCTCGCTCGGCGGCCGGTCGGACGCGGACCGGAGCAGGAAATCGAAGGCGGGGGCGCGGTCCGGGTGGGCCATGTAGTGGGCGCCGTGATGAAGTTCCGTGAACTTGCCGAAGTCTGTTTCCAGCGGGCCGGGTTTTGCATACGAGTTGCGAATGGATATTCCGTCGAGCAGCGTCTTCTCCGCGGCTTCGGCGAGCGTCGTCGCCGTCGCGCACGACACGATATGCCGTGCTTTCCGGTCATGCGGAGAAACGTGCAGGCCGTATACCGTCGGTATTCCCAGGTCGCTGGTGGCGTCGAACAGGGAAACCTCGATGAAGTGCCGATCGCACCATCGGAGAAGTTCCCTGGTCAATTCTGAAAAATGGTCCTCGCGGATCAGGGGAAGAGGTAATTGCTGCAGCCAGGTGACGGCTATGGCGTCTCGTTCGACGACCTCCATCAAGGCGCCGCACAGGGCCTTCACCGGGTCGGAATGTATCGCGTACCCGGTGGATATGCGATACCAGAACTTTTCTTCCGGGCGCACCTTGGGCAGCCCGTAGCAGGCCATCACCGCCGGCACCCAGGTCTCGTCGTGCGTCGCCAGGTCGAGGCCCGGCAGCCAGCGCATGCGGGCCGTCGGCGTGAAGGTTTTCAGTGGGCATCCAGGCCGTGCCAGCTCGGTCGCCGACAGGCGGGGCACCCGGTGCAGGCCGATGGTCGGGCCGGGCAGCTCCGCGGCTGTCGCCCACACGGGTTCATCGAAGCAGCTGAGGCCCGCGTAGCGCTCGGCCCCTTCCGCGACGGCGATGATCCGGGACATTTCCGGGTCGTTGAAGGTACGACCCGAACCGTGGTTCGGGCCATGATGCATCTGCCGCCCCGGGAATCCGCTCCCGATATCTGCAATGTGCACCGAAAGCTCAGGAAGTCCGCGGACCGCCTCGATCTCGCGCACTTCGCCCACGACACTCAGGGGCCCGATCAGGGAATCCAATTCTGGTTCGCTCATTTTTGGCATCATTCATGGTCTACAGGGGTATCGCGATCAGTGTCAACGAGATTTACGGGCCCGCCCGGCCCGGCTTGCCGGAGCGTATTGACTTAACGGTCACGGAAGTGAACCGAGATTTCTGCGAGCTGCTCCCCGCGGTCCTCGGCGCAGTACGACCGGCCACTTCCGGCCCGGTGGCGAGAGGTAAAGTCACCGAACGGGCGGTGGTCGAATGCCGTCCGAACGCGCGGCTGTGCCCAGCTCAGGCATGAGGGCGCTTCAGCCGTGCGACGAACTTGTACCGATCGCCCCGGTACACGGAACGCACCCACTCCACCGGCCGGCCGCAGGTGTCGGTCGAGTGGCGGGAGAGCATCAGCAGCGGCAGGCCCACGTTGGTGCCCAGCAGGCAGGCCTCGCGTGGTGCGGCCAGAGACGTCTCGATGGTCTCCTCGGCCTCGGCGAGCCGCACGTCGTAGACCTCGGCCAGTGCCGCGTACAAGGATGTGCACCCGGCGAGGCTGCGGCGCAGGGCCGGGAAGCGCACGGCCGAGAGATGCGCGGTCTCGATGGCCATCGGCTCGCCGTCGGCCAGGCGCAGCCGCTCGATGCGCAGCACCCGGCCGCCGACGGGGATGTCGAGCAGTTCGGCGAGAGCGCTGTCGGCCGCGACATACCCGATGTCGAGCAGTCGTGATGACGGCTCAAGGCCCTGGGCCCGCATGCTCTCGGTGTACGAGGTGAGGTGGAGGGGCTGTGACACCTTGGGCATGGCGACGAACGTGCCCTTGCCCTGGACGCGGTTCAGGCGGCCCTCGGCGGCCAGTTCCTGGAGGGCTTGGCGGACCGTGGTGCGCGAGGCGTCGAACTCGACGGCCAGTACACGCTCCGCCGGGACCGGTGTGCCCGGCGACAGCCTCTGCGTCATGTCGAGCAGCTGCTTCTTCAGGCGGTAGTACTTGGGTACGCGAGCGGTGCGGACGGCCGCGCCGATCTCGTCCTCCGCCATGCTGAAGTCGGTGCTCATTCCGCCTTCCCGGCTCTTGGTGTCGATGCGTGCGAGGTGTTGCCGACTGCGGCTCGCCTGCGGTGCCGGCACGACAGAAGGCTAGATCGCCAGGCGGTCCCGGGCGCCGTGCGCCGCGTTGTGCCGGAAAACGACCGGCCGAAGTGCCGGTCGACTGCCTGGCCGCACCGGCGGTCGTGCTGTTTGGTTTTCAACGGGTCGGATCGACCGGGCACTTTCTTCGGCCGGACGGTCGGGCGGCAGGAAGGCAACCTGTGGAACGCAGCCCCCGTGCGCCGGGAGGGCCTGCCCCGTTTCCCCGCGCACACTCGCTCGCCAGGCCGCTTTCGTGGTGGGAGCAGCCCGCCGCAGCGCCGCACCTCTGACGGAATCAGCCATCCGGATCCACATTCAAACAGCGACGGGGAGTGGTTGTGGGCATGGAAGAGCAGTCGGCCGACGTCCGGGACCTGGCGGCGCCGCGCAACCGGGAAGGCCTCCCGGAGGTCAGCCTCGACCAGGCGCATTCGCCGCAGAAGGTGCTGGCCCACGGTGAACTGATCCGGCGCTTCGTGGCAGGGGAGGAACTCAGGCCGATCCACATGCGCATCGGCATCATGGGCGCCTGCAACATGCGCTGCAATTTCTGCAACTTCCACTCCCCGAACGAGGGGCAGTTCTACGACCTGTTCTCGTTCAAGGACGCCATCCCGACGCCGAAAGCGGTCAGGCTGCTGCGCGAATTCGCCGCCAACGACGGACGCGCGGTCACCTTCTGCGGCAGTGGCGAGTGCACCATCCACCCCGGATACACCGAGATCTGCCGCGCCGGACACGAGGCCGGCCTGCGCGTGGGCCTGATCACCAACGGCTCCCGGCTCGGCCGGCCGGACACGGCGGCATGCGTGGCCGACACTCACACCTGGGTGCGCATCGGCCTCAACGCGGGCACGGAGGCAACCTTCAACGCCATCACCCGCGACCGTGAGCACACCTTCGCCTCCTTCGTGGACTCGGCCGGCCGACTCCGCGAGACCGCCGCCGACCCGGAATTCCGGGTCGGTTTCAACTACGTGATCACCCGGCAGAACCACGAGGAGATCCTCGAAGCGGCCCGTGTCGCCCGCACCTCGGGAGCTCACTACATTCGCTTCGAGCCGGAGTTCTACAGCGCACTGGGCCACGACACCATCGACTCGGTCATGCCACGCGTGTCCGAACTCCTCCTGGAAGCCGCACAGCTGGCCACCGACGACTTCGAGGTCTCGGTGCCCAAACTGGACCGCGGCCCCATGGACCAGGTCGACGACGTGGAGGGCGACTTCGAGCAGTGCCACTACAGCCGCTTCGTCACCGCCGTCGGCGCGGACGGCAACCTCTACCCCTGCCCCCAGGTCCACCTCAACAGCCGCTACCGGATCGGCAACGTGGTGGAGGACGGCTACGCACAGGTGCTGGAAGGCGGCCCGCGCGCCGAGTGGGAGGTGTCCAACCCGCTCCGTACGGACCTGTGCAAGAGTTGCTTCTACCGGCCGCAGAACGAACTGCTGGAACTCCTCAAGAAGGGGCGCATCCAGCTCGATCAGGCCCTGGAGGCCTACCGGGTCGAGGTGCCCCGTACGCTCCACGCAGACTTCGTCTGAGCCGCCCGATGCAGAGCAACCGACTCCACCGCCTCCTGGCCGCCCCGCCGGCCCTGCGCCGCACCTCCGACGACACCGACCACGGCGCCTGGGCCCACCGGGTCACCACGGTCGTCGAACGTCTCGCCCGCGTCGACCGGAGTCCGCTGGCCCTCACCCAGCAGCCGGGCACGGTGCGCGACGGGCTGTGGCGCCAGCACCTCACCTTCCACTCACCGGGCCGCGGTCCCCTCGCCGCCACCCTGCTCGCCCCGCCGGGCGACGGCCCCCGCCCCACGGTGCTGGTGTGCGGGGGGAAGAACGCCCACCTCGGCCAGCTCACCGGCGAGGAAGCACCCGACCATCCCGATCGCGGCGTCGCCGAGCACCTGTCCCGGGAGGGCTTCACCACCCTGACGCTGTCCTACGGCCTCACGGGCGGCCTCGACACCGAGCGGTGTGCCGCACGGGACCAGTCCACACTGCTGGCCCACGCCTTCGCCCTCACCGGACGTCCCCTGCTCGGCGCCCTCGTCTCCGACGCGGTCGGCGCACTGGACGCCATCGCCGGTCACCCGCGTGTCGACCCGGACCGCACCGGCCTGTTCGGGCACAGCCTGGGCGCCGCCGTCGCCCTGCACACGGCTCTGCTGTCTTCCCGGCCCCTGCCGCTGTGCGCCGCGAGCCACCTGGGCACCTATGCCGCGCTGTACGCCCGACTCCTCACCGGCCACGAGGCCGCCGTGCTCCCCGGCATCCTGGAGTACGCCGACCTGCCCGACCTCTACGCGGCCCTCGGCCCGGCCGGTCTGCACCTCCAGTACGGCACCCACGACCCCTACCTGGATCCGGGCGACGCCAAGACGGCCGCCGCCCTGATCGAGACCGCGCGTGCCGGACTCGGCGACCCCGCCGAGATCCACGAACTCCCCATGGGCCACGGCACGTACCTGCCCGACGTCGCGGGATTTTTCACCCGCGTGCTGTCGCGGCCCGCCGCACCGGCCGCCGCTCTGCCGGCCCAGCGCATCCTGTTCGGCGTCGAGGAGCGCCGGGCGGTCCTCGACCGGGTCGACCGCGCCCTCGCCACCGGGGTGCTCAGCCAGGGGTCGCAGACCACCCGCTTCGAGGAGCTGACCCGCACCTGGACGGGCAGGCAGGGCGCCGGGGTTTCCTCCGGAGCGGCCGCCCTGGAGATCGCGCTGCGTGTCATCGGGGTGAGCGGGCGCACGGTCCTGGTGCCGGTCAACACCTTCTTCGCCACCGCCGCGGCGGTCGTACGCGCCCACGGCATCGTCCGCTTCGTCGACGTGGAGCTCGACGGGCTGGGCCTGGACCCCGATGACCTGCGGGCCGCCCTCGAGCGGCACTCCGACACGGCCGCCGTGATACCGGTCCACATCGGGGGCGTCGTGTCGCCCGCCCTCACCGAGGTGCTGGGCGTGTGCCGCGAACGCGGCATCCCGGTCATCGAGGATGCCGCGCACGCCTTCGGCTCACGTCTCGGCGACATGCCGGCCGGCGGCTTCGGCCGCTTCGGCGCGTTCTCCTTCTTCGCCACCAAGGCCGCCACCTGCGGCGAGGGCGGGCTGCTGACGGCGGCGGAGGAGGATCTGGAGCAGGTCCGGCGGTGGCGCGACCACGGCAAGAGCGCCGGGGGCGCCACCCGGCACGACCGCCCCGGCGGCAACTGGCGGCTCAGCGAGCTGCACGCGGCCGTCGGCGTCGTGGACGTGACCCGCTTCGCGGCCACCCTGCACGCCCGGCAGACCGCGGCCGCACGCTACGACGGCCTCCTCGGTGACATCCGCGGGCTGCGCACCTACACCGTTCCCGCCGGATGCACGAGCAACTACTACAAGTACCTCGCCTACCTGGACGACCCCGACCGGCGCGCACCGCTGAAACGGGCGCTGCGCGAACGCCACGGCATCTTCCTCGCGGGCGAGGTCTACGACCGGCTCCTGTGCGACCAGCCGTACTTCGCCCACAGACCCGAGCACGGACCGGACCGGGACTTCCCGCGCGGACAGTGGTTCGCCCGCCACCACATCGCCCTGCCCCTCTACCCGACGCTCACCCCCGCCGAGCAGGACCGGGTCGCCGACGCGTTGCGTGCCGAACTGTCATGAGCGCCCTCGTCTGCGCCTTCCGCAGGGGCGGTTGGTGTGACTCGCTCGACACGGCGGACCTGGGCGGTCCCGGCCGGCCACGGCTGGCGCTGGTGCCGCCCGTCGTCGCGGACGCGGACCACCGGTGGTGGCTCGGCCACCGTCCCGCACCGGCGCCCACGCCGGCCGAGCGGCGTGACATGGTCCTCGAAGCCCTGGACCTGTTCCGCTCCGGGACGGTGACCGTGGGCGGCCTCGGACGGCAGAGCGCCGCCGGCTTCCGTGCCATCCTCTGGGAGCATGCGGGGCTGCCGGAAGCCCTGAGCGAACGCTGGGGCCACATGCTCCACGAGCGGACGCAAGCCCGCCGGCCTGCCCCGGCCGACGACGCGTTGGCGTTCGTGGCGCTGCCCGGCAACACCTTCACCTGCCTGGACGCCGTCGTCGAGCAGGCCGAGCGCAGCGCGGCCGTCTGGATCAGACCCAGCCGGCGCGAACCGTGGTCCGCCGCGCGGATGGTCGCCGCCCTGCTGGAAGCGGGCTGGCCCCCGGACCGCATCGGCCTGTATCCCGGCGAACGCCGTCTGCTGGCCACTCTGGCGCGCCGGACCGACCGACAGGTCGTGTACGGCGGCCAGGACCTGGCCGGCTCCTTGCGTGACCGGCCTGCCCTCACCGTGCACGGGGCGGGCCGCGGTTGTGCCCTGGTGCCCGCGCACCTGCCCGTGGACACGGCCGCCGACTGGCTCCTGCCGCTGATAGCCGCCGATGCCGGGCGCTTTTGCAGCAACGTCCGGAGCGTCGTCTGCGCCGGCGATGCCGGGCCCCTGGCCGACGAGCTGGCGGGCCGCCTGAGCGAGATCCGGCCCGGCCCCGGCGAGCGGCGGTTCCCCCTGGCGGCCTTCCGCGAGCCGGGCGGGGCGGAGCGGGCCGCCGAGTCCGTCACCGCACGGATGCGGCCCGGCGACCGGACGCTGACCCGCCGCCCGGCCACGGTTCCCGCGCCGGGCGGCGGCGCCTACGCCCTGCCCCGGCTGGTGCTGCTGTCCGCCCCCGGGACCCACGGGCGGCCGCATCCGCTCATCGGCCACGAGGTTCCCTTCCCGTTCGCCGCCGTGCTGTCGGCAGCGGACCCCGTGACCACGGCCGCCGTCACCGCGCGGTCCCTGTTCGTCCACCGGCCCGACGCGGCCGTGGCAGCACCTTCGACCGGACTTTCGACCGCGGGGGAGAGATGACGTCCATGACGGCTGCCGGCGCACCGGCCACCCTCGGCACTCTGCAGGCGCTCCTGCGGCAACGGGTGCCGGAACTGGGTGTCGGCCTCGACGAGTGGACCCGGCGCATGATGCGCTGGCACTTCAGCCCCGAGACCGGATCCCCCTTCTGGCTCGACCGGCGGGACAGGCTCGGCTTCGACCCCTTGGAAGACGTGACCGGATTCGCCGGCCTGCGGCGGTTCGGGCTTTTCGACAAGGCGGACCTGCGGGCCGCGCACGCCGCCGAGCTGCGGCCGCGCGGATACGGTGACCGCCCCTTCCGGATCTTCGAGACCGGGGGGACGACGGGACGCCCGTGCCGAATCGTCAACGTCACCCGGCTCTCCTGCGACGTGGAGATCTACCGTACGGTCCTGGAGGCCCGCGGCCTCGCCGGCGGCGACATCCTGGCGATGACACCGAGCGGCCCCCACGCTTACGGCCACTTCGTGGAAGCGCTCGCCGACAGCTGGCGCGGCGCCGTCCACGCCATCGACTTCGACCCCCGCTGGGTCAAGGCCGTCCTGCGCTCGGGCGACGACGCCGACACCTACACCGGCCACCTGATCGCACAGACCCTGCCGTTGCTGGCCGGCGAGCGCCCTGAACTGCTGTTCACCACTTCCCGGCTGCTGCTCGAACTGGCCATGCGGCTGCCGAAACCCCTGCACACCTACGGGGTGCGGGCTGTGTGCACCGGAGGCACCAGCTGCACGCCCGCCGAAGCGGCGTTCCTGCGCGCCGAGCACCTGGCCGGCGTGCAGTGGATCGACACCTACGGCAACACCCTGGTCGGTCACGCCCTCCAGGCCGATCCCGTGCCGGGCGGCCCCCGGCTCCCGGAGGGAGCCGACCGCTCCTACCACCTGCCCCCGCCGTTCGCCGTCCTCACCGTGGTCGACCCCGACGACCCCTGGCGCGAGGTGATGCCGGGCGAGCGCGGCCGCATCCGCACCACCACCCTCCTGGAGGACCTGTTCCTGCCCAACCTGCTGGAGCGCGACAGCGCGGTCCGGGTCGGACCCCACCCCTGGTTTCCCTGGGACGGCGTCGCCCTTGTCCGTCCCTTCACCGGCCGCCCCCAGGGCGGTGCGGCCGAGGACGCTGTCGAGGGCGTCTACTGACCTGCGCTCATGTCCCGCCCCGCCGGAGAACGGTAGACCGCGTGCACCTGTCATCGAACAACGTCCCCGTATCCTTCTCGCCCGGGCTCTTCGCCCCGCTGACCTCCAGCGCCGGGTATCTGGACGACCCGGCGGCCCTGCGCGAGCGCCTGTGCCGGGACGGGTACCTGTACCTGCCCGGCCTGCTGCGGCGGGCCGACGTACTGCGGCTGCGTGGCGCGTACTTCTCCCTGTTCCCGCCCGGCTACCTGGCGCCGGGCACCCGCCCCGAGGACGGGGTGTTCTCCGGTCACGTCCCCGCGTCGCTGCCCCCCTACGGGGTCACCGGGCACCCCGCACACACTTTCGTTCGCTCGGCCGCCTTCCAGGACTTCGTCGCGGACCCGCGCCTGGCCAGGACCGCCGAAGTCCTTCTCGGCGGCAGCGTCGTGATGCTGTCGCGGCGTATCCTGCGCCACTTCCACCGCGGTTCGGCCCTTGCCTCACGTGCCCACGTCGACCGCGACTACATGGACCGGGGCACCCCGCGCACCCTGACCGCCTGGATCCCGGTCGGGGACTGCCCGCCCGCCACCGGTGCGCTGGTCTACCTGGAGGGTTCGCACACGCTCCCGCCCGAGCGGTACGCCGCCCTGCGCGCCACCGGCGACCGGCCCGGTGACCGCCGGCCCATCAGCCACGACCTGGAGCTGACCGCCCGCACCCTGGACCGGCGCTGGCTGTGGGCGGACTTCGCCGCGGGAGACGTGATGGTGCACGTACCGAACATCATCCACGCGTCCCTCGACACCACGACCGACGTCATGCGCATGTCCGCCGACGTACGCTTCGTCCGCGAAGGCGACTCGGCGGACCCGCGCTGGCTGCGGCCCTGGTCGGCCGACGACCGCGCCTAGCGGACTGCCGGGAATCTCGGGTTCCGGCCCCGGCTCGGCCGAGCCGGGGCCGGTCTTGCAGGAACACAGGGGAATGGGCTGGGGAGATGGCCGGGCCGGATGTACCGGAGACCTGCCGGGAGTTGATCCCGGCCGGGAGCGTCCTCGCGTTCCTGGCCGCGCACCGTGCCCACGGCCCTGCACCGGCGACAGCGAACGCACCGCCGCCCTGGCAGACTTCCTGCACACCTGCAACCATCACCGCTGCCACACCGCACGCGGCGGCCGGCCTCCGATCAGCCGCGTGAACAACGCTGCGGATCAGTACGCCCGCAGCCCTGCCCGTGAAGTGCTGTCACAGGTGACGTGAGGACTGGAGAGCCTACGTGAACCGTCCCGCCGTAGTGGACCACGCCCGCACAGCCCGCCGGCTGATGGCCTATGCCGTGCTGGCTCACGACCCGGCCGTCGCCGCCGTCGCCGTGGACTACTGGGAGAAGAGCGAGGCCCACTACCGTGCCGTGGACGGCGCGCTGCGCGCCTTCCTCGACCGGGCAGACACCGGCGGTGAGGCCCGCGCCGCCCACCGAGCCCTGACGGCGGACCCGAGCGATCCCCGCCATCACCGGGCCCTGCGCGAGCACACATCAGCCCTGCTGGCCGCCCGTCCGGCGGACACGCGCGAACTGGCGGCACAGATCGGCGAGGCCGACCGGCACATCTGGATCGACTACCACCTCGGCGACCGGCACGACACGCTCCCGCCCGCCTCGGCGGAGCCTGTGCCGAGCCCGGCTGCTCGGCCGCACCAGGCGACGCCTGCCGGCGCCCGTGTCCTCATCCCGTTCCGCGACCGGGAAGGCGGGGCCCGTACCCGCAACCTGCTCGCCTGTCTTCGTGCCCTCGCCGACCAGGCCGAGGGCCCCGGGCACCGGGTCACGGTCGTGGAATCGGACAGCCGGCCCCGTTCCCGGGCGCTCCTGGAACCCCTGGTCGACCGCTATGTGTTCGCGCCGAAGGAAGGCCTGTTCAACAAGTCGTGGGCGGTGAACGTAGGAGCCGTCGACGCCCAGAACGACCCTCTTCCCTATCTGTGCGTCCTCGACGCCGACATCCTCGTCGACAGCTCCTTCGTCGCTCGTAACGTCGCCCGTCTCGTCGCCGGTGAGCACGGCACCCACCTGCCGTTCAGCTGGTCGCTCTCGCTCGACGCCCCCTCCTCCCGCAACGCCATAGAGCTGCGCACCGGGCGTGGTGCGCCCGACGTGCCCGGTGCACTGCTGCGGGGCCTGCTGCTGCGTGAGCCGCCGGGCGGCTGCGTCTGGCTGCGAACGGAGGTCTTTCATGCGGTCGGCGGCTTCGACGAGCGTTACGAGGGCTGGGGCGGCGAAGACGACGACATCGTGGCACGGCTGGCTGCGGCGGCCCCGCTGATCCGCTACGACGACCAGCTGCTGCATCTCGACCACCCCCGGCCCCGGATGACCCGGGACGACGGCAGGCCGTTCAACGCCCATGTGGAGCCTATGAGTTGGCATGCCGGGCTCGGTTACGGCGTACCGGAGAAGTTCACGCTGCGACAGGGCTGACGGGCCGTCCGCCGGCGGCGTGGGAGAGGCCCGCCGCCACGATGACCGCGTCCACGGACTCGGCGTCGGCGAGCGGGCAGGCGGGGGGAGTACCGGCCGCGACCGCATCGACGAAGTCGGCGATCAGCGGCTGGTGCTGATTGGGTGCGGGCGGCAGCGACAGCTCGCGGACGCCGTCCGCTCCCGCAAGCCGCACCCGCCCGCTGTCGAGAGGGTCGAGGGTGACGGTGCGGGAGCCCCGGCGGACGCTGAAGGAGTCGGCCGGCGGCTGCTCGCTCCACTCGAACAGGCAGTGCGCCCGCGTCCCCTCGGCCCAGCGCAGGTCGAGATCGGCTCTGCGCTCGGCCCCGCCGGGGAAGCGGTCTGCGAAGCGGGCGCGGACCTCGGCCGGGGGTCCGAACAGCATCAGCAGGAGATCGAGCCGGTGGCTTCCGGCATCGGCGAGCACACCCCCGCCGCTGACCCGTGCGTCGGTGCGCCAGTGCATGGGGTGGTCCGGTGCCGGGTCGAAGGGACAGCGGAAGCGCACTTCGGCACGTGCGGGCCCTGGGCCCGCGGTGGCGATCTCGTGCACCATGCGCCGCACGGCGGGGGCGAGCCGCCGGTAGTAGGCGACGCCCACGTACCCACCCGTGCGCAGCGCACCGCCGTCGTGGCGGACCGCGGCGGACAGGGGTTTCTCCACCAGGACCGGCAGTCCTGAGGCGTGTGCCGCGCGGGCGAACGGGACGTGGAGGGCGACCGGCGTGGCGATGTAGACCGCGTCGGCTCCGGTGAGCAGTATGTGGGGGTCGTCGCCGTGCCGGGGGACACCGTGCCGCAGGGCCACCTGCGCCGCGCGGCCCTCGTCGCGTCCCCACAGGGCGACGGCGTCCTCGCCCAGCGCGTGCAGAGCGGGCAGCACCCGCCGGGTCACGACGTCGCCGTACCCGGCGACCCCCCACCTCATGGGACGATCGCCACTTTCAGTGTGTTGGCCGGTGGGCCGGAGTGGGGTGCCTCCTGTCCGTCCGGGTACAGCACACGGCTCGCCGAGAGTCGTTCGATGGCCTCGGGCAGGTCGGTCAGGGCGTATGTGTGGGTGTGCAGGTCGGCGATGCGCAGTTCGTCCCACCGATGGCGGACCAGGCGCTCGGCGACGGCCATGGCCTCGGCGCGGGCGGTGTCGACCGGCTCTGCCGAACTGTGCACCCGCAGCCCCTTGCGCTCCCAGGTCACCAGGTCGACCGTGACGTGTGTGTCGATGTGATGGGTGCCGAGCATGACGACCAGGCCGTTGCGCCGCACCAGTCCCACACAGGCGTTGAGGGTGGTGGGCGTGCCCACGGCGTCGATGGCGACGTCGAACTCGGCTCCCAGCGCGGCGAGTTCGTCGGCCGAGCCGGTTACCCGGTGGACCGAGTCGGCGCCGGCCAGGGCGGACCGCTCCAGCCGCCAGGGGTCCAGGTCGGCGGCGGCCACCTCCGCGGCGCCGCGCTGGAGCGCCATGCGCAGCGCCATCTGCCCCACCGGTCCCTGGCCGATGACGGCGACCCGGTCGCCGAGGCGGATGCCGCGGGTGGCGTGCACCGCCAGGGGCAGCAGTTGCAGGATGGACCCCTGCTCGAAGGGGACGTGGTCGGGCAGTATCCCGACGGAGATCTCGCGGGCCACCGCGAACTCGGCGTATCCGGTGCTCAGCGGAGTGCGCACGAAGACTCGGCTGCCCGGGCGCACCCGGGTCACGCCCTCTCCGACGGCCTCGATCACGCCGGCCACCTCGTGCCCGAAGCAGCCCTGCGTACAGTGCTCGTGCACCCCGTAGTAGTGGTAGTAGGCGAGGTCGCTGCGGTTGCACACGGAGCAGGAGCGGATCCGGACGAGGACTTCCAGCGGGCCCGGCTCAGGCACCGGCGCGTGCCGGTTCAGTCTGATGTCACGTCGTGCGACGAGGTCATAGCGGAGCATGGTCGGCTTCCTTGGGTGCGGGGCCCCCGATGCGGCGGGCGATCAGGCAGGCGAGGACGGTCGCGGCGACAGCCACGGCGAAGACGGCGGTGAACGCGGTCTCGCCGGGGCCACCGGTGGTCCGCGGGGTGTTGAAGAGGGCGCCGCACAACCCGATGAGCAGCACGCTGCACAGGCTGTCGGCGAGCTGGAGTGCGGCAGTCCGGGCGCCCTGGAGGCCGGGCGGCGACTGGTCGAGGGTGAGGATGCCGACGCCGGGCAGCAGCAGACCCATCCCGAAGGCGGCGACGACGAATCCGGCCGGGTTGACGGCAGGCAGGGCGCAGACAGCGCTGACCAGGGCCAGCGCGGCACCGGCCGAGAGGGTCACTGCGCCCAGCAGCACCACGCGTACCCGCGCCAGGCGCATGGCCGGCCGCCCCTGGAGCCAGGAGGCCGCCGCCCAGGCCAGCGATGCGCAGGTCAGTGAGGACCCGGCCGCGGTGGGCGTCCAGTGGTGCGCCTTCACCAGGAACAGCGGTACGTAGGATTCCAGGGTGAAGTAGGCGGAGGCGGCCACTCCGCGCAGCAGCACCAGTGAGGGGATGCCGCGTCGGGCCCGCAGGGTTCCGGCCGGCAGCAGACGTGACAGTCCTGCGGCCACCGCGAGGAGCGCTGCTCCGGACAGCACCGCGGTCAGCAGGGACGGCCGGGAACCGGCGTACTGCAGTACGCCGGCGCCCACGGCCACGACGACGGCCGGCCCCGCCCGGGTGGGGCCGGACTCCTGCGCCGGGGCATCCTGCGCGGCCAGGGCGGACAGCGGGCGTCTGAGCAGTGCCAGTGTGCACAGACTCAGGGCGGCGATGCCGTGGAAGACCCACCGCCAGGAGAGGTGTTCGGCCACCGCTCCGGCGATCGCCGGGCCGATCATCGACGGCAGGATCCAGCACGCTGTGACCAGGGAGAACACGCGCGGGCGGAGGGCTGCGGGGTAGCCGCGGGCGACCACGACGTAGAGCACGACGGTCAGGGCCCCGCCGCCCAGCCCCTGGAGGAGACGCCCGGCGATGAACACCGGCATGGACCGGGCGGCGCCCGAGATCACCGACCCGGCGGCGAAGCACAGGCCGGAGGCGTACAGGGGCGCGGCCGGGCCTCGCCGGTCGGCCCAGTCTCCTGCCAGCGCCGTGCCCGCCAGACTCGCGGTGAGGTAGCCGCCGAACGCGACGGCGTACAGCGAGAGCCCGTCGAGCGCCTGCGCCGCGACCGGCATGACCGTACCCAGCGCGAGGCCGGCGAAGGCCACGAGCGCGAAGGCGGCGGCAAGCGCGAGCGTGCGGGACCGGTGGGTGTCGGACAGCAAGCCGTACCCGCCCGGTTCGTCCGCGCGCCGGTCCGCCGGTGTCGTCATGTGGTGGCCGGGGAGGACGTCGCACCGGACGTCGGCCGGAGTCTCAAGCGCCGTCTCTCGCGGCGTGGGCGGAGGGCGCGGAGGGGGAGAGCGGCCGGCGCAGCGCGGCCACGGACTTGCAGCGGGAGCCGCGGTACACCGAGCGCGTCCGTTCCACTAGATGTGCGCCGTACATCGTGGCCGGCGCCGTGTACAGCGAGGAGCAGCGGGCCGGTGACCACCGCAGCCCGGGGAAGCGCCGTGCGGACAGGCGCGTCGTCTCGATCGCCACGGGACTGTCGCCGACGGGCTGGAGCCGGCCTTCCCCCACGAGTTCCTGGCGGGCTTGCCGCAGGGGGGTGCGCGACGTCCTGAACCGGACAGCGAACAGACGTTCCGGCTCGACGCTTTCTGCGTTGATGGTCATCCTGCCTTCCCAGCTGTCGCCATCCGACCCATCGTAGATCCCAACTCTCTTTGGTATAGGCCAAATTGAGCCAAGGCGGCGGGCGGCGGGTGCGTTCGTGAGTTCTCGCTCCACATCACCGCGGTGCTGAACGACAAGTCCCCGGGGGATGCCGCCAAGCAGGTCGAGGATGAGATCAACAAGCACCCGGCCCAGTAACCGCACGGGCTCGCTCGGCGGTCGGATTGCGGCAGCCGGGCGGCAACTGGGCGGCATTCGGGCGGTAGTTGAGGGGTTGGTCAACGGGTAGTCGTTGACACCGTCAACTGGTCTAGTCCAACTTGTAGGTGTTTGATTCGAACATCCCGGAGCGATTTCATGCGCCAGCCTTCCCCCTACCTTCACCGAGCGGCCTCGGACCGCCCCTATTTCAGTGCGGACGGCGACACGTACCTTGCGCCGACACCACTGCGCGATATCGAGAAGTCCCGCCCCTTACGCGTGCTGTCGGAGCAGGACTTCGCCTTCTGGCAGACATACGGGTATGTCGTCGTACGGGAGGCCATCGCCCCCGGCGAGGCCAAGAGCCTGCTCCAATTCGCCTGGGAGTTCCAGGGACTCGACCCGGACCGTCCCGAGAGCTGGTACGCGGAGCCCGAGTTCCGCTCCGACCTCGACCGACACCTTTTCATCTACGGATTCGTCGAGGCCTACCACCACCAGCTCATCTGGAACAGCCGCCAGACACAGCGTGTCTACGACGCCTTCGCCGACGTGTGGGACTGCGAGGAGCTGTGGGTCACTCTGGACCGGCTCAACCTCAACCCGCCGAACATCCGTACCCGCTCCCGATCCCTGATCGAGCCCACCGACGAGGGCTTCGACATCGAGCTGCACTGGGACATCGACACCAGCCTCGCCGTACTGCCGCAGCGGGTCCAGGGCATCATCGCGCTCACCGACACCCAGCCCGAACACGGCGGCTTCCAGTGTGCCCCGAAACTGTTCCAGCACTTCGAGCAGTGGCGGCTCGCCCAGCCGGCCGGCCGCGACCCGATCAGGCCCGCGATCGACCGCTCCGAGTTCCCCGTGACACATCCCGAACTCCAGGCCGGTGACCTGCTGATCTTCAACGGGTCGCTGGCGCACGGCGTGGCGCCCAACCACTCCGACAACGGTGTCCGAGCGGTTCAGTACCTGTCGATGATGCCCGCCCTGGAAGAACACACGGACCTGCGGACCTCCCGCGTCCACTCCTGGCGCACCCTGTCCACCCCCGAGTGGAACGCCACCCTGCTCGGCGACGTGCGTCGGCCGGAGGCTCTCCGCTACGGGCCCGCCGAACTCGACGCGTTGGGCAGGAAGTTGCTCGGACTGGACTCCTGGGCCGACGCGCAGCCCGGACAGCAGGCCGCGGAGTGACAGGGCGCCGGATCTGTCTGTGCCTGCCCACCAATCGGGCGTGCACCGCCACCATCACCGCGGTCCACGAGGAAGCGGTCTACGCCGCCCGCCACGCGGGTGCCGATGTCCACCTTCTGATTCTCGACTCCGCCGATGCTCCGACCCGGGCCGAGCACGCCCGCGCCGTCGCCGCGCTGGCCCCGGCTCCGAACACGACCACGCACCACCTCGACGAGGAAGCGCAGCGCGGCCTGCTGCGCCGCATGATCGGTCGGGCCGCACTGCCGGAGCCGGACCGGATGCTCGAACTCATCCTCCCGACCGGCGTCTCCTACGGTTCCTGTACCAACCGCGCCTTTCTGCTGGCTGCCGCGCTCGACTGCCACTCGGTGCACCGCAGGGACTCCGACAGCACGTACCAACTCCTGGGATCCGAGAAGGTCTTCCCCATCCGCCACGAGTTGCCATGGCTCGGCCGGCCCGCCGTCGAGGCGTCGCCCGCAGTGACCCGGACCGACCTCGACCCGGTTCACCGCGACCGCCCGGTCTCGATGGCCGGGGCCTCCTTCATCGGCGAACTCTCCGTCGACATCGGTGAGATACGACGCCTGGACGAGGACCTCTACCACGAAGTGGTCGGCCTGTGGGCGCCCGTCGACTGGTCACCGGAACGCAAACGGCAACTGGTCGCGGAATCCTTCACCGGAGCAGGCACGGCCCCCTTCACCGGCGACCACTCGACGCTGACCGTCGTCGACCCGATGCGGGTGGACATGTGCAACATCAGCTTCCACCGCGACGTGTACGAGCGGATCCCGCTGCCGCCGGCCACCGACACCATAGGCAGTGACTACTTCCTCATCCACCTGGTCCACGACGCCGCGTTGCCGGGCATCCTGCACAACCGGCACATCGAGAACTTCTACACCCCCGAACGACGGACCGACGCCGGGTTCCTGGCCTACCAGGCCCGGTTCGTGAAGTTCCTGCTGTCGATGCTCTACTTCAACCACGTCTACGACCGGATGGCGGCCCAGGGCGCTCGGCTCCTGGACGCCCAACAGCGCCTGCAATCTGCCCCGGTCATCGAGTTCCTGCGCGAGAGCACCCGGTTGGACCGGTCCGAGAACATGTGGCGGCTGGACCAAGTGGAGACCGCCTACCGCAAACTCGGCGGCCGCTACGCGGTGTTCGCCGGGCAACTGGCCCAGCGGCGCACGCGGTTGCTGGACGAGGCCCGCCAGGACATCGAGAACTTCGCCTGTCTCGTCGAGGCCTGGCCCGCGCTGGTCGACGCGGCCCGGCACACCGCACTCGAACACACCGGCGGGTGAGCGTGGAGATCAGCATGCGGCTCGCCACAGCACTGACCGCCGCGTCAACGGACCGTGTCGTCTACGACCTGGACGGAATCGAAGCCCAATACGACAACCTGCTGCGTGAACTGCCCGGCGTCCGGGTCCGTTTCGCCCTGAAGGCCTGCCCCCTCGACGACGTGCTGCAGAGCCTCGCGAACCGGGGCTCGGGCTTCGACGCAGCGAGCCCCGCCGAGATCGCCCAGGCGCTGCGGACCGGCGTCCCCGCCGACCGGATCCACTACGGCAACACCGTCAAGTCCGACGCCGACATAGCCGAGGCCCACCGGCTCGGCATCCGTACCTTCGCCACCGACAGTGTCGAAGACGTCGTGGCGATCGCCGCCAACGCCCCGGGTGCGCGGGTGTTCTGCCGCCTTGCCACCAGCGGAGAGGGAGCCCTGTGGGGCCTCAGCCGGAAGTTCGGGTGCTCGCCGCACGACGCCGTCCGGGTGCTGACCACCGCGCGCGCGGCCGGTCTGACCCCGGCGGGACTGTCCGTGCACGTCGGCTCGCAGCAGATGACCGCCGAGGCCTGGCGGCAGGCCCTGGACTCTCTCGCCGAGGTGCTGGCGGCAACGGCACGACTCGGAATCGCGCCGGACCACATCAACCTCGGCGGCGGCCTGCCCGCGCTCGGCTGCCTCGACCGCCAGGGCCACCGCCTCGAACCGCCGCTGGACAAGATCTTCGCCGTGATCCGCGAGGGCATGGAGCGTCTGAGAGACCTCGCTCCCGCCCCGCTCGGCTTCGTCATAGAACCGGGGCGGCACCTGGTGGCCGACCACGGCGCGATCCGCGCCCACGTGTACCGGCTGACCCGGCGGCGGCAGCCGGACGGGAAACACACACCATGGCTGTACCTGAGCTGCGGCAGGTTCAACGGCCTCTACGAGATGGACCAGTTGACCCATCGGCTCGTCTTCCCCACCCACACCGGCCCGGACTACGTGTCCGCGATCGTCGCCGGTCCCACCTGCGACAGCGACGACGCCTACGGCGGCGGCCGGCACCCGGTCCGCGTCCCCGGAGCCGTCGCGTCCGGTGACCCGGTCTGGATCCTGTCCGCCGGTGCCTACGCCATCAGTTACATGACACAGGGGTTCAACGGCATTCGCCCGCTGCCGTGCGTATGCACGCGTGCCGGCGGCGACGGCCCGGCGACACCCCCGGAAGGACGGCACTGAGTGGCCATGCCGATACGAGGCATCGGCGAGGCGGACTGGCCGCAGGTGGCGGTCCTGGAGGCCGAGGCGTACGCGGGGACCTCGCTGATCGAGGGTGCGGCCGTACTGCGCTCCCGCGCCCTGGCCTCGGCAGACACCTGCTTCGTCCTCCATCTGGACGGCCGGATCGCGGGCTACATACTCGCGCTGCCCTACCCGAAGTTCCGCTTCCCCGACCTGACCCGGCCGGAACAGGCCGTCCACCACTCGCCCAACCTCCATCTGCACGACCTCGTCATCAGCGAGGCAGCGAGACACAGAGGGCTCGGCACGCAGCTGGTGAGCCACCTGACGGACACAGCCCGCGAACGGGGATTCGAAAGCATCTCGTTGATCGCCGTGGGCGGCAAGGAAACGTTCTGGCGGGCGAACGGCTATCGCGCTCACCCTGAGACCCGCGTACCGCGGAGCTACGGCAGCGACGCCGTATACATGTCGACCCAGGTGGCCGCACATCCATCGCCCGAGGGCTCTTGGGCGCCGGGGAACCGGGCTTGCTGCTGATGGCCGAGTAAATCCGACCAGGGCGATGCAGAAACTGCTGCCCGTGCCGTGCTCGGTGGCCGTGCGTGCTCCCGAGCGAAGTCAGGAAACGGCCCGATAGAGATCGCGCGTATGTACACCCTGGCCAAGGACTCCGCCGTCAAAGCCTGCACCCAGGCCACCAACCAGCTCAAAGCGGTTTTGGTCACCGTGTACTGCAGGCTACGAGGTTCACGTTGTGCACGCTGGCTGAGCGAATCGAGCTGATCGCCGCGGTGGGGGTCGGACCGCAGAGCGCCGCTGTTCTGTCGGTCGCTCGGGCAGTCGATGCCACCGTCGTCTCAACCGTGGCGGAAACCGGCAGGCAAATGCTGCGTACAGGTCGAGAATCCCGTGGAGATCCCCGAGGGCCAGCTGGGCAAGGCGGCCGAAGCGCGCCTCGGCGAGCTGGGAAGGCGCGGGTGGAACCTGGACAAGGCCGGCATGTACGACCACTCCTTCGGCGGCTTCACCGTCTCACTCTCCACCTGCCCCAACGCCGGTGCTTGGAGCACGACTTCGCCGACCTGTGGACGGCAACCGGTCCACGGCCCGAGAGACCCTGGAGACCCCGCCCGGACGTCCCCCGGCGACTCACGCTGCCTCGGAGTGGAGAAGTCTCCGGAAACCGGCCGAAAGGGATCACCGGAGTGCCAGACGTTTCCAGCGAGGAGGCCACGCAGGGCGGTCATGGGGTTGAGGCCGTGCTTGCGGGCTGTGAAGATGGCCGCGACGCCGGCAACGGATCCCGGATGGCCGGCCCAATATCCTGCGCGAAGTACGGACTGGAGGTTCCGGTCGGCGGCGGAGGCACAACGCTAGTGATCACCGCGGCCACCAGGGGGAGCCCGCAGCATGACCGGCACCACGGAGGCCCTTGGCGGGTCGGCCGCAGTCGACGATGCAGCACGAAGCGTCACGCGCCCGTTCTACGTGTACGCCGTGCTCGCCAACTCGCTGTTCCAGCGTGGTGTATTCGTCCTCTTCCTGCAGCAGCGAGGCTTCTCCGCCGGGCAAGTGGCCCTCCTTCAGACACTGCTCTACCTGGTCAGCGGACTTGCGGAGTTGCCGACGGGAGTCATCGCCGACCGAATCGGCAGGCGTGCCAGCATCGTGATCGGCCAGGTGCTGATAGCTGGATGCCTGCTCGGTCAGGTGACGTCCTCCAGCTACTGGGTGTTCCTGACGCTGTTCATCGGGCAGGGCGTGGGCATGGCATGTGTATCCGGTTCGGACACCGCCCTGCTGTACGACCTGCTCGTGCGTCGTGGTGCAACGGCCGGCTACGTCAAGATCAAGTCCCGGTTCACCATGCTCGGGACGGTCACCTCGGGAGCCGCCATCGTCCTCGGCGGCCAACTGCAGCAGCTTTCCTGGGGAATCGTCTACGTCGGTTCGGCGACGTGCCTCGTCCTGGCCGCGGTGGTGCTGATGTCACGGGTGCCCGAGATCCGCGGCGCGGACGCGGTGGACGAGCAGGACGGAGCCGAGGAGGAGCACGGCGACGCCACAGCGTGGCGGGCGGTGCTCCGGGTCGCCACGCCGGCGCTCGTGACGCTTGTCGTGGTGTCCGGATTGATGCATGCGACTTTGACGCCGTACATCATTTTTACGCAGAAGACCCTCTCCGATCAGGGAGCGGGCACCGCATTGGTCAGCGTGGTCATATCGGCGGGATTCTTCACTGGCGGACTCACTCCGCTGCTGTCGGACCGCGCGGACCGGCGCATCGGGTATCGGGTCATCGTCCCGGTGTCCCTCCTGACACTCGCCGTGGCGCTCGGCCTGAGCGGCCTCGGCCTTGTCTGGGCCACCATCGCCGCGTTCCTGGTCCTGGTCGGAATTCCCGAGATTACCGCCGTGATCGTGGACAACGTGTTCAACGAGGCAGTGCCGTCGCGCCACCGGGCGAGCCTGCTGTCGATGATCGCATTCGTGGAGTCGGCGCTCATCGGCATCGGCTATCTCGTCCTCGGCGCGCTCATGGACGGGTTGGGCTCCAGTGAGGGCATGGCCACCTACGCCGCGGTCCCCCTGCTGGCATGTCTCCTGTGGCTCCCGGTGCTCCTCCGAGGGGCACGGGTGACCACCGAGATCGAGAAACCCGCCGACCAAAAGGCATCCTGAGACAGACCATCCCGAGCAACCCCCTGCCCGATGGCAGGGCGCTCGCAGGCCACCGGCTACCGCTACCTGCACCAGGCCATCGACGTCCTCGCCGCTCAAGCCCCATCCCCGGCCCGTTCGTCACCGTCCATTCGCTCACCACGCTGTCCGGCGCGGGTCGTACGGTGATCCGCGCGCCTCCGCAGCCCAAAACCGCTGTCCGCCTCCTCCGTGATCGTGGAGGAAGCGGACAGCAGGCTGATTACGGCAAGCCTCTGACGCGTTGTTCAATCGCAGAGACGGTGTATCTCGTGGCGTGGCGAAGAGCCGTGACCCCTCCGCTCAGTTGTCGATCTCGTAGCTGTCGCCGTAGGTCTCCCA
The DNA here is from genome assembly GCF_053611985.1 of Streptomyces sp. NPDC054770. Classification (NCBI taxonomy): domain Bacteria; kingdom Bacillati; phylum Actinomycetota; class Actinomycetes; order Kitasatosporales; family Streptomycetaceae; genus Streptomyces; species Streptomyces sp. NPDC054770. Next base: position 31,913 of record NZ_JBSHBL010000099.1, read on the forward strand.
CTGCAGGGGCGGGTCGAGGTCGAGGTTGCCGGCTTGGAGGAAGACGCGCTGTTCGGTGTCGACGCGGCTGGTGTCGTCGTGGGCCGCCTCGGTGAGCATCGCGGCCTTGCGGGCGTCGAGGAAGGCGTTGAGATAGGTGGTCTCGTTGCCGCCCTGGGCCGGGGTCCTGGCCCTCTTCATGGCGGTGGCGCGGATGCCGCCGAAGCTGACGGGGTCGTCGCCGGGGCCGTGCATGACGATGGCGTCGTAGTAGATGAACTGCCCGAGGGTACCCAGGCCGTCGGACTTGGCCTGGTCGACCGACGGGTTGAAATACACCCGGTCGCGCTCGTCGTTCTGCGCGGTCTGGAAGACCGTGTCCTTCGCGGCGGTCTTCCAGTCGTTGACGAAAGCGGTTCCCAGACCCGTGTGGGAATCGGTGCCGTTCACGCTCTGCAGCGCGGGGAGGTACTTGGCCAGGACGTTGCCCGGCTCGAGGTCGTTGTAGTGCTGCACCAGTTCCAGCATGTCGCCGGTGCCGGAGCAGAAGCCGATGATGCCCGCGGTGTAGCCGCGGCCGTCGCCGATGTCCTCGATGTACTTGTACTGTGCCTTCCAGTCCAGCGACGAGTTCTCCGCGCTGGAGACGAGCTCCATCGCGATTTCCTTCTTGTGCGGGTCGGCGAGCCCCACGCCCGAGTCCGGCGGCGTGGTGGGAGGCGTCGTCGGCGGATCGGTCGGGGTGGTGCCGCCGCCCGTACCGGTGAAGTTCCACTGTGCCGCGGCGCCCGAGCAACTTCCGGCAGTCAGTGCGCTGCTGCTGGCCCGGAAGCATTTCTTACCGGTCTGTATGTCAGAGATGGTGAGATCGGGATTGACCGACCACTGCTGCTGTGGACCGCCGTCGCAGGCGGCCAGCTTGATCGACGAACCGGACAGCGTGGCGCACAGGTTGTTGCTGATCAGGAACGCGCCACGGAAGGTGAAGGTCTGAGCGGCGGCGCCGGAGCAGGTGGCGACGCCGAGCTTGGTGCCGCTGCCGGAGCTGTTGCCGGGGTTCTCCAGGCACTTGCTGACCGACACGTTCTTGTACTGTCCGACGGTGCTGTGCGCCTGGGCTCCGCCGTAGCAGGCACCGGTGCCGGTGTTGAAGATCGGAGTCTGGTCGTACGGCTCGCCGGAGGGCGGGTTGACGACCACCGGCTCAAGAGTCGGGGTGTTGTCGGCGTTGTAGCGGGTGAGGGCGTCCTCGCAGTCGATGGCGTCGAACGCGTTGCCACCCTTGCCGCCCAGCCAGAGGTCGTAGTGGTTCAGCTTCGGGCCGCCGTTGGGGCCCTGGCCGCTCCAGTCGGCACTGCACTCCTCGCAGGAGTCCTCCATGATGAAGTACTTGCCGACCCGCGGCACCCAGATCTTGGTGCCCGCCGGTATCGCCGCAGTGGAGGAGGCGAAGGTGATCGGGTCGGCGTAGGTGCCCGTGCCGCCCGCCTCGTCGTGCAGCTTGGGATAGGCGATGTCCCCGCCGGGCGGGGTGTTGTCCCACCAGCCGTAGAAAGTGAGGAAGGCTTGGCGAGTATCGCCGGCGCTGGTGCCACCTGCACCGCCACCGATGGTGCCGCCGCTGGTGACGGGGATGTTGGTCAGGCCCCTGCCGCCTGTCGACTTGTTCGTCGAGTCCACGACGTTCCTGGCCGCGCAGCTGCCGTTGTCCGTGACGTTGATGGCGTAGCCGGGCGCGGAACCCAGCGTGAAGGTGTTGTTGGTGAAGGTGTTGCCGCAGCCATACGGGTCGTAGACGTTGTGCACCTGGAAGCCGTCGGTGAAGGGGTTCGACACCGTGTTGTCGGCCACCAGGTACTTGTCACCCTTGACGTCGATCGTTGAGTCGCCGGAGTTCCGGTTCTTCTCACCGGTGCCGTTGAGGATGTTGCCCTTGACGACGCCGTCGTGGGTGCCTTCCTTGATGTCGATGCCCTCGGCGGCCACGTTGGGGCCGATCGTGTTGTTCAGCACCTGGACGTAGTCGGAGGCGTCGACGCCGGTCGGCCCGCCGAACTGGTCCCAGTTGCTGTTCGCCGAGCCGATGTACACGCCCTCCCCGTAGTCGGGCACGGAGGTGCCGGTGTCGTGGATCGAGGAGTTCTGGATCAGGCCGTGGTCGCTGCCGGAGCGGAAGTGCACGCCCTCGTAGCCGATGTTGCGGACCGTCACCCCGTCGATGGTGACGTGGGGAGAGGCGTCCATGACAATGCCCTTGCTGCTGTTCGCGACGGTGATGCCCTTGATCTTCCAGTACGGGGCGTGGTCGAGCCACAGGCCGTAGTTCTTGCCCCCGTTGGAGGACAGAACAGCGCCCGTCGCACCCGTCAGGGTGATCGGCGAGGAGGCGGAACCGGCCTTGCTGCTCTGGAACTGGCCCGCGTAGGTGCCGTTGGCGACATTGATCGTGTCGCCGGGTGCCGCGTTGGCCAGTGCCGCGGTGAGCTGGGCGGACGTCGAGACATTGACCGTACGGGTCGCGGCCGAGGCGGTGTTGAGCCCGGTGGCCGTGAGCGCCGCTACGGTGGACAGCGCCGCGACCGCGATGACCGCCGGAACGCTGCGGCGGCGGTTGCGGTGTGGGGGACGGTCGGAGAATGGTATGCCGAACACGAGGATTGCCTCCCGTAGGTCGGTGCATGTGTGGGGGGCTTCTGCCGAAGGCATCGCCGGTGGAAGGGCTCAATGGTTAGGAAACTTTCCTAACTGTGAACTGCGGTACAGCGTCCTTGCCCGGATGTCGGGAGTCAAGATGTCAGGTGTTGATCCTTGTGTGAGGAGGGCGAGTTGGGCCGTGCGCGACGGCTCACCCTGCGAGCGGCTCACCGGTCGGCCGACTCCGGACCGAACGGGCCGCTGCCCTTGCCGGTAGCCTCATCCTCCGTTGCCAGAGGGTGTTTGGTCTGGACGAATTGCCCTTTATCTTCTAGTGCTCCAGCTGTAGATCGTGATCTTCATGCCGGGGATGCGGCATTTTGGCGGTAAACAGCGACGTCGACCGTGGGCACCGGCCATTGCAGTGCGTGGAGCCTTCCGATTCCAGCGACTCATCCTCCGCCAGGAAATCTTGCCGGTCCGAGACGGCGGCGACGTGCTCGCTGTCGGCAAGTCGCTCCGCAGTAGCGGGCCGGGCGGCCAGTGGGCCGGGCGTCGAGCCGGGCCCCGCACTGCTCGCACCGTGGCGCCGCGCGAAGCGTGCCGGGCACGTCACGAAACACCCGTCCTTCCGTGACGGATCCGGGACTCCGCAGGCTCTCCAGCGTCAGCCGCACCATGCGGGTGCCGCCGTTCCGGTCTCGGTGGGCGCCCCGTATCGT
>NZ_JBSHBL010000100.1:0-34860 GCF_053611985.1 Streptomyces sp. NPDC054770
GCGTGGTGCCGATGAACCAGTCGTCGACGGAGAAGAACGGGTGGTCGCAGCAGAGGGCCACCCGCGAGCGGCCGGTGGCGGCGCGGGCGAGGCGCACCGCGGCGGTGGTGGCGTCCGAGCCGTTCTTCGCGAACTTCACCATCTCGGCGGTCGGCACCGTGGCCAGGAAGCGTTCGGCGGCCTCGACCTCCACGATGGACGGCCGGACGAAGTTGCTGCCGCGGTCGAGCTCCCGCCGTACCGCCTCGACCACGCGCGGGTGGGCGTGGCCGAGGCTGACCGACCGCAGGCCGGAGCCGTACTCGATGTAACGGTTGCCGTCGACGTCCCACACGTGGGCACCGCTGCCGTGGCTGATGACCGGGGCCAGGTTCTCGGGGTACTGGTCGTCGCCCTTGGCGTAGGTGTGAGCGCCCCCGGGGATCATGGCGTGCAGCCGCTCGTTGGCTGTCCGCGACAGGGGCAGGTCAAGCACTTCGGTGTCCACGGGGACCTCAACTTTCTCTGTGCTTCAGGACCTCGGCGAGGCTCGGCGCCTCCCGGTCCCGTCGGGACATCAAGGCGACCGGCAGCGGCCAGGGAATGGCGAGCTCCGGGTCGTCGAAGGCGATGGTCACGTCCTCGGCCGGATCGTGCGGGCGGTCGATCCGGTACGAGGTGTCGGCGGTGTCGGTCAGTGCCTGAAAACCGTGCGCGCATCCCGCGGGAATGTAAAGAGTTGGTTGTGATTCTCCTGTGAGTTCAAAGGAGGTCCAATTGCGGTAAGTCGGAGAATCCGGCCGCAGATCCACGACGACGTCGAAGATCCTCCCGTACGAGCAGCGCACGAGCTTGGCCTCGCCGGCGCCGGAGCGCAGGTGCAGGCCGCGCAGCACGCCCCGGACCGAGCGGGACAGGCTGTCCTGGACGAAGGCGTCCGGGTCGAGGCCCACCGAGCGGACCACGTCGGCGTCGAACGTGCGGCAGAAGAAGCCGCGTTCGTCGGTGTACGGCGTCGGTTCGAAGAGGAACGCGCCGGTGATCTCCGGGACTTCGGTGGCTTTCACGGAGACTCCTGCCGGGCGTGGGTGCGGTGGGTCGCGGGGAACACGGCCGCGGTCAACGAGCTGAACTGGTCCTGCAGTTGGCGGGCGGCGGCCTGGTTCCGCTCGGTGAGGGTCCCCCGCAGTTCGGGCGCTCGCTTCTCCAGCGCCCGGAATTGCTCCAGCAACCGGTCGGCGTCGACCTCACGGGCCGGGTGGCAGTAGGCGCCGAGGCCCATCCCGGTCATGAGCGCGTCGCTCTTCGCCGCGTAGCTGAGCGCGAGCACCGGTGTGCCGGTCTTCAGCGCGCAGATCAGGTTGTGGTAGCGGACCGCCACCACGGTGTCGGCGGCCACCATCTCGTTCATCAGGTCGTCCAGGGAGGCCGGTTCGGCCGCGGTGACCAGTGGTGAGTCGACCGCTTCGAGGATCGCCGTGACCACAGTCGCATCGCACCGGTCGCCGGTGAGCAGCCGGACCGGTCTGCCCTCCTCGACCAGCGTGCGGACGAACCGGATCGTCCCGTCGAGGTAGCGCCGGTGGATCTCGTCGGCGCGGGCGCGGTCGTCGTTGCCGCCGTGGAAGTCCATGACGCCGACGCAGACCGAGCCCGGCGAGCCCGAGGGCGCGTTCACCGGCGGTGTCGGCAGGGAGAAGGCGAGGTCCGGGTAGACCTCGTCGCGCGTGGTGTCCACGCCCATCGCCCGCATCGCGTCCCGGGACTGGGCGTCCCGGTAGGACCGGTAGGCGGCCAGCCGCCCCGACCAGCGGACCAGGGCCCGGGTCGGCCGGTTGCGGATCTCGGCGGCGCCCACGCTGACCAGCGCGACCCGGGTGCCGAGCAGACGGCCGCTCGCGCAGAGCAGGAACAGCGAGTACGGGAAGCCCCACGGCCGCAGCGGCAGGGTGGCCTCCAGGACGCCCATGCCCGGCACGATCACCACGTCGTGCCGGCGCACCCAGGCGGCGGTGCGGAAGATGTCGACGAACTTGCCGAGTCCCTTGGCCGCGATCGAGCCGGCGCGGGACGCGGTCCGGTACTCGGCGCGGTTCCAGTGCATCCGGGTGGCGGGGATCCCGAACCGGGCCGTCACGGCCTCGGGTCCGCCGCACAAGGCGTCCACGACCGCGTCCGGGTGGTCGGCGCGCAGGTACCCGAGGACGGCTTCGAGCGACCCGTCGTTGCCGAGGTTGCCGGAGCCGAGCAGGCCGAACACCCCGACCCGTACCGGGGTTTCGTCCGTGGACGTCATGACTGCCTTCCCTCGCGGCCGGCGACCAGGGCGTCCACGGAGACCGTGAGCAGGGCCGGGTCGACCGGGGCGCGGTCCTCGACCCGCTCGCCGGCGCCCGGCCGGACCCGGCTGGTCATCCACGCGGCCAGGTGGCCGTAGCACGCGCGCCGGTCGGCCGGGGACAGCGGCGCCCGCCGGATCGCCGAGGCGAAGCCCCAGACGTACTCGGCGAGCAACCGGGGCGTCGGGTGCAGCAGGCCTGCCCGGCGCGGGTCCAGGTTGACGCACCGGGAGCGCTTGGACGGGTTCGCCCGCTCGGCGCGGGTGGGGTGGTCGCGGCGGAAGTACAGCAGCTCCGGCACCTGGTAGAAGCGCCCGTGCAGGGTGATCTCGGCGACGAACGTGCGGTCCGCGTGGTGGTAGCTGTCCATCGGTTTCACGCGGCGCAGCATGTCGGCCCGCATCACCCCGTAGAAGTCGTCGCCGCCCGGCTCGAACAGCAGGCTGCGGAAGCGCTCCGGTGCGTGCGGCGAGCCGGTGGCGAGCGTGTACTCGTAGGGGACCGTCACCTGGCCGTCGCCGTCGATGACCGCCTGGTCGGTGTGCGCGAGGATCACGTCCGGCCGCTCGTCCAGCGCCTCCACGCAGCGCCGTAGCAGGTCGCGGCCGTAGAGGTCGTCGTGCGAGGCCCACTTGAACAGTTCGCCGCGGGACTCGGCGAACACGTGGTTGTGGTTCGGGGTGGCGCCGATGTTCCGGGGCAGCCGGTGGTACCGGATGCGGGAGTCCTGCGCGGCGTACTTGCGGCAGATGTCCTCGGTCCCGTCGGTCGAGGCGTTGTCGGAGACGACCAGTTCGAAGTCCTCGTAGGTCTGGCCGAGCAGGGCGTCGAACGACTCGGCCAGGTACTCCTCGCCGTTGTACACGGGCAGGCCGATGCTCAGCCTGGGTCGGTCGGTCATGCGGTCCTCACTTCGGGGATGGGATTGCGGTGGCGCTCGCGCAGGGCGGACCGCAGCTGCAGCCACCACACGGCCGAACCGCTGAGGGTCGCGGCGGCGACGCCCCAGGCCGAGCCGGCCGTGCCCGCGACGGCCGCCCCGCCGAGCCCGCCGCCGACGTAGCAGGCGGAGGCGAACAGCTGGCAGCGCAGGCTGCGCCGGGCCGCGCCGAGCGCGCGCAGCCCGGCCGCCGCACCGGTGCCGAGGCCCGCTCCCGCGACGCTGAGGGTGATCTGCACGATCAGGTGCGAAGAGGAGTGCCAGACGTCGCCGAGCGCCAGGTCGCCGAGCCGGCCCGGCATCAGCAGCAGCGCCGAGCCCCAGAGCAGTGCTCCGGCGGCCTGCCCGCCGCCGAGGAGGAGGCAGAACCTGCCCAGTTGGTGCGGGGCCCGCCGCAGCACCCGGGCCGCCTCCGGGACGGTGACCAGCGAAAGCCCCATCAGCACGGCGAGGAACGGGCCCATCAGGAGCTCGGCGCCCCGCACCGCGCCCACCGCGCCGACCCCGACGATCACGCCGAGCCCGTACGCCCGCACCTGGCTGGCGCCGCTGAGGCTGACGTTCTCGACCAGGTACCGGTAGCCGAGATCGCGCTGTTCACGCAGCCAGCCGCGCGCCTCGGTCATCCGGGGCCGGATGCCGGACTGGAGGTAGCCGTACCCCGCGGCCACCGTGGCGGACGCGCCCCAGGCGAGCACGAAGGCGGCCACGGTGTCCACGTGGGCCGCCACCACCATGGCCGGGACGAGCGCGATGCCCCACACGACGTCGTTGACGAACGCCTTCCGCCCGGCGCCGGCGGCGAAGAACGCGAACCGCCAGGCGTCCTGGAGCAGCAGCCCCGGCATCATGACGCCGAGGGCGGCGAAGGCGGGACCCACCCGGCCGCCGAGGCCAAGCCCGGCCGCCAGGCACACCACGCCGAGGGCCGAGCCGACGCCGAGTGCGGTCCCCGTCGACCGGGCCACCGCCCCGCGCCAGGACGTCTCCGGCACGCCGCTGAAGCGCACCACGAGCGGGTCGGTGGCAAGGCCGCGGGACACGTTGAGCACCACGCCGTAGGTCACCCAGGCCAGGCTGAAGACACCGAACGCGGTCACCCCCAGCGAGCGGGCCACGTAGATGCCCACCGCGAAGTTGCTGATGCTGGAGGCCGCCTGGTCGGCCAGTCCCCAGGACAGCCGGCCGACCAGGGCCCGCTTGGCGGACCGGGCCGGTGGCGCCGTTGTCTGCGGTTCCTCCCCCTGGGTGGTCATCGGCCTCATGCCTTGATCAGCCCGGCGCCGTGCAGAGCGCTCGCCGCGCCGGCGACGGTGTCGAACGGGAGCCCGGACCGCTCGGCGACGTCCAGCAGACTGTGCTCGCCGTCGGAGAGGTTGAGCACCCAGAGCATGGCCATCTGGGCCTGCTTGGTGTCGCTGCGGCCGCCGAGCGCGTCGTACAGCCCGCGCCGGCCCAGTTGCGGTTCGCCGTAGGGACTGAGGTTGAGGTACCGCCGGTTGCGGTCGAGGACGGCGAACGCCTCGCGGCAGACGGCGAGGGTGTCCGCCATCGCCGCCGGGGAGACGAAGTCCAGGTTGTCCGCCGAGGTGTGGTACTCGGGGTAGCCGGCGTACGGGGTCCGGGTGAGCGAGCCCACGCCCAGGTTGAACCCGGGCGAGCAGTACTGCCGCTCGTCGTAGCCGTACGGGGTGAACTCGGTGATGCGGTGCGGGCGTTCGGATGCGGTCAGCACGTGCCGCAGCACCCGGTCGATCTCCGCGTCGCCACGCCTGCTCTGTTTGTACGTCAGTTGGCCCGGGTCCCCGGCGCAGGCCAGCACCAGGCCGTGCTTGACCCGGTCCACCCGCTCCGCGTTGCGGGCCAGCCAGGTGATCGCCCCGATGGTGCCGGGCGCGTAGATGAACCGGTACGTGTAATAGGGCGTCTCCCGCGCCAGCGCCCGGGCCAGGAACGTCGACACGGCGATGCCGGCCAGGTTGTCGTTGGCCAGCGAGGGGTGGCAGACGTGGCAGGAGACGATGACCTCGTCGGCGACCTGTCCGGGGACCACGTGCTCGGCGTAGGTGAGGTGGCCGTCCGCGAGGGTGGAGTCGATGCGTACCTCGTACTCGCCTTCCGGCAGCGCGTCCAGGGTCTCCTGGGCCAGGCAGAACCCCCAGTCCGGCTTGTAGTAGCTGGTGCGGTACGGCACCCAACTCGGCTGGTCCGGCAGCGTGTGCAGGTGGTCGCGCAGCTCGGCGAGGGGCATGGTCGCGGACACCGGCACGCTGTAGCCGAGCACGTGCAGGCTGGACGCGGCGAAGTCGACGACCCGCCGGCCGGTGGCGTCGGCGATGTACGCGTCCCGGATGTTCCACTCCTGCGGCACCGTCCAGTCGAGCACCTGCGTCCCGGTCGGCACCTCGTGCACCTGCAGCGGGATGTACTCCCCGACGATGTCCAGGGTGGCGCGCACACCGTCGCCGGTGATGCTCCGGCAGAGCGGGTACATCCGCTCCACCAGCGCGTACATCTCCTCGCTCACGTCGGTCACCGGCGCCACCTGAGGGTGTCGTCGACGGTGCCGGCGTCGGACGCCGCGCGCAGCACGGCGAGCCGCGTGTAGCGCTGCTCGAAGTCCTCCCGGGTCAGGTCGAACTTCCGGTAGGCGTCGGCGAGTTCGAGCGCGCCCTGCTTCACCGTCCACTCGCAGTCGAAGCCGGGTATCGCGGCACGGAACCGGGCGAAGTCCACCCGGTAGGACCGCGGATCGGCGCCGTTCTCCCCCGTGATCACCACCTTCGCGCCGGACACCGCCTCGGCGACCTGTTCGGCGATCTCGGCGACCGTGACGTTGTTGATCTCGCTGCCGATGTTGAACGCCTGGTCGTGCACCGCCTCGCGCGGCGCGGTCAGCGCGGCCGTGAAGGCCCGCGCGATGTCGGCGGCGTGCACCAGCGGGCGCCAGGGGGTGCCGTCGGAGAGCACAAGGACCTCACCGGACAAAAGGGCATGCCCCACCAGGTTGTTCAGCACGATGTCGGCGCGCAGCCGGGGCGAGTAGCCGAAGGCGGTGGCATTGCGCATGAACACCGGGGTGAAGTCGTCGTCGGCCAGCGCGTGCAGGTCGTCCTCCACCCTGACCTTCGACTCCGCGTACGGCGTCACCGGGCGCAGCGGGGCGTCCTCGGTCACCAGGTCGCCGCCGCCGGCGGCGCCGTAGACCGAGCAGGTCGACGCGTACAGGAAGCGCCGTACTCCGGCGTCGCGGGCCAGCCGGGCGAGGCGGACGGACGCGTGGTGGTTGATGTCGTAGGTGAGTTCCGGCGCCAGCGAGCCGAGCGGGTCGTTCGACAGCGCGGCCAGGTGGATCACGGCGTCCACCCCGGCCACGTGCTCGGCCGTGACGTCGCGCAGGTCCACCCGCTGTCCGGGCGGGTCGTCGGGCTGCGGGCCGAGCACGCAGTCGGCGAACAGGCCGGCGTCGAGGCCGACGACTTCGTGTCCGGCGGCCTTGAGGACCGGGGCCATCACGGTGCCCAGATAGCCCTGGTGTCCGGTGAGTAGTACGCGCAAGGTGGTTCAACCCCCCAGGTTGAGCGTGAGTTTGGTGACGGCGAACGCCTCGGCGTAGCGGGCGTGGCATTCGATGCCGCGGATCCGGGCGAGGCCGAGGAAGGCCTCCCGGTCGTACCAGGGCCGGTGCCGCTGCGAGGGGTAGTGCTCCTGCAGCAGCCGCACCTTCTGTTCGGCGGTCTCCGGCTCCAGCGGCTGGTACGCCGACGGACGGCCGAGATCGCCGTCCCACTTGACGATCTCGTAGCCGAGCACGAGGTGGTCACGGAACGCGGTGGGCAGCAACTGCGCCAGGCCGCGGTGGTCCTGGTGCGCGTCGTCGGTGCGCGGCGCGAGGATCAGATCCGGGTCGGTCCGCTCGCGCAGCTCCTCGACCGCGGCCTTGGCCTCCTCCCAGTGCGCAGGCAGCCGGCCGTCCGGCAGCTTGAGCACGGTCAGCCGCAGGTCGGCGCCCGGACAGAAGGCGGCGAGCGCGGCCTGCTCCTCCTGCTCGCGCTCGCTGCCGCCGCCGGACAGCACCAGCGCGTCGACCCGGACACCGGGCCGCTCCTGGCACAGCGTCAGCAGCGTGCCGCCGGCGCCGATGGCGATGTCGTCGCAGTGGGCGCCCACCGCGACAATCCGGTCCAGGGGGCCGGCCCCGAGCCGGATCACGCTCTGGCTCCGGCGGTGTCCCGCTCCCACACGGCCCACGGGCGGTCGCCCCGGGTGTAGGCCTCGTCGAGCGCGGCGCGCTCCTTCACGGTGTCGGTCGGCTTCCAGAAGCCGCGGTGCTGGTGCGCCACCAGCCGCCCCCGCTTGGCCAGTTGGGCGCATCCGTCGGCGACCAGGTCCCCGTTCTCCGGTATGTGGTCGAAGATCTCCTGGCGGAGCACGAAGTAGCCGCCGTTCTCCCACAGCGGCAGTTCGCTCACCGCGGTGATGCCTCCCACCAGGCCGTCCTCGCCCAGCTCCACGCAGTGGAACGACGACTGCGGCGGCACCACCATCATCGACGCCCCGGCGTCGCGCGCGGCGAACCGGTCGATCATCTCGGGCAGCGGGGCGTCGGTGAGCACGTCGGCGTAGTTGGCGAGGAACATCTCGTCGCCGTCCAGGTGGTGCCGGACCCGGCGCAGCCGCTCCCCGATCGGTGACTCGATGCCGGTCTGCGCGAACGTGATCGTCCAGTCGGCGATGTCGGTGGAGAGCAGCTCGGTCTTCCCGCCGCGCAGGACGAAGTCGTTGGACGTGGTCTCCTCGTAGTTGAGGAAGAAGTCCTTGATGTGGTGGGCCCCGTACCCGAGGCACAGGATGAACTCCGTGTGCCCGAAGTACGCGTAGTAGCGCATGACATGCCAGATCAGCGGTCTCGGGCCGACCATCGCCATCGGTTTGGGCACGTCGTCGGAGGTGCCGTTGCGCATCCGCATCCCGTAACCGCCGCAGAACAGGACGACCTTCATGCTGTGACCTCTTTCAAGACGCCCTCGACGATGCTCAGTTCCGGGATGGGAAAGACGAGTCGGCCGCCCCACTCGTGCACGAAGGACAGCTGCTCGGCGAGTTCGGCCCGCAGGTTCCACGGGAGGACGAGGACGTAGTCCGGCTTGTCGGCGGCTATCCGCTCGGGCGGCAGGATCGGGATGCGGGTGCCCGGGGTGAACCTGCCGTGCTTGTAGGGGTTGCGGTCGACGGTGTAGGCGAGCAGGTCGGGGCGGATGCCGCAGTGGTTGAGCAGGGTGTTGCCCTTGCCGGGGGCGCCGTAGCCGACGACCGTCTCACCGCGCTCGGCCGCCTCGATGAGGAACCGCAGCAGGTCCCGGCGGACCTTGGCCACCCGGGCGGAGAACTCGGCGTACCCGGACAGCTCCTGGAGCCCGGCGGCCTTTTCGCGCGCCAGCACGTCGGCCACCCGCTGCGAGGGCTCCCCCGCGACCTCGGCGGGCCTGGCCCACAGCCGGATGGAACCGCCGTGCGTGGGCAGCAGCTCGACGTCCACGAGCGCGAGTCCGCCGCTCGCAAGGGCCCGGATCGCTGAAGCCACCGTGTAGTACTGGAAGTGCTCGTGGTAGATCGTGTCGTACTGGTTCTCCTCGATCAGGGTCAGCAGGTGCTGCACCTCGATGGAGACCCAGCCGTCGTCGGCGACCAGGGCGCGCAGCCCCTGGGTGAAGCCGACCACGTCGGGGATGTGCGCGTACACGTTGTTGGCGACGACCAGGTCCGCCGGGCCGTGCTCGGCGCGGGCGGCGGCGCCGGTGTCCGGGGAGAGGAACTCCGTGAGCGTGGGCACGCCCGCCTCCCGCGCCGTGGCGCCGACGTTCACCGACGGCTCGATGCCGAGGCAGCGGATCCCCCGGTCCACCACGTGCCTCAGCAGGTACCCGTCATTGCTCGCCACCTCGACCACGAAGGCGTCGGGGCCGAGCTCCAGCCGCTGTACGGCGTCGGCGACGAACGTGCGCGCGTGCTCCACCCAGGAGGTCGAGAAGGAGGAGAAGTACGCGTACTCCTTGAACGTCTCCTCCGGCGTGATCAGCGGCGGGATCTGCGCGAGCCAGCATTCGGTGCAGACCCGTAGGTGCAGCGGGTACGCCGGCTCCGGTTCGTCCAGTTGGTCCGCGGCGAGGAAGCTCTCGCATGGTGGCGTCGCCCCGAGGTCGACGACGCTCGCCATCGCTTCCGAGCCGCAGAGTCGGCATCGTGTCATCTGCTGTCCCCATCCCCCCTGCTCGCGCGGGTGTCCCCGCCGCGAGCCTGTGCTGACCGACCCGCGATCGCGGTGCGGTACTCCTCCTCCAGGCGCTGCAGCCCGACGGCCGGGCTGAAGCCCTGCTCGTAGCGGCGGCGGGCCGCCTGGCCCATCTCCTGGTTGCGGTCCGGGTCGGCCGCTACCTGGCGTATGCGGGACGCGAGCGAGGCGGTGTCACCCGGCTGGTGCAGCAGCCCGGTGACGCCGTCCTCGACGAGTTCGACGAAGGCGCCGTGGCCGGCGGCGACGGTCGGGACCCCGGCCGCCATCGCCTCCACGACCACCAGGCCGAACGCCTCCAGCCACGTCGAGGGGGCCACCACGGCGACCGACCGTGCGATGACCTTCCGGCACTCCGCCGTGTCGAGCAGGCCGACGTAGCGCACGTCGTCCCGGCCCGCCGCCCAGGCGGTCACCTCTCGCTCCAGCGGCCCCGTGCCGGCGATCACGAGCGGCACGCCCACCCCGCCGCCCGCCGCGATCCCGTCCCACGCGGCCATGAGCAGCCGTACGCCCTTGGCCTCCGCGAGCCGGCCGAGGTAGAGCAGGTGCTCTCCCTCGCCTTCCCGGCAACTGCCCGGGTCCGGCACGAAGTTGTGCTTCACCGCCAGCCGCTCGGCCGGCATGCCGGACCGCACCAGGACGTCGCGCTGGGCCGCGGAGATGCACAGGAACCGCTCCACGCCGGACCACCACCGGCGCCGGTTGACCGACAGGCTGACCGCGAGCGGCACCGTCGCGAGCCGGGAGTTGCGGTAGCAGCCGTGCCGGACGGCGGGCAGCGGTGCGGAGCCGACGCACTCGGTGCACGGCCGGCCGTCCCGCTGCAGCGTGCCGGGCGGGCAGACCTGGGTGTAGTTGTGCAGCGTGGCGACGGCGGGCACCCCGGCGTCGGCGCACGCGGCGAGGACCGCGGGCGACAGGAGCGGGAAGACGTTGTGGACGTGCACCACGTCCGGCCGCTCGGCGCGCAGCCGGGCGGTCAGTTCCGTGCGGACCGCCGGGTTCCACGGCACGAGGAGCGGCACCGCGGCCTTGCCGAGGAGGGACCGGCCGGCGATGTCGTCGCTGCGCCGCTCGAACACCTCGACCCGGTGGCCGGCCGCGCGCAGCAGCTCCACCTCCTGGTCGACGACCTTGTTCTCTCCGCTCGGCTGCGCCGAGCCATAGCGGTTGTGCACCACGAGGACGTGCATGGTCAGGTCGCCTCCGATCGTCTGGGGAGTTCGGGCGCCGAACGGGATGTCGGCGCGGCGGGTGCCGCCAGCAGCGAGGCGGCCAGGGCCAGATGCAGCAGATACGGCGAGGCGTCGCCCAGACCGGCCTCGGTGTACGAGGCGATCGCGCAGTAGCTGATCAGGAAGATCGCGCAGGCCCGCGCCAGCGACGGTGGCCGCAGCAACGCGACGGCGCCCAGCACGACGATGATCGCCGCGACGAGGCCGACGCCGGCCAGACCCTGCTCGTTGTAGACGGCCAGCCAGCTGTTGTCGATCGGCAGCCCGCCGAACGACTTGTCGCCCAGGCCCACGCCGAGGAACTTCTCCGAGGTCGACCGGGGTGCGGCGAGGAGGGCGTCCCAGACCTTGGCCCGGCCGGTGAGGCTGGAGAAGTTCTCCTTGGTCTGGCCACGCAGGAACCACGTCTGCAGGGCGGAGGCGAACCCGACCGCGGCCACCGCGGAGCACAGCACCGCCCAGGTGAAGAACCGGCGGGCGGCCGCGCTGGTCAGCATGAGCGAACCGATCGCCAGGGCCAGCCCGAGGAGCAGGCCGAGCGTGGCCGTCCGGGTATGGGTCAGCGCGAGCAGCACGAGGGACGGCACGATGACCACCGCGGCGCTCGTCCGGTCGGTCCGGCGGCCCAGCAGGAGCAGCACGGTGAGCCCGATGATCACCGCCGCGTACTGCCCGATCTGCGGCGGGGTGAGCGGCCACAGGGCGCCGACCAGGCGTCCGCCGTAGAGGTCGGGCAGGGCCGCGCCCGGTGAGACGACCAGGCCTGCGGCAACCGATCCGAGCACCGCGAAGTACGCCCGGATGTGGTATCGGACGAACGTCAGACTGCCGTCCCACCAGCGGGTGAGCAGCCACAGGGTGCCGACGAAGAGAGCCAGCCGGAAGCAGCGGAACAGCGCGCCGAACCCGGACTCCAGGTGCGCGCTGGAGATCACGCTCGACACCAGCAGCAGGGTGAGCAGGAGCAGGTAGGCGCTGGGCCGGATGCGCAGCCGGACATTGACCGCGAGTGCCAGCGCGAACGCGGCGACCAGGGCACCCATGGTGACCATCTGGATGAGGGAGCGGGGCAGCGGCACGATGGTCTTCGCCCCGGCGGAACCGAGGGTGTTGAGGACCAGCAGCCCCCAGACGATCCCGACGATCCTCGGTGTGCCGGCGGTGCCCGGTGCGGCGCCGGACTGGGTGTCCGGCCCCGTGTTCGTCCGCAAGTCGTTCATCTGCGCGTCGTTCGTCCGCGCGTCGTTCGTCTGCGCGTCCATCTCAACCACCGGCCCGTGAGTCGAGGGTGCTGCCCGCGTCCTGGCGGTAGTCCGTGCCCTGCCACTCGTCGAAGTCGAGGACCCGGCTCGGGTCGTAGGCGACGAACTTCCACGGTCCGAGGTAGACGTTGTCGTGCCAGCGGTTGTCCTGCTTGTGGGTGATCGCCTCAGCCACCTTCTCGCCCTTGTACGGCGACCAGTCGGGATAGGTTCCGTAGTTGGACAGCACCGCCATGCGATCGCACATCTCCGTGCACTGGACCACGGACTCGTCGAGCACGAAGCGGTTGTCGTGGATGTCCACGCGCTGGGTCTTCCACCGGCAGTCCGCATAGAGCGGTGCCTTGGCGATCGCCGGCTCCGCGCAGCGGTCGGCGTTCTTCACCAGGAGCGTGCAGTCACCGGACGAGGTGTTGGCCGGGCTGTTGCAGAAACGGTCGGCGTTCTCCCACAGGGTGATCCCGGACCAGTTGTTCTCCAGCACGTTCCGGTAGATCTCGATCTTGTCGGTGCGGGCCCGGATCCGTGGTTCGCCGCCGGACTCGGACAGGTAGACGGTCGCGTACGGGAAGTTGTCGCCGCGGTCGGCGTACTTGCGGCCCTCGACCCAGTTGTTCCGCCGGATCGTGTTGTTCCGGATGATCGCGTTGTAGCTGGTCTCATAGATCAGCGCGGCACCGTCGTTGGACTCCAGCACGTTGTTCTCGATGAGGAAGTCGTTGTTGTTGGTGTCCGCCCACAACCCCGCTCCGTGGTTGTCGTGCACCCAGTTGCCGCGTACGTCGGCGCCGTCGACGGCCCAGAACTTGATGCCTCCGGTGCAGCCGCAGCCCTGCTGCCGCCGCTCCCAGTCGTCGGTGTTGTTGCCCACGATCTCGTTGCCCTCGACCACCAGGCCGCTGATGCCGCCGCCGCCCTTGTACGCGTTCATTCCGTACTGTCCGTTGTCGCGCAGGCAGCTGGCGCGGACCTGCTGGTGGGCACCGGCCATCAGCCCGGCTCCGGAGTTGTCCTGGATCGTCGCGTGCTCGATCACCCACCCGTCGGCCGAGTCGTGGTTGACCACGCCCTCGTTCTGCGGTGCGACGAAATGCTGCACGGTCAGATAGCGGATGGTGACGTCGCGGGCGGTGCCCGCGAACGCGTACTGGTTCTTCTTCCCGCCGTCGAGCACCGCGCCGGGCGCGCCGAGATAGCGGTCCCCCTTCTTGGGGATGACCTGGGCGTAGCGGTCCGGGGCGAGCCGGTGCCTGCCCGGTCGAAGCCAGAACGTGGTGTTCGCAGGGCTGTTCTTGGTCTTCGACGCCAGGTCGCCGACGACCGCGGGGTCGACCGTCACCGCGCCCGCCGGCGCCTTCGCCGGCCCGGCCGCGGGGTTGGCGCACACCCGGGCCACGGATCGGGCCGCGGACGTGGACGGCGCGGCGGTCGGCTTCGCCGCCGAGGCGTCCGGCGTGCTGTCGCAGCCGGTCGCCGTCAGCAGGGCCAGCGCCAGCGGCGCCGCCGTCAACGCCCAGTGCCGTCTCTTGATCGCCACGTGCCCCCCTAGCCGCCGAACCTGAGCACCGTGGTGAACCCGCCCGCGCCGTCGGCGGTGCCGGTGCCGGTGCCGATCAGCGTCGTGGTGGGTTCCTTGCGCCCGAATCCCGCGGAGTACCAGCCCAGCGGCGGGGCGGTCTCGCCGCGATGCGCCCGCCAGGACAGCTGACCGGGCAGGTCGAGCACCGCGGAACGCCCCTCGCCGTCCCGGACCCAGGTGAGCACCGCCCGGTTCCCCATCAGGTCCGCGGCGATCTCCGGGCCGAGGTGGAACGCCAGTTGCACGGTCCGGTACGGGCCGCGCACCTCGTCGACCACCTTCAGCTCCTGGGTCGCGGCCGTCAGCTCCACCCGGCGGCGGTGCACGGAGCCCTGGTACCCGTCGTGCTCGGCACACCAGCGAGCCGCGCCCTCGCCGGAGGTGTCCGCGGTCAGGACGCTGGTGCGGGCGTGCCGGGTCCACAGGAACGGGCCGCCGGAGACGGACTGGTCACCGCCGTCCAGTTGCAGCGTGTTGTGGCCGAGGGTGGAGCGGAAGTACTGCCGCCACGCGGGCTGCCCGTGGTAGCAGAACGTCCCCGGGTCGGCGAGCACGTCGACCCCGTCGTGCCGGACCTCCACGGACAGCGCGTCCGCGTGGGCGTGCGCGGCGATGGACAGGAAGCCGTGCGGACCGCCGTCGCAGCGGCACCAGATCTTTCCCGGACCGCGCAGGATGGTGAGCCCCGCGTCGGCGAAGTGGGCGGGCCGGCGAGCCGGGCGGGACACGGCCGGTGCGGTTGCGTCCTCCGGGTACGGCCTGATGAGCGCGGCCAGCAGTGGGGTGCGCACGTCGGTGCCGGTGACCGTCGGCCACCAGTCGAGCCGGCCGAACACGGCGTCACCGGTGGCAAGGAGCGAGCCCCAGCGGTCGGTGCCCTCGCCGTCCAGGATCAGGCCGAAGCCGTCGTCCGCGTCCCCCTGGCGGGGCGGTCGCAGCCGGTTGTCCACCACGGCGGCGAGCGCGTCGGTCATCCGCAGCAGCACCAGTCGGAGCGACTCGGGCACCGGCACGTCGGCGGCGTCGGCCTCGGCCAGTGCGGCCAGGCCGAGTTCCAGGACGAGTCCGTGGTACTCGGTGGCCAGCTCGCGGTTGAGACCGGAGTCGAAGGTGTTGGCGCGCAGCTGCCGCTCCAGCGACCGCAGCGCTTCGGACCGCCAACGCGCCGACGAGGGGAACCAGTTGAACGCGCAGGCCGCCGCGAACTGTCCGGCGGTCTCGGCGATGACATGGTTGTTCGCCGAGGAACCCCGGCTGGGGAAGGCGGCCAGCCAGCGCTGGTGGTGCCAGATCTGGTTCAGGGCGACCGGGTTGTCCTCGAACAGTTCGGCCGCGCCCGGCCAGCCGTCGAGCAGTCGGCGGACCCACACCCAGGACAGCAGCCGGATGCCCAGCTCGATGCCGCTGATCCAGTGCACGCCTTGCAGCGGCGGGTTGGCCGCCCACCACGACCGCAGGTGCGCGGCGACGCGCTCGGCGTACCGCTCGTCCCCGGTGACCGCGTAGGCGGCGGCGAGCACGGTGAGGTACTGGTGCCGGGACGGCTCCCAGATCTGCTTGATGTCCCCGGCCACGTCCTCGTCGCGGTACGGCACGTCGAAGGCGTAGCCGGACGGGGCCCGGCGCCCGGTCTTCGGGTCGTAGGACCAGTCCGGGTCGGTGAGGTCGTCGCGGACCACTCCGAAGAACTCGGCGTGCCCGGCCATGAGTTGGTCCGCCTCGGCCACAAGGCGTTTCACGGCGTCCGGCGGCACCGCGGCGACTGTGCCCGCGGGCAGGACGGCGGTGAACCGGGCGCCGGTGACGGTCGGGCAGTCGGGCCGCGCCGACCGCCAGCGCCGTCTGCGCACGGTGTCGCCCGCCCGGCCCGCGATCTCGCGCGGGCCCATCCGGGACAGCCGGCGCAGGTACCAGCCCGCGCTCATGGTCATGGTGTCCTCGCCAACGTCACCGGCGCACCGGCGGCCAGCCCGGTCCCCACGGCGAGGGTGGCCGCTGTGGTGGCGACCAGCGACTCCAGCGGCACCGGCATCGGCCCGCCGGTCCGAACGGCCTTGATGAACGCGGCGAGTTCGGCGTTCTGCCCCTTGTCCCGGGCCTTGGGCAGCCGCGAACTGACCCACTTCTTACGGCCGTGGACGGAGGCGCGGACGAAGTCGTCGAGGCGCAGCACCTTGCCGTCCCCGACCAGGTCCAGGGTCTCCTTGGGGAAGCCGGAGGCGCCGGTGGTGACGTAGCTGATGGTGGCGGTGGATCCGTCCGGGTAGCGCAGGACGGCCTGGAGGTCCTCGTTGCCGGGCGCGGCCGTCGCGTACACGGAGACCGGGTCGGCGTCGAGGAGCCAGCTCGCCGTGTCGATGAAGTGGCCGCCCTCACCAGCGAACCGCGAGCCCTCGGCGCCCTGTTGGAGGTACCAGCTGCCCTGCTGGAGCTTGCCCGCGTTGACGAGATAACGCAGGTTCGCCGGACCGGTCCGGGCACCGAACCGCTCCTTGGCCTCCGTCAGCAGCGGTGCGAAGCGGCGGTTGAAGCCCACCTGGAGGCGGTCGTTGCCGGACTCCTCCACCGTCGCGAGGACGCCGGCCAGCTCGTCCTCGGTGAGGGCCAGGGGCTTCTCCACGAACACGGTCTTGCCGGCCAGCAGGGCCTGCCGGGTCAGTTCGGCGTGCGAGCTGTGCCGGGTGACCACGAACACCGCGTCCACGGACTTGTCGCCGAGGACGGCGTCGAGGTCGGTGGTCGCCTTGGCGAAGCCGAACTTCCGCTGCGCGTTGGCCCCGGAGAGCGCCGTCGTCGTGACGACGGTCGACAGCTCGACGCCCTCGCGCTGCGCCAGGTGCGGCAGCAGCATCGACGTCGCGTAGTTGCCCGCGCCGACGAACGCGAGACGCACCGGAGTCTTCGCGGACCGGGCCGGGGTGGACGTCCCCTCGCTGCGGCGGACCGCGGGCACGGCCACCGACGGAGCCTCGGTCTCCCCCGCCTCCTCCGTCTGCTCGGGGTAGCGGAACAGCACGGCCACGGCCTTCAACTCGCCGTCTTTCAGCCGCTGATACGTCTCGACGGCGTCGTCGAAGTCGGCGATGTGCGAGACCAGGGGCTCCACGTCGACCCTGCCGCGGGCGACGAGGTCGAGGAAGCAGGCCAGGTTGCGGCGCTCGGTCCAGCGGACGTAGCCGATCGGGTAGTCGCGTCCCTCCAGCTCGTACGACGGGTCGTAGCGGCCGGGGCCGTAGGAGCGCGAGAAGCGGACGTCGAGTTCCTTCTCGTAGTACGCGTTCCACGGCAGGTCGAGGCGGCACTTGCCGATGTCGACGACCCGGCCGCGGTCCCGTGCGAGGTGGGCGGCCAGCTCGACGGGCTGGTTGCTGCCGCCGCCGGCGGCCAGGAACACCTGGTCCACGCCGTGGCCGTCGGTGAGTTCGGCGACGGCCGCTTCCACGGCGGCCGAGGCGGGGTCGCCGCAGGCCGCGGCGCCCAGGCGCTCGGCGAGTTCGCAGCGCGCCGGGTCGGGGTCGGCGCCGACGACGCGGACGCCTGCGGCGGTGAGGAGCTGGACGACCAGCTGTCCGATCAGGCCGAGGCCGATGACCAGGGCGACCTCGCCGAGCTGGGGCTCGCCCTGGCGGACGCCCTGCATCGCGATCGAGCCGACGGTGCCGAAGGCCGCGTGCTGCGGCGCGAGGCCGTCGGGGACGGGGGCGTAGAGGTTCTTCGGGACCCAGTTCAGCTCGGCGTGCAGCGCGTGCTCGTTGCCCGCGCAGGCGACGAGGTCGCCGACCTTCACGTCGTCGATCCCGGCGCCGACCTGCTCGACGACCCCGCACAGCGAGTAGCCCAGCGGGGTGTAGGAGTCCAGCTTGCCCATCACCTTGCGGTAGGTGGCGGGCAGTCCGTTGGTGGCCACGCTCTGCATGACCTTGGCCACCTGGTCCGGGCGGGAGCGGGCCTTGCCCAGCATCGACATGCCGGCCTCGGAGACCTTCATGAGCTCGGTGCCGGTGGATATCAGCGAGTAGGCGCTACGCACCAGCACCCCGCCCGGCTTGCACCCCGGTACCGGAACGTCGAGCACCGCCAGCTCGCCGCTCTTGTAGTTCTGTACAACCTGCTTCACCAGAACTCCTGTTTTCTAAGCCGTCGTCCGAGCGCTCTGGGCGGGGCCAGAGGTCGCGTCGCGATACCAGTACTCAAGGGTCAGTACGTGCCACAGATGCTTGGAGTAGTCCGTCTGTCCGGCGGCGTCCTCGGCGACCATCCGGGCCAGCGCGTCGCGGCGCAGCAGCCCGGACCGGACGAGCTCGCCGTCGTTGACCACCTCGCGCACCAGCGGTGCCAGGTCCCGGCTTATCCAGGCCCGCAGCGGGGCGCTGAACAGGCCCTTGGGCCGGTACACGATCTCCTTGGGCAGGATCGAGGTGGCTGCCTCCTTGAGGACGGCCTTGCCCTGCCGACCGACGATCTTGCGGTTGCCGGGCACGGCGAACGCCGCCCTGACCACCTCGATGTCGACGTACGGCGTCCGGACCTCGGTGGACGCGGCCATGCTGGAGCGGTCCGTGTAGGCGAGGTTGAGGCCCGGCAGGAACATGCGGGAGTCGGTCAGGCACATGCGGTTGACGAAGTCGTCGAGGTCGTTGTCCTGGTAGACGTCCGTGTGCTCGGTGATCACGTCGTCGACCGTCCCGGCCAGGTCCGGATTGAGCAGGGCGAGCAGCTCGTCCTGGTCGTACATGGTGTAGCTGCGCCGGAACGCGGTCTCCTCCGGCAGATCGGCGAAGGAGAGGAACCGCTTCGCGAAGCGCACCGACCGGTAGCCGCGGGTGGCCGAGGCGACCGGCAGCCGGTCCACGACCCCGGACACCCCGCGCCGCAACGGTCGGGGGACGCGCTGGTAGCGCAGCGCGAGCAGGTTGGCGAAGTGCTTGCGGTACCCGGCGAACAGTTCGTCGGCGCCCATCCCCGAGAGCATCACCTTGACCCCGGCCTCCCGGGCGGCCATGCAGATCAGGTAGGTGTTGATCGCGGCGGGGTCGCCGATCGGCTCGTCCAGGCTGTACGTCATCTGCGGCAGCAGGTCGAGCACGTTCGGGGCGATCTCGATCTCGTGCAGGTCGACACCGAACTGCCCGGCGACCTGGCGGGCGTAGCGCAGGTCGTCCGGCATCGCCTCGAACTTGGCGTCCTCGGCGCGGAATCCGATCGTGTACGCGGAGATCCCGGGCTGGTGGCGGGCCGCCAGCGCGGTCAGATAGCTGGAGTCGAGGCCGCCGGAGAGGAAGGTCGCCACCGGTACGTCGGAGATCAGGTGGCGGCGGGTCGACTCCTCGACGATGGCGGCGAGGTCCGGCTGTTCGCCGGCCAGGGCGCGGTCCCGGCCCTCGGCGGCGACGTCCTTCAGGTTCCAGAAGCTGCCGCGCTCCACCCGGCCGTCGGGCCGGCACCGCAGCCAGCTGCCAGGCGGCAGCTTCTCCGCCTCGCGGAACGCGCAGCGCGAGTCCGGCACCCAGTAGTAGAGGAGGGAGGCCACCAGCGCGGCCTGGTCGACCTCCAGGGACTTGCCGGTCGCGGCGGCGAGCGCCTTGAGCTCGGAGGCGAACACCAGGCCGCCGCCGCGCCGGAGCAGGAACAGCGGCTTGATGCCGAGCTGGTCGCGGACGAGCACCAGGTCACCGGTGCGCTCGTCGAAGACGCCGAACGCGAACATGCCGCGCAGCCGGGGCAGGCAGTCCGTGCCCCAGCGCCGCCAGGCCTCCAGGAGCACCTCGGTGTCGGAGGTACCGCGGAAGCGCACCCCGGTGGCCGCCAGCTCGGCACGGAGTTCGGGCGCGTTGTACAGCTCGCCGTTGTAGGTCAGGACGAGGCCGTCCGAGACCATCGGCTGGGCGCCGGTGTCGGACAGGTCGATGATGGCCAGCCGGCGGTGCCCGAGGTGCACTTCGCCGTCACGTACGGGATGGCTGTACCGGCCCGCCCCGTCCGGACCGCGGTGGGCGAGGGTGTCGGTGAGCCGGTCGGTCACGGCCTTTCCGTCCGGCCATCGGTAGGTGCCTGCGATGCCACACATGTCCTACCGCACCTCCTGCTCGTTGTCCGGGCCCCGGGCGGCCCACACCGGCTGCCGCTCCGCCCGCCGCTGAGCCGTCCCCGGCTGCCGGGCCGGCCGCTCGCTGCGGCCGCGCAGCGCGGTGTGCAGCCCGTCCCACAACGTGCCGTCGGTCCGGTCACGCGGATCGGGGTCGATCAGCACCACGCCGATCACCGGGATGCGCTGGTCCGCGAGCTGCCGGGCCACGGTGTGCAGCCAGGCGGCGCTGCCGTGTCCGGCACGCACCACGAGCACGGTCCGGGTGCCGAGGTACTGGAGGTCGGTCCACGCCGTGCCGGGCGCCACCGAGCCGACGCCGATCCGGCGCTCCTGAGCCGGCACGGCCGCGGCACGCTCGGCGCCGACCACGGTCGGGTCTCCCGGTTTCTGGCGTCGGCCTGCGAGCTGGGGGCCGGGCAGGCCGTCGACGACGGTCACCGGTCCCTCCGCCGCCATGGCCCTGGCGAGGTCCAGGGCGATCGCGCTCGTGCTGCCCGCACAGCCCAGTTCCAGCAGCGACACCGGTTCCGCGGAGCCGCGCGTGGTGCGGGCGAGGGTCGCGGTGAGCCGCTCGCGGGTCAGCCGGGTGCGTCGGCGCTGCCACGGCCTTCCCTTCCGCCGGGGCAGCTCCGCGAGGACCGAGGCGCCCAGGTTCGCCGCGATGTCCCGGCGCAGCACGGGGCGGTCCGCCACCACCGTGCCGACCGCGGCCAGCGCGAGCCCGAGGAAGAGTCCGAGGACGAGCCCGATCGCGGCGTCGGTGACCACGGCCTTGGGCAGGGACTGTGGCAGCGCGCGCGGGGTGTCCACGATCTGTGTGCCGGCGACGACCTGGGGGGTGCCGGTCCGCGCGTCCGCGGCGCGCTCGTCGAAGTCGGAGATGCGCGAGTCGAGTTCGGCGCGGCGGGCGAAGAGCGACTCTAGGGTCGCCGACGCCTTCGGGTCGCTGTCCGCCGTCTGGTTTCCGATCTCCTTGTTGACCTGGGCGAGCTCGTTCCGCATGCGGTCCCGCTGGTCGAGCAGGGCCTGGGCCTCGGCCTGCGCGGTGTCCTTCATGCGCTGCACATGGTCCGCGACGAACGCGTCGGCGAGCGCCTTGGCGCGGGCCACCGCCTGGGCGTCGGTGTCGCCTGTGACGGTGATCTGGAGCAGGTTGTTGGTCAGCCCGGTACCCCGGTAGTCCTGCATGAAGTCCTCGGGTTTCTCCGTGGACTTGAGGGACTTCAGGGCCTTGTCGGCGATCTGGGTGGTCTGCAGCACCTGGACGTCGGTGCGGATCAGTGTTCCGGTGTCGTTCGGCTGGTCCTCCGCGTGCGCGACCAGCACTTTGGTCACCGCGGTCGGCGACGGCGGCATCAGGACCGCCAGCGCGGTGCCGGCCAGCAGGCCGAGGAGCGCCATGGTGTACCAGAGGCGGCGGCGCCTGCGCACCGCCACCACCAGCGCCTGCAGGTCGAGAAGCGGAGCGGCGGCCGACGGCTCCGCGGTCGTGCTCGTCGTCACGCTGAGCCTCCAGTTGCAGGGCCGCGCACCGCGAGCGCGAGAGTGGCGTCGTCGGGAGGCGGGGCGGCGGTCCGCGTCTCACGGGCGCGGACCGGGTCGGCGACGACGACGCCGAGGATCTCGTGTCTGCCGTCCGCACATGCCTCGGCGATGCCGGCGAGTTCCTCCGTGGTCCAGCTGCCCGCGCTGAGCAGGACCAGGGCACCGGACTCGGTGTCGCGGTCCGGCACGATCGGCCGGTCCGCCGAGACCTCCACCACCCGCAGCTGCGGATCGATCCCGGCTTCGGCGGCGAGCTGTCGGGCGGCCCGGCGGGCGATCTCGTCGCCCTCCGGTACGACCACCAGCAGCAGCCGGGGGGCGGGCAGTTGGTCCCGGAGACGAGCGCACACCCGGCGGTAGCGGATCCGGCGGGCGGCCTCGTCGTCGGACCGCTGCGGGGCCGGCAGGTCCCACCGGGGGTCGAGGCCGAGGAGCCGGCGGATCCAGCTCCGTCGGGCAGCGCCTTCGGTCCGGCGCGCGCCGTACCGTCCGTCGGGCACGTCGACGGTGCCCAGCAGCGCCGAGCCCAGCGCCGCGGTGATCTCCGTTTCGGTGCGCAGCCGGCGGTTCATCCGGGCGGCGACGAGATGGCCGATGACCGCGAGCAGGAAGAACAGCAACGCTCCCGCGGCGATGAGCTGGATCCGCGTCGGCGGCGCCTCGCCGGTCGGCCGGGCTGCCGGGCCCATGACGACCATGCCGGCCTTGTTGGTCGCCGGGTTGGCCTCGTCCAGCTTCGTCATGGCCTCCTCCAGCGAGGTGCTGAGCTTCTCGAGCTCCGTACGGGCCTGCACGCCCTCCACGGTCTGCCCCGGATCGGCCGCGTTGGCCAGGTCGGCGATGCGGCGGTTGGTCTCCTCGACCTGGTTCCGCAGCGTCTCGGCCTCCGTGGCCGCCGCGGAGTCGGTGCCGCCGCCCGCGATCCGTGCGGCGAACTTGACGAACTGCGCGGCCACTTGGTCGGAGAGCTGCTGCGCGCGCTTGGGGGTGTCGGCCGTGCCCGAGATCTTGATGATGTTCCCGTCGGCGGCCGTGGCGGTCACCCGGTCCCGCAGATCGGCACCGCTGACGCCCTGCCAGCCGAGTGTGGCGGCCGCGCGGTCGACCACCGTCGAACTGGTCGCGATGTCGACCTGGGTCAGCAGCTCGCGGTCCTCCCACTGGCCCGGCAGCAGCACCGACGCCGACGTCGTGTACTGCGGTGGGAACACCACCGAGGCGCCGTAGCCGACGAGCGCCCCCACCACGGCGAGGACGGCGAGAAGCCGCCAGCGCCGGCGGAATATCCGCCCGATGGTGACCAGACGTATCGATTCCTCGCTCAACTGCGCTGCCTCTTCCCTGTTCGAACCTGATCGGCCGCCGACACCGGGGTGTGGTCACGGCAGGCGGCGGCGTAGGCAGCAAGCAGCGACGCCTGCGAGTTCCGCCAGGAGAGCGGTCCGCTCACCCGCTCCTGGCCGATCTTGCCCATCCGGGCCCGCTTCTCCGGATCGTCGAGAAGCAGCGCGATGAGCTTGGCGAACTCGGCCTCGTCGTTGGCGGGCGCGTAGAGCGCGGCCTCACCGGCGGAGACTCGCGCCTCCTTGAGGTCGAACGAGACGATCGGCCGGCCCATCGCCATGTACTCGAGGACCTTGTTCATGGTCGACACGTCGTTGAGCGGGTTGCGCGGGTCGGGCGAGAGGCAGACGTCCGCGGTGGACAGGTAGCGCACCAGGTCGGCATCCGGAATGCGCCCGGTGAACTGCACCTGGTCACCGAGCCCGAGCCGCCCGGACAGCTCCGTCATCGCGTCGAAGGCGTCGCCGGAGCCGACGAACACCGCGTGCCAGTCGGTCCGCCCGAACTCGTCGCGGAGCTTCGCGAGGGCCCGCAGGGCGTAGTCGACGCCGTCCTGGGGGCCCATGACGCCGAGGTAGCACAGCAGATGAGGCTTGCCGCGCTTCAACTCCTCCTCCGGCGGCACCGGTTGGAACCGCTCGACCGCGGGCGCGCTGCGCACCACGAAGACGTCCTCGGGCCGCCGGCCGCCGCGGCGTACCGCGACGTCCCGGTAGCTCTCGTTCGTGGCGAGGACGACGTCCGCGGCCCGGTAGGTCCGCCGTTCCAGGGCGCACACGGCTCGGTAGAGCAGGTCCTTGCCGCGGTCGAACCGGGAGAGGTACAGCTCGGGTACCAGGTCGTGCTGGTCGAAGACGAACCGTGCGCCGCGCCGCTTCAGCCACAGGGCCGGCAGGAACAGCAGGTCGGGCGGGTTGCAGGCGTGCACCACGTCGACCGGGCCGACCTTGCGGGCCAGCCGGGCGGTGTGCCAGAGCGCCGATCCGTACTCCTTCAGGTAGCCGGCCGGCCCTCCGGTGGCCGCGCGCAACGGGTAGCGGTGGATCCGCACCCCGTCGATCTCCGCCTCCGGCTCCGTGTCCCGCTTGCTCCCCTGCGGGCAGATGACGTGCACCGTCCAGCCCGCGTCGCGGAGCGTCGTGCACTCCTGCCACACCCGCCGGTCGAACGGCACCGACAGGTTCTCCACCAGGATCAGCGCGCGCCGGTCGGACCCGTCGCGGCTGACTGTGTCACCAAGCAAGGCCCATGTACCCCGGTTCGGTCCGGCGCGTCTCGGCGTCGGGAAGACGGATGAGGTCGACGATCATTGGTCCGTCCTCATGAGGCAGCGACGACAGCACGGCCGGGTCCCTGGTCCCGACCAGGCACACCTCGGCGTGTTCGAGCACCTCGTCGACGGAGTCCGCGAGCAGCTGCGCGAGGTGCGGCAGCCGGCTCTCGATGTACTCGCGGTTCGCGCCGAGCAGCCGGGAGAGGCTCACGTTGGCGTCGTAGATCTTGATGTCGTACCCCTTGCCGAAGAGCCGCTCCGCCAGTTCGACGAGCGGGCTCTCCCGGAGGTCGTCGGTGCCGGGTTTGAAGGACAGCCCGAACAACCCCACCCGGCGCTTGCCGGTGCGCTCGACCAGGTCCACCGCGCGTTGCAGGTGGTCGGAGTTGGAGGCGAGCACGTGGGACAGGATGGGCACCGAGACGTCGGCCCGCTGCGCCGCGTGGACCAGGCTGCGCAGGTCCTTGGGCAGGCAGGAGCCGCCGAAGGCGAAGCCGGGCCGCAGGTAGGCGGGGCTGATGTTCAGCTTGCGGTCGGCCAGGAACACGTCCATCACCTGGTGCGAGTCGACGCCGAGCGCCTGGCAGACCGCGCCCAGCTCGTTCGCGAAGCCGATCTTGAGGCCGTGGAACGCGTTGTCCGCGTACTTGATCGCCTCGGCCGTCGGGACCGGCACCCGGAACACCTCGCCGGGCAGGCCGTCGTACAGCGCCAGCACCGCGTCGCCGCTTGCCGGGTCGAGTTCGCCGATGACGGTCTTGGGCGGGTCGAAGAAGTCCCGCACGCTGGTGCCCTCGCGCAGGAACTCCGGGTTGACCGCGACCCCGAAGTCCACCCCGGCCGTGCCGCCGGTGTTCTTCTCCAGGATCGGCACCAGCAGGTTCAGGCAGGTGCCCGGGAGCATGGTGCTGCGGAACACGACGGTCTGCCGCCCGCCCCGTTCGGCCAGCGCGGCACCGATCTCCTCGGTGACCCGCTCCAAGTACGTGGTGCACAGGCTGCCGTTGGGCTCCGACGGCGTGCCCACGCAGATCAGCGACACCTCGCTGCCCGCGATCGCCTCGCGGACGTCGCCGGTGGCGCGCAGCGCTCCGGTGCGCACGACCTCGGCGATGAGCTCGCCGATACGTTCCTCCACCACCGGGGCCTTGCCGTCGTTGACCAGGTCGACCTTGACCGGGTTCACGTCCACCCCGATGACCTCGTGACCCATGCTGGCCAGGCACGCGGCTGATACGCAGCCCACGTAGCCGAGCCCGAAAACGCTGACTCTCATGACCCGTCCCTCCCCCCAGGCAGGCCCTGGTGGCCTGCGGTCCGCGCGTCGGCGGGACCCTTGAGTCGCAGCCCCCCGCGCATCAGTAGGCCCCCTGCCCGTGGAGTACGGCGCGCATCGTCTTCCACAAGATCACTGTGTCGAGGGCGAGCGACCAGTCCTCCACGTACCGCAGGTCGAGGCGGACCGCCTCCTCCCACGGCAGGTCGCTGCGTCCGCTGATCTGCCACAGGCCGGTGAGCCCGGGCTTGACCAGCAGCCGCCGCCGGATGTCCGGGCCGTACGCGGCGGACTCCTCCGGCAGCGGAGGCCGCGGACCGACGAGCGACATCGATCCGGTGAGCACGTTGAAGAGCTGCGGGAGTTCGTCGATCGAGTACCGGCGCAGCACCGCTCCCACCCGGGTCACCCGCGGATCCCGGCGGAGCTTGAACAGCAGCCCCGCGCCCTCGTTGCGGTCGGCGAGCTCGGCACGTGCCCGGTCTGCCCCGGCGACCATGGTGCGGAATTTGAGAATCGTGAACTCCCGGCCGTCCTTGCCGATCCTGCGCTGGCGGTAGAAGGCCCCGCCCCGGCTGTCCACCAGCACGAGCAGCGCGACGGACAGCATCAGCGGCGCGAACAGCATCAGCAGGACCGCCGAGCCCACCCGGTCGACGACCCCCTTGATCGCCCGGCGGCCGCCGGTGAAGGTCGGCAGGCTGACCCGCAGCAGCGGGATCCCGAGCACAGCGTCGACGTGCAGCCGCGGACCGGCCACCTCCATCAGCACCGGCGCCACGACCATCTCAGCCTCGCTGCCTTCGAGGTTCCAGGCCAGCCGCTGCAGCCGGTCCGGTGTCCAGTGCGGGTCCGGGGTGACCGCGACGACCCGGTAGCCGTCGTGGCGTACGTGCTTGGCGACGTCCGTCAGCCGGCCGACGACCGGCACTCCGTCCAGTTCGTCACCGTCGAGCCCACGGCCGTCCGTCGTGCACACCGCCTCCACCCGCCAGCCGATGTGCGGGAACTTGCGGGTTCGGGTGATCAGGTCGCACACGGTGGCGGGGCTTCCGGCGGCGAGCACCGGTCTCAGACACCGCCCTTCCTTGCGCTGTTTGTGCAAGGAGAGGCGGAGCAGATACCGCGCGGACATGGTGACGAGCCCGATCGCCGGGATCGCGACGAAGATCCAGAGCTTGATGTTGCGCGAGGTGAGGGCGATCCCGCCGAGCGCCAGTACGACGGTGGCCGCGAACAGCGAGCGCCCGAGCCGGCGGAATTCCTCGGCGCCCTGGCCGAGCACGGCCGGTGCCCACGCCCGGCCCACCGCAAGCGCCGACAGCACCAGCAGTTCGGTGCCGAAGGCGAGAATCTCCCATTTCTCATGCCAGTTGGCCGCGTCCCGGGCCCCGAAGAATTCGCCGATCCCGGCCACCACGAAGGCGGTGGCCACGGTGTCGCTGATGATCACGGTACGTCTGTACCGCTGCTCCCACTCGATCGCCGGCCTGCTGATTGACCCGTTCGCCAGACGCCCGCGCGCCGGCGGAAAAGGGCCGACTAGTCCCCCCTGCCGCACAGAAACCCCCCGGTCCCCAGTGGTTCGACATGGTGCCTTGACACGGTTCCTCCCCGGGAGGCCCCCGCCCCCCGCACGCTTCCTCCCCCGGGAGGCCCCCCGGCTCCCCGCGTCGCGCTGTTCCTCCCACGGGTGACTCCCGCCCCCGCGGAAGCCGATCCCGGCTACTTCAGCGCTACTTGAACGAACCCGCCCTTGTCGCAGCGGACTCGCATGCCCTGCTGACTCTCGAAGCGCCTCGGGAACCCGTCGGGACCCCGGTGCTCCCCGCACCCAAAGCCCCTTCCGGAACCCAGGAGTTGATCACCCCCACGTCTGGTGACAGAGACGCGGCTATCGGTCGCCTGCATCGACGGACCCATAGATCACCATTTGTCGCCTCGTGTCCCAGCATGTGCGAAGCACGGTCAATCTAGACCATCGACGCCCGCCTGAAGAGAGGGTTGTGTGGAATTTGTGGTCTTGATTTGAAGCCGGGACCACAGACCAGTGGCATCCCGTGGGTACCCGCGCGACGGAAGACGTGCCGTGTGACCTTCGACGACGCAAGTTCTCCGGACTGCCGGCACCGGCAACCACTGGGCGTCCCAGCCCTGCCAATTTGGCCGCTTTCAGGGCCTGTTCGGCGGATTCTCGTCGGTTGAGCACCCGAGGGGGTCACCGCCGCCGACAGCACGGCCGCGCGCAGAGGCGGCCCCCCGAGCGGGAGTCGGAGGGCCGGCGCCGTGTGCCGAGTGCACGCCGGCCCGTCGCGATCGGTCGGCCGACGCTCGTGAACGTGCAGCCGTGCCCCGCCCTGGCCCGCGGATCGAGCAGGCCGCGGCCGCCGGGCATCAGCGGGCGGCGCATCTCGTCGGCCACACCGCTGGGGACGGTGGGGCGTCGGTCAGTGCCGGTGCGGCGCAGCCCGGTGGCAGTATGGCCGTCTTCGGCCGAGCCCACCGGGAGGCGCCCGCCATGTCCGACCTCGACAGCCAGGTTCCCTACTGGGATGCCGCCGCGGCTGCCAGGACGTTCACCCATCCGCTCCATCTGCCCTGGCTCGACGGCATCAGCAGGCACGCCGCGATCCTCGACTACGGATGCGGATACGGCCGCACCCTGGCGGATCTCGAACGGTCCGGCTTCGACAACCTCACGGGCGTCGACACCTCGCCGGGAATGATCGAACGGGCCCGGCGCCTGCACCCCGCCATGCGCTGTGCGGTCCTGGACGCGTCGGCGGCCGTGCCCTGCCCCGACGCCGGCTTCGCCGCGGTCCTGCTCTTCGCCGTGCTGACCTGCGTCCCCGGCGACGACGCCCAGCGCCGCCTGATCGGCGAGCTGGACCGCGTCCTGAGGCCCGGCGGGATCCTCTACATCAGCGACCTTCTGCTGCAGGACGACGAACGCAACCGCAGCCGCTACGACCACTGGGCCGGCCGCCACGGCGGCTACGGCGTGTTCGAGACCGGCGACGGCGCGGTCTGCCGCCATCACTCCCGCGAGTGGCTCGCCACCCTGCTCGGCGGGTTCGAGACCGTCGATACCCGGACCGTCCCGGTGGCCACCATGAACGGGCACGAGGCGACGGGGATCCAGATCCTCGCCCGCAAGCCCGCGGCGACATGAGCGCGGCCCGTCCCGCATGCGGAGGTGGCCGCCGCCGTCACGCCCGGGCCGGGGCACCCTCGTAGGCCGCCCGCAGCACGGTCAGCGCGTCGTCGGTCGTGACCGGTCTCGGGTTGGCGTACGGCTGACCGGCGACCTGGGCCGCGGCAACCGCCAAGTCGGCTTCTTTCAGGCCGAGTTCGGCGAGGGAACGGGGGGCGCCGAGGCGGCCCGCCAGTTCCTGGAGGGCGGCGGGGGCGTCGGCCGCACCGAGGGCCCGGGCCACGGCGGCGGCCGCCTCCGGGGCGGCGGGCGCGTTGAAGGCGAGGGCGTACGGCAGGACGACGGTGTGGGTCTCGGCGTGCGGGAGACCGAAGGTGCCGCCGAGGACATGGCACAGCTTGTGGTGCAGGCCCATGGTGGTGGCGCCGAGGCAGGCCCCGCACAGCCAGGCGCCGTACAGCGCGCGGGAGCGGGCCGGTACGGCGGCCGGGGCCGCGGCGATCTCCGGCAGTGCGGCCGCCAGCGCCCGCACGCCCTCCTCGGCCATCAGCGCGACCAGCGGCGAACCGTCGGGGGCGTAGAGCGCCTCGACGGCGTGGGCGAGGGCGTTGATCCCGCTGGTCACCGAGAGCGGGACGGGCAGGGAGAGGGTGAGCTCGGGGTCGTAGACGACGCTGCGCGGCAGGACGACGGGGTCACGGCCGGTGCGTTTGACGCCGTGCTCGGTCAGGCCCCAGACCGGGGTCATCTCGGAGCCGGCGTAGGTCGAGGGCACGGCGAGCAGCGGGAGTCCGGTGCGCAGGGCGATGGCCTTGCCGAGGCCGATGGCCGAGCCGCCGCCGACGGCCACGCAGCCGTCGGCGCCCGCGGCCCGGGCCGCCACGACGCCCCGGTCGGCGACCTCCACGGGGACGTGCATCCGGGCCCCGGTGTGCAGGCCCGCGCAGGCGTCCCCGAGCGAGTCGGCGACCGCCCGGGCGGTGTCCGCGCCCCGCGCGCCGCTGAGTACCAGGAGCCGCCGCAGCCCGAGGTGGCGGGCCTCCTCGGCGGGTGCGGTGAGCGCGGCGCCGGGCCGGAAGACCACCCGGACCGGCCGGGTCTCGTATACGAAGTCCAAAGGGTTCACGAGCGCTCCAGGACGAGGTCGAAGCGGGCGTGGCGGAACGGGTTGGGTACGCCGTACTCCCTGGCCAGGGCCGGGTCGTCGGTCGGGGTGAAGTCCTTGACCAGGCTCTCCTTGACCGCGAACACGGCGTCGGAGTCCAGGTACGCGCCGCCGGCGACGAAGATGTGCGTGGTGACCGGCGCGTGTCCCGCGGCCGAGACGATGAAGTGGATGTGGGCGGGCCGGTAGGGGTGCCGTCCGGTGGCCTTCAGCAGGGCGCCCACCGGGCCGTCGGTCGGGATCGGGTACTCGCTGGGCACACAGGTCCGGAACCGGAAACGGCCCTCGCCGTCGGCGGTGAACAGGCCGCGGCCGTTGCCGGGCGGCTGGACGTCGGGCTGCTGGACGTCGTAGAAGCCGTGCGGGTCGGCCTGCCACACGTCCAGGACCGCGCCGGGCAGCGGGGTGCCGTCGGCGGAGCGGACGACACCGCTGACCACGCAGGGTTCGCCGGTGCCCACCAGGTCGATGTTGGCGCCGAGTTCCCGGACCGGGGACTCGGTCATGTGGAAGGGGCCGAGGACGGTCGACTCGGTGCTGCCGGGGTCGTCGTGCCCGTTGATCGTCTCGACCAGCATCGACAGGCCCAGGACATCGGAGAGCAGGATGAACTCCTGCCGGGTGTCCGTGCAGGTCTGACCGGTCTCGGTGAGGAAGGCGACGGCCGCCTCCCACTCGCGCTGGGTCAGCCGGGTCTCGCGGGTGAAGGCGTGCAGATGGCGGATCAGCGCGGTGAGCAGTTCGCGCAGCCGGGGGTCGTCGGTGCCCCGCAGGCTGTCGACGGCCTCTGTGGTGACTGCGTCTTCGGTTGTCATGCCGGCTCCTTGCCCGGAGGAACAGTGACCTCGAGTGATCGTAAACCCGTTTACCGTTCAATGAACCGGATCCACACACCGCGTCTACTTGATGAACGCGTTGGCGACCACCACGATCACCCCGAGCAACGCGTCGACCACCCCGATGAACACGGCTTTGGGCCAACTCCGTGCCGACCAGCGGGCGGTGACGACTCCCAGGCCGAACAGGATCACGATGTTCAGAATGAAGGCCGGATACTCGACGCCCTTCGGCGGCCACCAGCCCCATCCCGCGCCCGCGAGCAGGAAGGCCGTGGGCAGCACGGCGGCGACCAGCGGCCATTCGTCGGCCAGGGTGTGCAGCGCGTCCCAGCGCTGGTGCGGGGCCCGCTCGGCGATGTAGTGGGCGTAGCCGTGCGCCAGGGCGGAGGCGCAGGCGGTGACCAGGAGCCAGAGGGCGTCGTAGCGGCGGCTGGCGGCGGAGGTGTGCCCGTACTGGGTGAGCGCGGCCACCAGCGAGCAGGCCAGCACGGCGCCGTAGACCCCGCCGAACAGGACGGCCTCGCGGGTGTCGTGCGCGCGCGGCTGGGTCACGGCCGCCGGGGAGTCAGCCATGTCCTCCACGATCACCCGGGCCGGGCCCGGCCGCCACCGGGGCGCGGCCCGACGAAGTGTCCTCCCACCAGGCCGGATGCCCCACACCCTGTCCACGGCCGGGACACCGGTGGGCTCGCTAGGGTCGCCGTATGACGACGCACAGCTTCGCCCTGCACATCCCCGACGCCGAACTCGAACCCGACCCGCTCGACCCGGCGCAGATCGTCTCCGGCACGCCCGAGGTCACCGGGAAGGTGGTCTGGGAGTCGGCCGACGGCAAGCAGCTCCGCGGGATCTGGCAGATCACCCCGGGCGTGGTCACCGACACCGAGGCGGACGAGCTGTTCGTGGTGGTCAGCGGCTCGGCGACGATCGAGGTCGAGGGCGGGGCGACGTTCACCGTGGGCCCCGGGGACATGGCCGTGCTGCGCGCGGGCGACCGCACGACCTGGACGGTGCACGAGACGCTGCGCAAGGCGTACGCGATCAACCTGTGAGCACGCAGCGCGTCGGCCGGACTCAGCGGGTGGTGGGCGCGGGCATGTTGTAGGGCGTGACCACCTGGATCGCCGACGGCAGGGTCGGGCCCGCCGGGGGCAGCGCGCCCTGGGCGCGCATCACCAGGTGGCAGGCCTCGCGCATGTCCTGGCGCAGGTCGTGGTGGAGGACGGCGGACAGCTGGTGCTCGCGCAGCAGCCGGGTGTTGTCGTGATCGAGGTCGTGGGCGACGAACACGGCGCAGTCCCGGCCGAGGTCGGCGAAGGCGCGCAGGGTGGCGATGTTGCCGCCGCCGATGGAGTAGACGGCGTTGATCTCCGGGTCGCGCTCCAGGGCGGCGCGGACCAGGTCGTACTGGGTGGCGTCCAGCCCCTGCCCCTCGGCGATCTCCACCAGGGTGCGCTCGGGGTATCTGGCCCGCATGGCGCTGCGGAAGCCCATCTCGCGCTCCTCCTCGTTGCGGAAGAAGCCGCTGCTGAGGCTGGTGAGGACGTTGCCCGGCCGGTCGCCGAGCCACTGGCCCATCAGGTAGGCGGCGGTGGCGCCGGCGGCCCGGTTGTCACAGCCCACGTAGGCCAGCCGGCCGCTGGCGGGCACGTCGGTGACGAGGGTGACGACCGGGATGTCGGCCGACCTGAGGCGCCCGACGGCGGCGGTGATCTCGGGGACGTCCGGCGCCTTGAGGATCACGCCCTGCGAGCCGCGGCGCGCTATCCGGTCCAGCGTCCGCACCAGCTCCTCCACCGGCCCGGTCTCCCGGAAGTGGAACCTGGAGCGCACCACCGCGGGGTGCAGTGCCGGCAGCTCGGCCTCCAGGGCGCCGCGCACGGCCGTGGTGAACCGCTCGGGCGCCTGCATCACGATGTCGACCATGAAGGTACGGCCCACCAGCCGGACCTGGGTGCGCTGCCGGTCCAGATCCGCGATGGCCCGCTCCACCTCGCGGGCGGTGCTGTCCCGGACGCCGCCCCTGCCGTTCAGCACCCGGTCCACGGTGGCCTCGCTGAGCCCTGCCTGCCGGGCGATCTCACGGATGGGGAAGGGGT
The DNA here is from genome assembly GCF_053611985.1 of Streptomyces sp. NPDC054770. Taxonomy (NCBI): domain Bacteria; kingdom Bacillati; phylum Actinomycetota; class Actinomycetes; order Kitasatosporales; family Streptomycetaceae; genus Streptomyces; species Streptomyces sp. NPDC054770. The sequence goes on from NZ_JBSHBL010000100.1 coordinate 32,413, forward strand.
GGCCCACGGGCTCGCTCCTTGAGGGGTTTTTGATGGGCGGCTGCTGGTTGTTCGAGGGGTTTGTGCTGACAAGAATGGCAGAGCCCCGCCGTGGCCGTGACCGCGGCCGTGACCGAAAGCAGGACGTCGATGTCCCTCGCAGCCGAACAGGGCCGCCCCTGGCTCTCGCAGCAGGACTGCGACCTGGACACCTTCCGTGCCCTGGTCGAGCGGACCACGGACCCGGCCGCCTACCCGTACGCCTCGGCCGTCGAGGACAACGTCCTCGTCTACGACAGCGAGCGGCTGCGCACCGCCGACGCGGCCCACCAGGTACGGACCGAACTCGTCCGCGCCCTCACCGACGGTCCCGGCGTCGCCGTCTTCCGGGGCGCGTTCCCCGATCCGAAGGTGGTCGACCGGGCGACCGCGGTGTTCGAGGCCCTCATCTCGGAGCAGCACGAGTCGGGCGCGGTGGCCGGCGACCACTTCGCGACGCCCGGGGCCAACGAGCGGGTGTGGAACGCCCTGGAGAAGGCGGCCCTGTACGACCCGGAGGCGTTCGCCGACTACTACGCCAACGACATCGTGGCCCTGGTCTCCCGGGCCTGGCTGGGCCCCGGCTACCAGATCACCTCGCAGGTCAACGTGGTCAACCCGGGCGGCGCGGCGCAGACCGCGCACCGCGACTACCACCTCGGCTTCCTCTCCGACGAGACGGCGGCGGCCTACCCCGCCCATGTGCACCGCCTCTCCCCCGTGCTCACCCTCCAGGGCGCGGTCGCGCACGGCGACATGCCGGTGGAGTCGGGGCCGACGATGTACCTGCCCTACTCGCAGACCTACGAGCCCGGCTACCTGGCCTGGCGGCGGCCGGAGTTCCAGGACTACTTCAAGGCCCGCCACGTGCAGCTGCCCCTCGCCAAGGGCGACGCGGTGTTCTTCAACCCGGCGGTGTTCCACGCGGCCGGCACCAACCGGACCCTCGACGTGCGCCGGATGGCCAACCTGCTCCAGGTGTCCTCGGCGTTCGGGCGGGCCATGGAGACCGTGGACCGGGAGGCGGTGGCCAACGCGGTCTACCCGGTACTGCGCCGGCGCCGGTCGGAGGGGGCCGGCGAGGCGTGGCTGGAGCACGTCATCGCCGCGAGCGCCGAGGGCTACCCGTTCCCGACCAACCTCGACAGCGATCCGCCGGTCGACGGCCTGGCCCCGCCCTCGCAGGCGGACCTCGTACGGCGGGCGCTGCGGGAGGGGTGGGCGCCGCGGGTGCTGCGGGACGGGTTGCGGGCGGCTGCGGCGCGACGAGAAAGCTGAGGGCCGACAGGCCGTAGTCGTCTGCGGGTTCGTTGTGGCTGGTCGCGCAGTTCCTCGCGCCCCTTTGGGGCGCGTTACACATCAAGGAGTTACACACATGCGTATCGGAATCCTCGGCCTTGGCCGTATCGGTGCTTTTCATGCCGAGACCCTCTCCGGGCTCGACGTCGTCGAGTCGCTCGTCTTCACCGACCCGTTCGCGGACGCGGCCAAGGCCGCTGCCGAGAAGTTCGGTGCCGAGGTCGTGGACTCGCCCGAGGCGCTGCTGGCCGCCGGTGTGGACGCGATCGTCGTGGCCGCCGCCACCGACGCCCACCCGGCCCTGATCCTGGCCGGTGTCGAGGCCGGTGTCCCGGTCTTCTGCGAGAAGCCGGTGGCCAAGACGATGGCCGAGGGCGTCGAGGTCCTCAAGGCCGTCCAGGGCAGCGGCGTGCCGATCCAGATCGGCTACAACCGCCGCTTCGACGCGGGCTTCGTCGCCGCCCGGGCCGCCGTCCAGGGGGGCGAGCTGGGCAAGCTGCACACGGTGCGCTCCACCACCCTGGACCCGGCCCCGCCGCCGGCCGCGTACATCGCCGCGTCGGGCGGGATCTTCCGGGACTGTTCGGTGCACGACTTCGACATCATCCGCTGGGTGACCGGCCGTGAGGTCACCGAGGTGTACGCGGTCGGCAGCAACCGGGGCGCCGACTACATCAAGGAAGCCGGCGACGCCGACACCACCGGCGCGATCCTCACCCTGGACGACGGTACCATCGCGGTGGTCTCCAACTCCCGGCACAACGCCCGGGGTTACGACGTCCGCATGGAGCTGCACGGCTTCGCCGACTCCATCGCCGTCGGCCTGGAGGACAAGCTCCCGCTGCGCTCGGTGGAGCCGGGCGTGACCTTCCCGGCGGGCACCCCGCACGACTTCTTCATGGACCGGTTCACGGCGGCCTACCGCGCCGAACTCACCGCCTTCACCGAGGTCGTGGCCGGCACCCGGCCCTCCCCGTGCACCGTCGAGGACGCCCTGGAGGCCGGCTGGATCGCCGATGCCTGCACGCTGTCCCTGCACGAGCACCGGCCGGTCACCATCGCGGAGGTCCGCGGCGCCTGACACCCGCGGATACTCCTGCCACGGCGGGGCGGGGACCGGAACACGGTCCC
>NZ_JBSHBL010000101.1:0-33880 GCF_053611985.1 Streptomyces sp. NPDC054770
CCCTGGACCCCCGGGCCCTATGCCCACCCACCACCCGACTCGGTTGATCGAGAAGTGAAGCCGCACCCCCGGCTCGGTTGATCGAGAAGCGAGGCGACGCCCTCGACTCGGTCGGTCGCGAAGTGAGGCCGACGTTGGTGTTGAGCAGCCGTGCCTCGGGGAGATTTCTGGCATGTGCCAAAGAGGCGGCCCGATTCGGTCTTGTTCGGAGGACGTGACAACATGCCGTCATGTCCTCCGCACTGACCGATCTCTTCCCCATTCCGATCGTGCAGGCCCCCATGGCAGGCGGGGTCTCCGTGCCGCAGCTTGCCGCCGCCGTGTCAGAGGCGGGCGGGCTGGGGTTCGTCGCCGCCGGGTACAAGACCGCCGACGGGATGTACCAGGAGATCAAGCAACTGCGGGGGCTGACCGGCCGCCCCTTCGGCGTGAACCTTTTCATGCCGCAGCCGGAGTACGCCGAGTCCGGGGCCGTGGAGGTCTACACGCACCAGCTGGCCGGTGAGGCCGCCTGGTACGAGACCGAGCTCGGTGACCCGGACAGCGGCCGGGACGACGGGTACGAGGCCAAGCTGGCCGTGCTGCTCGACAACCCGGTGCCCGTGGTCTCCTTCCACTTCGGCGTGCCGAGTCGCGAGGTGCTGGACTCCCTGCGCCGCGCCGGGACGTTCACGCTGGTCACCGCCACCACCGTCGAGGAGGCCCTGGCCGTCGAGCGGGCCGGGGCGGACGCGGTGATCGCGCAGGGCGTGGAGGCCGGCGGACATCAGGGCACCCACCGGGACGTGCCGGAGAACGACGGGTCCGGGATCGGACTGCTGTCGCTGGTCACCCAGGTACAGGAGACCGTGGGGATCCCGGTCGTCGCTGCCGGCGGCATCATGCGCGGCAGCCAGATCGCGGCCGTGCTGGCGGCCGGGGCGAGCGCCGCGCAGCTGGGCACGGCCTTCCTGGCCACCCCGGAGTCCGGTGCCGCCGACCTGCACAAGCAGGCGCTCGGCGACCCGCTGTTCACGCGGACCGCGCTGACCCGGGCGTTCTCCGGGCGGCCCGCCCGCGGCCTGGTCAACCGGTTCATGCGCGAGCACGGCCCGTACGCGCCCGCCGCCTACCCTGAGGTCCACCACCTCACCTCCCCGCTGCGCAAGGCCGCCGCCCGGGCCGGGGACACGCAGGGCATGGCCCTGTGGGCCGGGCAGGGGTACCGGATGGCCCGTGAGCTGCCCGCCGGGCAGCTGGTGGAGACCCTCGCGGAGGAACTCGCCGCCGCGTCGACAGCGTTGTCGGCCAAGGGTGAGGGGGAGAGGCGATGACCGCTCCTGTGTTCGTGCTCGATCCGCTGGTCGTGCCCGACTTCTCCGGCGGCGAGGTCGTCCTGGACGGTCCCGAGGGGCGGCACGCCGTCTCCGTGAAGCGGCTGCAGCCCGGTGAGGACGTCATCCTCACCGACGGGCACGGCCGCTGGACGGAGGGCGTCGTGCGGGCCGCCGAGGGCAAGGACCGGCTGGTGGTGACGGACCTGGAGAGCGTCCACGAGGAGCCGGTGCCGCAGCCCCGGATCACCGTGGTGCAGGCACTTCCCAAGGGGGACCGGGGGGAGGTCGCCGTGGAGACCATGACCGAGGTCGGCGTCGACGCGATCGTGCCCTGGCAGGCCGCCCGCTGCATCACCCAGTGGAAGGGCGAGCGGGGCCTGAAGGCGCTCGGCAAGTGGCGGGGCACCGCCCGTGAGGCCGGCAAGCAGTCCCGCCGGGTGCGGTTCCCGGAGGTCGCGGACGCGGTGGGCACCAAGCAGGTTGCCGCACTTCTGGCCAAGGCCGACCTCGCCGCCGTCCTCCACTCCGACTTCGGGCACGACAGCGAGCCCCTCGCCGAGGCCGAGCTGCCCGCCGCGGGTGAGATCGTGCTGGTCGTCGGGCCCGAAGGGGGCGTCGCCCGGGACGAGATGGCGCTGTTCGAGGAGGCGGGTGCCAAGGCGTACACCCTGGGGCCTACCGTGATGCGCACATCGACCGCCGGGACGGCGGCCGCGGCCCTGCTGCTCGGCCGCACCGGCCGGTGGTCCTGAACCGACCGCACCACACCCTGGGGGACACACCGTGGAACTCGCCCAAGTCCGGCTCCTGGTCAGCGACTTCGCCGCCTGCTACCGCTTCTACGCCGAGGTGCTCGGGCTGAAACCGCAGTCGGGGGCGAGCGAGGGGCCGTACGAGAAGTTCAGCCCGCACGCCGGGTCGGCGGGGATCGCCCTGCAGGACCGGGCGATGATGGCCGCGATACTGGGCGAGCTGGGGGACGCGGCGACCGGGCACCGTTCGCTGGTGGTGCTGCGCGTCGACGACCTCGACGGCTACTGCGAGCAGATCGCCGGGCGGGGTGCGGTCCTCGTGCACGGGCCGGCGCCGATGACGGAGCGCATGCGGGTCGCCCACCTCAAGGACCCGGAGGGGAACCTGGTGGAACTGCAGGAGTGGCTGCTGCTGCGCACCTGAGGAACGGGCCACCGGCACGGGGGACCTCTCCGAACACGTGAGTGGCCGTATGTCCCCTACCGCCACCGGCGGGACAGTGGCAGGCTGCCCTCCATGGGGGCATTGAGGCGGATTTGGGGCCGGCCACGCGGGACCAGGGTGGCGGCCGTGACGGGACTCGCCGCGATCGCGGTGGGCGGCATGGTGGCCTGCCAGCCGAGCGACCTGAACACCGCGACGGTCGCCTACACCACCGACCAGACCGCCACCGCCGAGCTGAAACGCCAGCACGTCGACGTCAGTTGGCTCACCTGCACCGGCAACTACGGCTCGTCGGCGAAGGCGACCAAGAGCACGAAGAGCACGAAGACGCCTTCGGCCACCTCCACCACCGTCGTCTCCGTCGACTGCCAGGGGCGGACCAAGGACGGCCGGAGCATCACCGTCACCGGCCGGGTGACCAAGGCCGTCAGCGGGGCCTGCGTACGCGGGAACCTCGTCGCCGAGGTCGGCGGCAAGGAGTGGTTCCGGGTGAACGGGCTGGGCGACTGCGACGCCACGCCCGGGCCGGCGTACAGCACCTACCGGCCGCCCACGTACGGGCAGCAGCCCGGCCCCACCGTGACCGTCACGAAGACCGTCTGGTGCCAGGGCGACCCCAAGTGCCGGCCGGTGCAGGGCAAGTGATCGAAATCGGTCACCGGGAACAGGCCGGGATGCATAGGCTGAGCGAGTGACTCAGGGTGCAGCGACAGGACCGCGGTCCTACCTCCGATTTCCGCACGTCCACGGCGATCTGGTCGCCTTCACCGCCGAGGACGACGTGTGGCTGGCGCCCCTGGACGGCGGCCGGGCCTGGCGGGTCAGCGCCGACAACGTCCCCGTGACCCTGCCCCGCATCTCGCCCGACGGGAACACGGTCGCCTGGACCTCCACCCGCGACGGCGCCCCCGAGATCCACACCGCCCCCGTCGACGGCGGCTCGTCCACCCGCCTGACGCACTGGGGAAGCGCCCGCACCCAGGTGCGCGGCTGGACCGACGACGGGCAGGTCCTCGCGATCACCACCCACGGCCAGGCCAGCCTCCGGCGCAGCTGGGCCCACACCGTCCCGCTCGACGGCGGCCCGTCCACCGTCCTGCCGTACGGCCCCGTCGGCCATGTCGCCCTCGGGCCGTCCACCGTGCTGCTGTCCGCGCCCATGGGCAGGGAAGCGGCCTGGTGGAAGCGGTACCGGGGCGGTACGGCGGGCAAGCTGTGGGTGGACCGGGAGGGTGCCGGCGACTTCGTACGGCTGCACGCGGAGCTGGACGGGAACCTGGAGTACCCGGTGTGGGCCGGCGACCGGATCGCCTTCCTCTCCGACCACGAGGGCACCGGGGCGCTCTACTCCTCCCTCGCCGACGGCTCCGACCTGCGCCGGCACACGCCCCTCGACGGTTTCTACGCCCGGCACGCGTCCGGTGACGGCACCCGGGTCGTCTACGCCTCGGCCGGTGGACTCTGGCTCCTGGACGACCTGGAGGGCGCCGAGCCGCGCCGCCTGGACATCCGGCTCGGCGGGTCCCGCGTGGACCGGCAGCCGTACCCGGTCAACGCGGCCCGCTGGTTCAGCTCGGCCTCGCCCGACCACACCGCGCGCGGCAGCGCCGTCCTGGTGCGCGGCGGTGTGCACTGGGTGACCCACCGCTCCGGTCCGGCGCGGGCGCTGGTCGCCCAGCCGGGGGTGCGGGCCCGGCTGCCCGTCGCCTTCCGCGCGGACGCGGAGGAGTGGGTGGCGTGGGTGACGGACGCCGAGGGCGACGACGCCCTGGAGTTCGCCCCCGCGACCGGGCTCGTGCCCGGCGCCACCCCGCGCCGGATCGCCGCCGGACAGCTCGGCCGGGTCCTGGAACTCGCCGTCGCCCCCGACGGCGGCCGGGTCGCCGTCGCCGCCCACGACGGCCGGCTGCTCCTCGTCGAGCGGGAGACCGGCGAGGTCCGCGAGGTCGATCGCAGCGAGGACGGCGACGTCTCCGGACTGGCCTTCTCGCCCGACTCCGGCTGGCTCGCCTGGTCCCACCCCGGCACCGGCGGGCTCTGCCAGCTCCGCATCGCCCACACCACCGACCTCACCGTCACCGAGGCGACCCCGCTGCGGTTCCGGGACTACGACCCCGCCTTCACCCGCGACGGCAAACACCTCGCCTTCCTCTCCACCCGCTCCTTCGACCCGGTCTACGACGAGCACGTCTTCGACCTGGCCTTCGTGGTCGGCGACCGCCCGCACCTGATCACCCTCGCCGCCACCACCCCCTCGCCGTTCGGCCCGCAGCGGCACGGCCGCCCGTTCGAGACCCCCGACAAGGACGAGACCCCGGACGCCGAGGGCACCCCCGCGACCCGGATCGACCTGGAGGGCCTCGCCGACCGGATCGTGCCCTTCCCCGTCGAGGCCGGCCGCTACTCCACCCTGCGGGCCGCCAAGGACGGCGTGCTCTGGCTGCGCCACCCCGTGCGCGGCGTGCTCGGCGCCTCCCGCGCCCACCCCGAGGACCCGGAGCCCAAGACCGAGCTGGAGCGCTACGACCTCGCCCAGCAGCGCATCGAGTACCTGTCCTCCGACGCCGACCACTTCGAGGTCAGCGGCGACGGCAAACGCGTCCTGCTGTGGGCCGACAGCAAGCTCAGGGTCGTACCCAGCGACCGCCGCGCCTCGGGCGACGACGACAGCGACACCAACATCACCGTCGACCTGGCCCGGGTCCGGCAGACCGTCGACCCGGCCGCCGAGTGGCGGCAGATGTTCGACGAGACCGGCCGCATCATGCGCGACCAGTTCTGGCGCCCGGACCTCGGCGGCGTCGACTGGGACGGCGTCCTCGACCGCTACCGCCCGCTCGTCGAGCAGGTCGCCACCCACGACGACCTCGTCGACCTGCTCTGGGAGGTCCAGGGCGAACTGGGCACCTCGCACGCCTACGTCACCCCGCGCGGCGGCCACGGCGGCGGCGCCCGCCAGGGCCTGCTCGGCGCCGACATCTCCCGCCATCCGGACGGCAGCTGGCGCATCGACCGGATCCTGCCCGCCGAGACCTCCGACCCCGGCGCCCGCTCCCCACTCGCCGCACCCGGCGCCGCGGTACGCCCCGGCGACGCGATCGTGGGCGTCGCCGGCCGGCCCGTCGACCCGGTGACCGGCCCCGGCCCGCTCCTGGTCGGCACGGCGGGCAAGGCGGTCGAACTGACCGTGTCCCCGGCGGGCGGCGGCGAGTTGCGGCACCCGGTGGTCGTGCCGGTCGCCGACGAGGAGCCGCTGCGCTACCACGCCTGGGTCGCCGACCGCAGGGCCCATGTGCACGCGTCGTCCGGCGGCCGCCTCGGCTACCTCCACGTCCCCGACATGCAGGCGCCCGGCTGGGCCCAGATCCACCGCGACCTGAGCGTGGAGATGGCCCGCGAGGGCATCGTCGTGGACGTCCGCGAGAACCGCGGCGGCCACACCTCCCAGCTCGTGGTGGAGAAGCTGGCCCGCCGCATCGTCGGCTGGGACCTGCCGCGCGGCATGCGCCCGTTCAGCTACCCGAGGGACGCGCCCCGGGGGCCGGTCGTGGTCGTCGCGAACGAGTTCTCCGGCTCGGACGGCGACATCGTCAACGCGGCGATCAAGGCCCTGGGCATCGGCCCGGTGGTCGGCACCCGCACCTGGGGCGGCGTGATCGGCATCGACAGCCGCTACCGCCTGGTCGACGGCACCCTGGTCACCCAGCCCAAGTACGCGTTCTGGCTGGAGGGCTACGGCTGGGGCGTGGAGAACCACGGCGTCGACCCGGACGTGGAGATCGTGCAGCGCCCGCAGGACTGGGGCGCCGGGAGGGATCCCCAGCTGGACGAGGCGGTACGGATAGCACTGGAGGCGTTGGAGACGACGCCCGCGAAGACTCCGCCGACGTTGCCGATGTAAGGAGGGGCGCCGGGTCCCACCTGAAGGGGCGCGGGGAACTGCGCGACCAACCCCCACGCACCCGCAGTCAACGACGATACGATGCCGCCTGCACTGGATCACCCTTTACGAGGAGACGCCCTTATGGCAGGGGAACCCCAGGACGACTGCCTGTTCTGCAAGATCGTCGCAGGCCACGTCCCGGCGACGATCGTCCGCGAGACGGACACCACCGTCGCCTTCCGGGACATAAACCCCCAGGCACCCACTCACGTCCTGGTGATCCCCAAGGTCCACTACAAGAACGCGGCCGAGCTCGCCGCAGGCGACCCCGCCGTCGCCGCCGACATACTGCGCGAGGCCCAGGCCGTCGCCGACGAGGACAAGCTGGAGAGCTACCGCATCGTCTTCAACACCGGCAGCGGCGCCGGCCAGACCGTCTGGCACACCCACGCGCACATCCTCGGCGGTCGTGGCCTGCAGTGGCCGCCCGGATAACTCGCCATGTCCGTACGTGAGTTGGTGGTCCTCGGCACCGCCAGCCAAGTTCCCACCCGGCACCGCAACCACAACGGCTACCTGCTGCGCTGGGACGGCGAGGGCATCCTCTTCGACCCCGGCGAGGGCACCCAGCGGCAGATGCTGCGGGCCGGGGTCGCCGCGCACGACCTGAACCGGATCTGCGTCACCCACTTCCACGGCGACCACTCCCTCGGCCTCGCCGGGGTCATCCAGCGCGTCAACCTCGACCAGGTCCCGCACCCGGTCACCGCGCACTACCCGAGGTCCGGGCAGCGCTTCTTCGACCGGCTCCGGTACGCCACCGCCTACCGCGAGACCGTCGGCATCACCGAGGCCCCGGTCGACGCGGACGGCGACCTGGCGGTCACCCGTTCCTACACGTTGGACGCGCGGAAGCTGTCCCACCCCGTCGAGTCGTACGGCTACCGGCTCACCGAGCCCGACGGCCGCCGCATGCTGCCCGAACGGCTCGCCGCGCACGGCATCAGCGGCCCCGACGTCGGCCGGCTCCAGCGCGAGGGTGTCCTCGGGGACGTCACGCTCGACGACGTCAGCGAGGTGCGGCGCGGCCAGCGGTTCGCGTTCGTCATGGACACCCGGCTGTGCGACGGCGTGCACGCGCTGGCCGAGGGCTGCGACCTGCTGGTCATCGAGTCGACCTTCCTCGACGAGGACGCCCGACTCGCCGAAGAACACGGCCACCTGACCGCCGGCCAGGCGGCGGCCGTCGCCCGGGACGCGGGGGTACGGCACCTCGTGCTGACCCACTTCAGCCAGCGCTACGCCGACCCTGAGGACTTCGAACGGCAGGCGCGGGCCGCCGGCTACCAGGGCGAGCTGACCGTCGCCTACGACCTGCTCCGAGTGCCGGTTCCGAAGCGCAGGTGAAGCGGCCGTACCATGCTTTGATGCCCCTCCCCAAAGCAGAACTGCACCTCCACATCGAAGGCACTCTGGAACCCGAGCTGGCGTTCCTGCTGGCCACGCGCAACGGCGTCGAGCTGCCGTACGCGGACACCGACGCACTGCGCAAGGCGTACCAGTTCGAGGACCTGCAGTCCTTCCTGAACCTCTACTACGAGCTGATGGCCGTCCTGCGCACCGAGCGGGACTTCGACGACCTCGCCGACGCGTACCTCTCGCGGGCCGCCGCGCAGGGCGTCCGGCACGCCGAGATCTTCTTCGACCCGCAGGCGCACCTCGCCCGGGGCATCGGCATGGGGACGGTCGTCGAGGGCCTGTGGCGGGCGCTCGGCCGCAGCGTCGAGAGCCACGGGATCTCCACCCGCCTCATCATGTGCTTCCTGCGGGACGAGTCCGCCGAGTCGGCGATGGCGACGCTGGAGGCGGCGAAGCCGTACCTCGACCGGATCACCGGGATCGGGCTGGACTCCGCCGAGGTGGGGAATCCGCCGGTCAAGTTCCGCGAGGTGTACGAGGCCGCCGCCGAACTGGGGCTGCGGCGGGTGGCCCACGCGGGTGAGGAGGGGCCGCCGGAGTACATCACCGAGTCGCTGGACCTGCTCGGCGTCGAGCGCGTCGACCACGGGCTGCGCTGCATGGAGGACCCGGAGCTGGTCGCCCGCCTGGTGCGGGAGCGGATCCCGCTGACGCTGTGCCCGCTGTCGAACGTCCGGCTGCGCGCGGTCGACGTGCTCGCCGAGCACCCGCTTCCGGCCATGATCGAGGCCGGGCTGCTGTGCACGGTCAACTCCGACGACCCCGCCTACTTCGGCGGCTACGTCGCCGACAACTACCACGCCGTGCGCGACGCCCTGGGCCTGACCAGGGAGCAGATGCGGGAACTGGCCCGCAACTCCTTCCTCGCGTCCTTCCTGGAGGACGACGAGGAACTGCGGGCCCGCTACCTTGCCGAGGTCGACGCCTTCGAGTTCGGCTAGGCGGCCACGTCCAGCCGTGCCGCCGCCGGGTCGGTGAGCGCCGGGCCGGTCGCGACGGTGGTGGTCCTGCGCCGCAGCGCCACCGCCGTCAGCGGTACCGCGACCGCCAGCAGGGCCACCGCGAGGACCGTCCCCATCGCCGGGAAACCGGCCCGGGCCGCCAGCAGGCTGCCGGTCACCGGGCCCACGGCCGTCCCCAGCGACGACGCCGACCCGACCAGCACCGCCCAGCGGCCCCGCGGGTCCAGGGACGCGGCGAGCCCGATGACGTACGACAGGACGACCGGGTAGAGCAGGTTCCAGGCGATCTCGCCGGTCGCGAAGGACGTGAGGTCGGTGGCGGACGCGCTGAGCGCGATACAGCCCGCGATCAGTACGGTGCCCAGACCGATCGGCAGGGCCTGGCCGAGCCGCGGGCCGAGGGCGCCCGCGCCGACCACGCCGAGCAGACCGGTGCCGAGCGCCACCGCGAAAACCACGCCGACGGTCGCCTCGCCGAGATGCGCCTGCGTCAGGCCGATACGGCCGCTGACCCCCCAGAGCGAGTTCTGCACGGCCGACCAGCAGGGCATCGCGGCCGCCAGCAACAGGCCCGAGCGCAGGTGCGGCAGCCGGGGGCCGGTGGCGGTGCGGGGGAGGGCCGGGGCGGTACGGGGGGACAGGCGGGCGGTGAGCGGCCAGACCGCGAGCGCGGTGAGCGCGATCGCGGCGAGGGGCTGCGCGTGGCCGGGGCCGAGGTGCGGGACCGTCAGGTAGACGGCACCGGCGAGGGCGGAGACGCCGAGCAGGCCGAGGGTGGTGGTGCGGTGGGGGTCCCGTTGCGCGGCGATGCCGGTGGCGGCGACGGCGGTGATCGTGCCGGAGCCGAATCCGCCGACGGCTGCGCCGGCGACGACCGCGGGGACGGCGGTGGTCAGGGCGGCTCCGCCGTAGCCGAGGACCGCGAGGAGGAGGCCGAGGCGGGCGAGGGTGCGGGGGCCGATGCGGTCCACCCGGGAGGCGAGGAGGAAGCCGGCGGCCGCCGAACTCAGCAGCAGGGCAGTGCCGATGGCGCCTGCCTGGGTGGCGGAGAGGGGGAGCCCCGATTCGAGCCGGCCGACGGTGGTCGGGAGGAGGTACGGGGCCAGGTAGCCGGCCGTGAAAAGGGCGACGAGGGGCCAGGGGGTGGTGCGGGGGGCGGACACGGGCGTTCCCAGGGCATGCGAAAGGAGCGGTGCAGGAAGGGGGTTGGGCGCAGGCCGTCGAGGGACAGGAACGCGCGGAGAATTTGTATCAAGGGAGGGAGAGCGGAAGAAGGGCGGGGGGTGTGATGTGGGGCACGCTCGGGTTTTGGGTGCGGGGGAGGGGGTAGGAGCGCCGCGCGCCGTGGGGGTTCGGCGGGATCCCGGGTGCGGGCCGGTGGGGGTTGCTCGCGCAGTTCCCCGCGCCCCTGAAGGGGCGCTCAGCCCGCCGCTTCTTCCCAGCCGCGGGCAGTCGTGCCGCTGGGGCGGCGCGGGCGGCACCCGCCCGGCGCCGGTGAGCGTCCCCACCCCCCGGCACCAGCCCCGCGCTCCTTGGTCGGCGGCTCGGCCGCGTGTCGGCAGGGCCCGGCTGGTCAGCGCCAGTTGACCGTGCCGCCCGGTGTCGCTGCCTCGATGCGGGTTCGGGTTTCCTGCATCACCGTGATGATCTGGGCCTCGTGTTCCGGGGTCAGGCGGCCTGTCGGTACCGAGCAGCTGATGGCGTCCTGGGGTGGGGTGTCGTAGCGCAGGGCGAAGCCGAAGCCGGTGATGCCGAGGACGCCTTCCTCGCGGTCGGTCGAGTAGCCGCGGGCGCGGACCCCGGCCAGGTCGGCGGCGAGGGCGTCGGGGGTGGTGCGGGTGTGGGGGGTGAGGGGGCGGTAGGGGCCCTCGGGGAGGTCGGCGTCCGGGCGCTCCGCCAGCAGCGCCTTGCCCAGTGCGCCCGCGTGGGCCGGGAAGCGGCGGCCCACCCTGCTGATCGTGCGCAGGTACTCGTGGGACTCCCGGGTCGCCAGGTACGCCACGTCCGGGCCGTCCAGGCGGGCCAGGTGGATGGTCTCGCCGAGCGCCTGTGAGGCCTCGTCGAGGTAGGGGCGGACGAGGTGGACGCGCGGGTCGGAGTCCAGGTAGCCGGTGCCGGTCAGCAGGGTGCGGATGCCGACGCCGTAGAGGGAGCCGGTGGTGTCGGTGCGCACCCAGCCTCGGGTGATCAGCGTCTGGAGCAGGGCGTACATCGAGCTGCGCGGGACGCCGAGTGCGTCCGCCAGTTCCTGGAGGCGGGCCGGGCGGTCGCCGCGGTCCGCGAGGAGCTCCAGCAGCTCCACCGTGCGCGCCGCGGACTTCACCTCGCGGACGCCTGCTGTCTCGGACATGTGCAGATCGTACGGGCGGCGGGAGGCGCCGTTGACGGGGTGCGTTCGCATATCTAGTCTCGGTTCCTGTACATGGATGTCGTCTACATAGGGAGACAAGAAAATGGATGGGGTGGCCGGACAGGCGGAGCGTGTGGTGGGGAGGCTGCGGGACGGGATGGCGGGCGGGGTGCTGTCGTTCCCGCTCACCTCGTTCCACGCCGACGGGTCCCTCGACGTGGACGGGTTCCGGGCGTACGTCGCCGGGCAGCTGGCCGCCGCGCCCGGCGCCCTCTTCCCGGCCTGCGGCACCGGGGAGTTCTTCTCGCTGGACGAGGAGGAGTACCGGCAGGTCGTGCGGGTGGCGGTCGAGGAGGCCGACGGGCAGGTGCCCGTGGTCGCGGGGGTGGGCTACGGCTGGGCGCAGGCCGTCCGGTTCGCGCGCCTCGCGGAGGAGGCCGGCGCGGACGCCCTGCTCGTGCTGCCGCACTACCTCGTCGGCGCCCCGCAGGACGGACTCGTCGCGCAGGTCGAGGCGATCGCGGGCCGGACCGGGCTGCCGCTCGTCGTCTACCAGCGCGGCCAGGTCACGTACACCGCCGACGCGTTGACGCGGATCGCCCGCATCCCCGGCGTCATCGGCCTCAAGGACGGGCACAGCGACCTCGACCGGCTCCAGCGGCTCACCCTCGCCGCCCCGGACGGCTTCCTCTTCTTCAACGGCGCCGCCACCGCCGAGATCCAGGCCCGCGCCTATGCCACGGTCGGCGTCCCCGCGTACTCCTCAGCCGTGCACGCCTTCGCCCCCGAGATCGCCGACGCCTTCTTCGCCGCCCTCCGAAGCGGCGACCAGGGCACGGTCGACAAGCTGCTGCGCGACTTCTACGTGCCGTTCGTCGAACTGCGCGACCGGGTCCCCGGATACGCGGTGTCGCTGGTGAAGGCGGCGGCCCGGCTGCGCGGCCGGCCGGTGGGTCCCGTACGCGCCCCGCTCACCGACCCCTCCACCGCCGACCTGGCCGACCTCGGGGCGCTGCTCGCCGCCGGCCTCGACCTCGTGGGAGCGTCCCTGTGAACCTCACCGTCACCGACGTCCGCCTCACCCCGATCCTGGTCGCCGACCCGCCGCTGCTGAACACGCAGGGCGTGCACCAGCCGTACACACCCCGGCTGATCGTGGAGGTGGAGACCGCGGACGGGGTGGTCGGGGTCGGGGAGACCTACGGGGACACCAAGTACCTGGAGCTGGCCCGGCCGTTCGCCGAGAAACTGCGCGGGCGGCCGGTCGGCGACCTGAACGGGCTGTTCACGCTCGCCGACGAGGTCGCCGTGGACGCGGCCCGGGTCCTGGGGCAGGCCGACGTCGGCGGGCTGCGCGGGGTGCAGACCGCCGACAAGCTGCGGCTGTCCGTGGTCTCCGGCTTCGAGGTGGCCTGCCTCGACGCCCTCGGCAAGACGCTCGGGCTGCCCGTGCACGCACTGCTCGGCGGAAAGGTGCGGGACACGGTCGAGTACAGCGCGTATCTCTTCTACAAGTGGGCCGCGCACCCTCAGGGCGTACCGGCCGAGCCGGACGACTGGGGGGCCGCGCTGGACCCGGCCGGGATCGTGGCGCAGGCCCGCCGCTTCACCGAGCGCTACGGCTTCACCTCCTTCAAGCTCAAGGGCGGGGTCTTCCCGCCCGAGGAGGAGATCGCGGCCGTACTGGCGCTGGCGGAGGCGTTCCCCGGGCATCCGCTGCGCCTCGACCCCAACGGCGCCTGGTCCGTGCAGACCTCGCTGAAGGTCGCGAAGGAACTCGGGGACGTCCTCGAATACCTGGAGGACCCGGCGCTCGGCACCCCGGCGATGGCGGAGGTGGCCGCGGGCACGGACGTGCCGCTGGCGACCAACATGTGCGTGACGACCTTCGGCGAGATCAGGGAGGCGTTCGTCCGGGACGCGGTGCAGGTCGTGCTCTCCGACCACCACTACTGGGGCGGGCTGCGCAACACCCGGCAACTGGCCGCCGTCTGCCGCACCTTCGGCGTCGGCGTCTCCATGCACTCCAACACCCACCTCGGGATCAGCCTCGCCGCGATGACCCACGTGGCCGCGACCGTCCCGGACCTCCACCACGCCTGCGACTCCCACTACCCCTGGCAGTCCGAGGACGTCCTCACCGAACGCCTTGCCTTCGACGGCGGCCGGGTCACCGTCCCCGACGCACCGGGACTGGGCGTCGAGCTGGACCCGGAGAAGGTACGACGACTGCACCGGCGGTGGCTGGACGACGACGGGACGCTGCGCGACCGCGACGACGCCGCCGCGATGCGGGTGGCCGAGCCGGGCTGGACGACACCGGCCGTGCCGCGCTGGTAGGGACCCTCGTTCGGGCGGTCGTACGGCGACAGCCGCCGCCTCCGCCGCGACATGGTGCAGACTGGCCGGATCCGCACCACGTCAGGGAGCGCACCGTGACCGCGTCCAACGCGTTCGCCGGAGAGGAACCGGAGTACCTCGACGACGACAGGGGAGCAACGACACCGCACTGCGCCGCGCAGGTCGACCCGCTGGCCGCCCTGCGCACGCCGGACGATCCGCCCTGGGACGTCTACCTCACCGGCACCGTCTTCCTCGACATCGTCTTCACCGGCCTCGACTCCGCGCCGGTGCGCGGCACCGAGTCCTGGGCCCGGGGCATGGGCTCCAGCCCCGGCGGTATCGCCAACATGGCCACCGCCCTCGCCCGGCTCGGCCTGAAGACCTCCCTAGCGGCCGCCTTCGGCGACGACCACTACGGCGAGTACTGCTGGGACGCGCTCGCCCAGGGCGAGGGCATCGACCTCTCCCCGTCCCGCAAGGTGCGCGGCTGGCACTCGCCGGTCACCGTGTCCATGGCGTACGAGGGGGAGCGCACCATGGTCTCGCACGGCCACGAGCCGCCCGCCGACACCCTGTTCCGCCAGCAGAACGCCCCCGGCCACCCGGCCCGTGCCCGCGCCGCCGTCGCCTCCCTCACGCCCGGCAAACGCAACCCCTGGATCGCCCGGGCCGCCGCCGAGGGGACCCGGATCTTCGCCGACGTCGGCTGGGACGACACCGGGGCGTGGGACCTCGCGGGCCTGGCCGACCTGGAGCACTGCGAGGCGTTCCTGCCGAACGCGGAGGAGGCGAGGAGGTACACCGGGGCGGACTGCCCGCGGGCCGCCGCGCACGCCCTCACCGAGTACGTGCCGCTCGCCGTCGTCACCCTCGGGTCGGAAGGCGCGTACGCGGTCGACGGGCGGACCGGGGAGTCCGCGGAGGTCCCGGCGATCGCCGTCGAGGCCCTCGACCCGACCGGTGCGGGAGACGTCTTCGTCGCCGGCTTCGTCACCGGCACGCTCGCCGACTGGCCGCTGGCCGACCGCCTCGCCTTCGCGGGGCTGACGGCGGCACTCTCCGTCCAGGAGTTCGGCGGATCGCTGTCCGCTCCGGGGTGGTCGGAGATCGGCGCGTGGTGGCGGAAGGTCCAGTCGGTGGCGGGACAGGATCCGGCCGCGCTGCGCCGGTACGCGTTCCTGGAGGGCCTGGTACCGGAGGAGGACCAGGTGCGGCCGTGGCCTCTGCGGAGGGCGGTACCGACGATCGGGTTCGGGAGCGCGGGGTGACTGCCGAGGGTGCGGGTGCGGGTGCGTGGGGGCTGGGGCGGGGGGTTTCGCTTACGGCGCTGGCACGGTGCCGCTGCGCCCACCCGTGCCGCCCTGCGGCACGCCTGCCCGCAGCTGGGTAGCTGTGAAGCGCCCCTTCAGGGGCGCGGGGAACTGCGCGACAAGCCCCCACCGGCCCGCACCCGACGACGAAACCGGCACAGCCTCGGCCTACTCTCCCCGCACCTTGGCAACCTGCTCCCGCACCAGCGACCGCCCCGCCCCCGACACCCCCGACAGCGCGCCACCGGCGAACAGCTCCTCCACCCCGCCCCCGTCGGACCCCGCACTCCCCCCGCTCACCACGTACCCCTCCCGCACCGCCACCCGCAGCACACCCTCCGTGTCCACCGCCGCGGCGGCGATCGTCGGCACCTCCCCGCCCGCCGGGTCGGCCACCTTCGCGAACGCGCCCTTCACCGGCTCCCGCCAGCGCAGCGCCAGCAGCACCGGCGACTTCGCCTGGACCTCGGCCAGGTCCACCCGGTCCACCCCGTCCGCCGTGAGCACCTCGGCCCACGCGTCCAGCGCCATCGCCGCCGGCAGCAGGTCCCGCAGCGTCGACCCGGCGATGTTCCCGCCCACCGTCGCGGTCCGGCGCACCGCCCCCGTGCCGACGCCCTTCGCCGCCTGCCGCAGTATCTCCGGGACCCGGTCGTCCACCTGGTGGAGAAGGACCGCGCCGCCGAGCACCCCGTTCCCTATCGCCGTCGCCTCCGGTACCTTCCGCAGGGACACCGCCTGTTCCGGGAAGCCGTCCCGCTGCCACGCGGCCCAGATCAGGGTCGCTCCGCCGACGGGTATCGCCCCCTCGGCCAGACACTCCCGGGCCTCGGACACCGACGTGGGCAGACGCAGCAGCACGGCTACCTGCTTTCTGTGCGGACAGGTGGCGTGGAGCGGACGCGGCCCCCCGACCACGTGATGGCAGTGACGGCACGGATTCTGCCCCGGCGTGCAGGAGCGCATGCAGGGCTCACGGCTGCAGCGGGGGCGCCTTCCCCTGTGAAAAGCCCTACGGCGATGTCACCCCCGCGTCGTACGCTTGATATCGCGAGGCCGCCCTCAGCTACGCGGCCGTGACGAGGAGGAACCGCAGGCCTTAAGCGCCGGCCCATGACTCAGACACCCACAGCTCACACTCCCGCGCAGCAGCAGGCCCGAGCTCAGTTCGAGGTTCCCGCCCAGCACCCGATGGTCACCGTGCTGGGATCCGGCGACTCCCTGCTGCGCGTGATCGAGAAGGCCTTCCCGGCGGCCGACATACACGTCCGGGGCAATGAGATCAGCGCGGTCGGCGATGCCCGTGAAGTCGCCACCATTCAGCGCCTGTTCGACGAGATGATGCTGGTGCTCCGCACCGGGCAGCCGATGACGGAGGACGCAGTGGAACGCTCGATCGCCATGCTGCGGGCGAGCGAGAACGGGGAGGGCCCGGAGGAGACCCCGGCCCAGGTTCTGACACAGAACATCCTGTCCTCGCGCGGCCGCACCATCCGCCCCAAGACCCTCAACCAGAAGCGGTACGTCGACGCGATCGACAAGCACACGATCGTCTTCGGCATCGGGCCCGCCGGTACCGGAAAGACCTACCTGGCCATGGCCAAGGCGGTGCAGGCCCTGCAGTCCAAGCAGGTCAACCGCATCATCCTGACCCGGCCCGCGGTCGAGGCGGGCGAGCGGCTCGGCTTCCTGCCGGGCACGCTCTACGAGAAGATCGACCCGTACCTGCGCCCGCTGTACGACGCGCTGCACGACATGCTCGACCCGGACTCGATCCCGCGCCTGATGGCGGCCGGGACGATCGAGGTGGCGCCGCTCGCCTACATGCGCGGCCGCACCCTCAACGACGCCTTCATCATTCTCGACGAGGCCCAGAACACCTCTCCCGAGCAGATGAAGATGTTCCTCACCCGGCTCGGCTTCGAGTCGAAGATCGTGATCACCGGTGACGTCACCCAGGTCGACCTGCCCAACGGCACCAAGTCCGGTCTGCGCCAGGTGCAGGACATCCTGGAGGGCCTGGAGGACGTGCACTTCTCCCGTCTCACGTCCCACGATGTCGTACGGCACAAGCTGGTGGGCCGTATCGTCGACGCGTACGAGAAGTACGACAGCTCGCACGGCACGGAGAACGGCGCCCATCAGGGCGGCCGTTCGAAGTCCGGGCACAAGGGGAAGTAGACAAGCACCGCGCCATGTCGATCGACGTCAACAACGAGTCCGGAACCGAGGTCGACGAGCAGGCGATCCTCGACATCGCCCGCTACGCGCTCGCACGGATGCGCATCCACCCGCTCTCCGAGCTCTCGGTGATCGTCGTGGACGCCGACGCCATGGAGCAGCTGCACATCCAGTGGATGGACCTGCCCGGCCCGACGGATGTCATGTCCTTCCCGATGGACGAGCTGCGGCCGCCGTCGAAGGACGAGGACGAACCGCCGCAGGGGCTGCTCGGCGACATCGTGCTCTGCCCGGAGGTCGCCGCCAAGCAGGGCGCCGAGGCCGAGACCCAGCACTCCATGGACGAGGAGCTCCAGCTGCTCACCGTCCATGGCGTGCTGCACCTGCTCGGCTACGACCACGAGGAGCCCGACGAGAAGGCCGAGATGTTCGGCCTGCAGGCAGCCATCGTGGACGGCTGGCGCGCGGAGCAGGGCCTGACCGGCCCCTCGCCGGCGCCGACGGTCTCGTAGGCGGGTCGTCCTCGCATGAGTCCGCAGATCGTCGTCGGCGCGATCGCGCTGGTCGTCGTGGCATGGCTGGCCGCCTGCGCCGAGGCCGGTATCGCCCGCGTCTCCAGTTTCCGGGCCGAGGAGGCGGTGAAGTCCGGGCGGCGCGGCAGCGCCAAGCTCGCCCAGGTCGCCGCCGACCCCACCCGCTACCTGAACGTGGCGCTGCTGGTCCGCGTCGCCTGCGAGATGGCGGCCGCGGCCCTGGTCACCTACGCCTGCCTCCAGGAGATCCCCACCACCTGGCAGGCGCTGCTCGCCGCGATCGGCGTGATGGTGCTCGTGTCGTACGTCGCCGTCGGCGTCTCCCCGCGCACCATCGGCCGCCAGCACCCGCTGAACACGGCGACGGCCGCCGCGTACGTGCTGCTGCCGCTGGCGAGGATCATGGGGCCGATCCCCTACCTCCTCATCCTCCTCGGCAACGCGCTCACCCCCGGCAAGGGCTTCCGGCGCGGCCCGTTCGCCTCCGAGGCCGAACTGCGCGCGCTGGTCGACCTCGCCGAGAAGGAGTCGCTGATCGAGGACGAGGAGCGCCGGATGGTGCACTCGGTCTTCGAGCTGAGCGACACCCTCGTACGGGAGGTCATGGTCCCGCGTACCGACCTCGTCGTCATCGAGCGGTACAAGACGATCCGCCACGCCCTCACCCTCGCGCTGCGCTCGGGTTTCTCCCGGATACCCGTCACCGGGGAGAGCGAGGACGACATCGTCGGGATCGTGTATCTCAAGGACCTGGTCCGCAAGACGCACATCAGCCGGGACGCCGAGTCCGACCTGGTCTCCACCGCGATGCGGCCCGCGTTCTTCGTGCCCGACACCAAGAACGCCGGCGACCTGCTGCGCGAGATGCAGAAGGAACGCAACCACGTCGCCGTCGTCATCGACGAGTACGGCGGCACGGCCGGGATCGTCACCATCGAGGACATCCTGGAGGAGATCGTCGGCGAGATCACCGACGAGTACGACCGTGAGCTCCCGCCCGTCACCGACCTCGGCGACGACCGCTACCGGGTCACCGCCCGCCTCGACATCACGGATCTCGGCGAGCTGTACGGGCTTGAGGAGTACGACGACGAGGACGTGGAGACCGTCGGCGGCCTGCTCGCGAAAGCCCTCGGCAGGGTCCCCATCGCCGGAGCCGCCGCCCAGGTCGAACTCCCCGACGGCCGCAGGCTGGCCCTCACCGCCGAGTCCGCCGCCGGCCGCCGCAACAAGATCGTGACGGTGCTGGTGGAGCCGGTACCCGTGCCCGACCACCCGGAGGACGACCCGGAGTGACCCCCGACCGGCTCCGAGCCTTCTGCCTCTCCTTCAACGCGGCCGAGGAGGACTTCCCCTTCAACCCGGACATCTCGGTCTTCAAGGTCCTCGGCAAGATGTTCGCGCTGAGCTGGATGGACGGAAAGCCCCTCAAGGTCAACCTCAAGTGCGACCCCGAGGACGCGATCCGCCTCCGCGCCGACCACGAGGGGCTGATCGCGCCGGGCTACCACATGAACAAGCGGCACTGGAACACCGTGACCGTGGACGGCGACCTCCCCGAGCGGCTCGTGAAGGAACTGATCGAGGACTCGTACGACCTCGTCGTCGCCGGTCTGCCGAGAGCGGAGCGGCTGCGGCTGGACCGGCCGTGAATCCGCTTGCCCGGGGTGGCCGGGGCGCGGTCGGATGTGCCGTATGACCATCAGATACCCGCGCCCGCTGCGCCCCGGTGACCGTGTCGGTGTGACCTCGCCGTCCAGCGGGGTGCCCGAGGTGCTTCGCGGGCGGCTCGACGCGGCGGTCCGTACGGTCGAGGAGCGCGGGTACGAGGTGGTGGTGGGCCGGTGCATGGACGGCGCCACGCACCTCAGCGCACCGGCCGCCGAGCGCGCCGCCGAACTCACCGCGATGCTGACCGACCCGTCGATCCGGGCCGTCGTACCCCCGTGGGGCGGCGAGACCGGCATCGACCTGCTGCCCCTGCTCGACTTCGAGGCCGTCGGGCGGGCCGAACCGACCTGGGTCGTCGGCTACTCGGACATGTCGACCCTCATCACCCCGCTGACCCTGCGCACCGGGGTCGCGACCGTGCACGGCAACTGCCTGATGGAGACGCCCTACCGGCCGCCGGAGGGGCTGCTGTCCTGGCTGGACGTCGTGGCCGCGCCGCAGGGGCCGCCGTTCACCCAGACCCAGCCCGGACGGTACCGGGCCGCGGGGCGGGACGACTGGATCGCCGAGCCCGGCATCCGGGACCTCACCCTGGACGCCGAGGGCACCTGGACCCGGCTCGACGGGGACGGGGACGTGGACGTCGAGGGCCGGCTGATCGGCGGCTGCGTCGAGACCCTCGCCGGCCTCGCCGGGACGCCGTACCTCGACACCGCCGGCTTCGCCGGGGACGAACCGCTGCTGGTCTATGTCGAGGCGTGCGAGGACAACGCGTTCACCGTCTGCCGGAACCTGCACGGCATGCGGCTCGCCGGGTTCTTCGACCGGGCCGCCGCCGTGCTCGTCGGGCGCACCAGGGCGCCCGGCAGCCCGACTCTCAGCCAGCACGAGGCCGTGCTCGACGCGCTCGGGCCGCTCGGGGTGCCGGTCGTCGCCGACGTGGAGTGCGGGCATGTGCCGCCGTTCCTGCCGCTGGTGAACGGCGCGCGGGGGCGGGTGCTGCACACGGCCGTCCGGAGTCAGATCGTCCAGACCCTCGGCTGACTCCGTCCGGGGGGCGGGGGAGGAAAGCGGGGCCGGGGCGGGTTGTTCGTATGCTCGGGGCATGACCGACAGCAACGCGCTTGATCCCGAGGACCGCAAGATCGTCACCCTGGCCCGCTCGGCCCGGGCCCGCAACGGGGTGCCGGAGGGGGCGGCGGTACGGGACTCCACGGGCCGTACGTATGTGGCGGGGACCGTGGAGCTGGCCTCGCTGCAGCTGAGCGCGCTGCGGACGGCGGTGGCGATGGCGGTGGCGTCGGGGGCGGAGTCCCTGGAGGCGGCGGCGGTGGTGTCGGGGGCCGAGGGGGTTTCGGCGGAGGACCTCGCCGCGGTGCGGGATCTTGGGGGGCCGGGGACGCCGGTACTGCTGGCGGGGCCGGACGGAGAGGTGCGGCTCACCGTCCCCGCGTGACCTTCTGCCCACCCACCCACCCGACTCGCTCCGCTGAGAAGCGAGGACTTGTCTGACTCCGTCGGGGCAGGGGCGGGGTGGGTTGACTGGGGGCGGCCGGGGTGGCGATGCACCCGCAGTCATCCACGCACCGCCGCCTCCCTCCCCGCAGTCGGCCAAATTTCAACCTTGTAGGTCTGTGTCGCTCGCGTATCAATGGGACCGTAAGTTCCGACGGACCGTCAGATTCGGCCCCGCGGTGTGTCCGCACCCACCCGGACCGGGGTCGCCATCCCCACATGGCATTCCCACGTAACGGGAAGGGAGCCCTATCCCCATGAAACGAATAGCCACCGGTGCGGCACTCGCGGCGGGGGCCCTCGCCGCCACGGCGTTGGCCTTCGCGCCCTCGGCCGCCGCCGTCACCCCGACCACCGCGACCGTCACCGCCAGCTGCGGCATCTTCGGCGGCGGCGCGGCCACGCTCACCGCCACCCAGAGCGGCACCTCCGCCACCCTCACACTCACCTCCAGCGCGATCACCACCCCGCTCGCCCTGTCGGCGAACTCCATCGCCTCCACGCTGACCATGGCCAACTCGACCGGCAGCAACGTCGTCTTCAGCGGGACCGTGAACCCGGCGATGGCCGCCGGTTCCGCGGTCACCGTCGGACCCCTCCCCGGCACCGTGGCCTCCGGCGACAGCCTCGACTTCTACGGCGGCTCGCTGAAGATGGTCATCTTCGGCGTCACCGTCACCTGTACGTCCAGCGCCGCCCAGTCCCCCGGCCCGTTCGTGTTCTGAGCGTGCTGACGGGTTCGTTCCGGATGCCGCAGAAACTGATGAACCGTCAGTTTTCTGCGGCATCTCCATTGACTTCTCACGCGGCCTCCACATCAATGGCCCCCTGTCGGCGCAGAGGAGCCGCTGCGCCCGCAACCCTCAGGAGGGGGCTTCCATGGGTTCACCCCCAAGATCACGAAGATCCCGACGGTGGCGCTGGATCTCACTGTTCGGGGCGACCGCGCTCGCGGTCGCGGCGGGCGGCGCGCTGGCCTGTCCGGCCGGTGCCGCCGGGGCGAACGTCGACTTCGCCACGCACTGCATCCCGCCCGCCGTCGCGGGCCTCCCGCCGATCGACGGCACCACCACCGCCAACATCTCGGTGGACAACACCAGCCCGAAGGTCGGCGACACGGTCACCGTGACCTACACCGTGGTCACGCCCGCCGCCAACAACCCCACCGCGCTCGCCCTGCCGGCCGACATCATGACGCCGACGGGGAAGGTGACGCTGGGCGGCGCGCAGACCGGGGACGTCACGGTCACCGGGCCGAAGAAGAACGATCCGGTGCCGGGGTACGGGACCTTCCCGTCGTTCTCCATGACCGGGACGTTCACCGTCACCTCGCCGGGCGCCATCACGCTCGCGCCCGGCGACTACAACATCCACACCAGCTACATCCTGGAGCTGGACACCCCGTGCACGGTCACCAACCCGCCCGCCCCGGTGTCGGAGACCGTCACGGCGACCTCGACCACCCCGGTCAACAACCGTGCCATCAGCCTGAGTTCCGCCTCCGGGAACCCCGGTGACAGCGTGACCGTCAGCGGGCAGAACTTCACGCCGGGGGCGACCGTGACCCTGGCCGGGCGGTCCGGCGGCAGCCAGACCGCCGACACGGCGACGGCGACCGCGGGCTCCGACGGTTCCTTCAGCGCGCCCATCGTCGTCAACGACAAGACGACGACCGGGATCGTGGCCTATGAGGGGAGTGCGTGGAGCGATGAGGCGGGGGCCGGGCCTGCCGCCTATGTCGTGAACGACACCACGCCGGTGCCGGACGGGAGTCAGAAGCTGACCACCACCGTCAAGGCGGGGACCCTGTCCATGTCCCAGGCCGGGGACTCCGTCGCGCTGTCGGCGGTCGACTTCGGGCAGGGCGGGGCGTCCACGGGCAGCCTCCAGACCGTCACCGTCAAGGACTTCCGTGGCGGGCCGGCCGGCTGGTCGCTCACCGGCAAGGTCACCGACTTCACCGGTCCCGGCGCCAAGATCGACGCCGGGAAGCTGAGCTGGACGCCGAGCTGCGCGACCAAGTCGGGCAGCCCCAGCACCTGCGCGGCCGGTTCCGCGGGCACCGTCGGCAGTTCCGGAGCGACCCTCGCGTCGACCCCGGACGCCACCCTCACCGGCGGTGAGTTCGCGGTCGACGCCGGACTCTCCCTGGACGTACCGGCGTTCACGCCTCCGGGGTCGTACTCCGGAGTCCTGACCCTGACGCTCACCTGAGCCAACTCCCTTGTGGCGGCCGGGCTTTCGAACAGTGGAAGACCCGGTCGCCACCGACCCGCTTCCGACCGGGGGTCCGCACCCATGCGTCGCGCCAAGCCGTATGTCCTCCTCCTGAGCCTGATCCTCGGCGTCCTCTGCACGGCGGGTCCCGCGCGCGCCGCCGACAACGGCAGCTGGTCCGTCTACCCGGTCGCCTCGAAGATCGCGGCGCGGCCCTACTTCTATCTCTCCCTCGACCCCGGACAGACGATCATCGACAAGGTGGCCGTCGCCAACAAGACCGGCAAGCCGCTCACCTTCCGGCTGTACGCCGCCGACGCCTACAACACCGCGCGGGACGGCGGCTTCGCCGTCCGGACGGTGCAGGAGAAGATGCGGGGTGTGGGGGCCTGGGCGAAGACCGGGAAGGCGCGGGTCACCGTACCGCCGCACAGGACGGTCACTGTTCCGTTCACCCTGCATGTGCCGCAGGGGGCCGAGCCCGGTGACCATCCCGGAGCGATCGTCGCGCTGGACGAGAAGGTCGATGCGGGGGCCGGGTCCCTGGCGCTCGGCGTGCAGCGGGCGGTCGGCGCCCGCGTCTATCTGCGGGTGAGCGGGCCGACGCTCCCGGCCCTCGCCGTCGAGAACGTGCACATCGCCCATCACCAGCCGCTCGTGCCCGGCCTCGGCGCCAGCACGGCGACGATCTCCTACACCCTGCACAACACCGGGAACGTGACCCTGGACCCGAAGGTGCGGTTGCGGGCGGAGGGCCTGTTCGGCCGTACGCTGCTCAGCCGTGACCTCACCGGGGTCCCCTCCCAGCTGCTGCCCAGGGAGTGGGTCAAGCTCACCGCACGCTGGTCGGACGCACCCCAACTCGACTGGGGGAACGTGACGTTGACGGCCAGTGCGACCGGTACCAAGGAGTCGGCGAGCGCGTCGTTCCTCGCGCTGCCGTGGCTGGTGGTGGCGCTGGCCTTCGTCGCCGGGGTGGCCGGGGGCGCGCTGTTCGCCCGGGCGCGCCGGGGTGGCCGGGGCCTGCCGCCGTTGCTCAGCGGGCGTCCGCTGTTCAGAGGGCGTCGGGGCCGCGCTCGCCCGTCCGCACCCGTACGACCGTCTCCACCGGCACCGCCCACACCTTCCCGTCCCCGATCTTCCCCGTCTGCGCGGCCTTGACGATCGCCTCGATCACCGGCTCGGCGTCGGCGTCCTCGACGACGACCTCGATCCGGACCTTGGGGACCAGGTCGACCTGGTACTCGGCGCCCCGGTACACCTCGGTGTGACCGCGCTGCCGGCCGTACCCGCTGGCCTCGGTCACGGTCAGGCCCTGCACCCCGATCTCCTGGAGGGCCGTCTTCACCGCGTCGAGGCGGTAGGGCTTGACGATCGCGGTGATGAGCTTCATGGCTGCGTCGTGACCTTCTGGGCGGTGGGGACGGAGTGGGCGACCGGGGCGCCGTGGCCCAGGACCCCGTGATCGTAAGCGGTCTCGGCGTGCACCGTAAGGTCCAGGCCGGTGTGCTCCTGGTCCTCGGCGGCCCGGAAGCCCATCGCCTTGTCGATCAGCCTGCCGATGCCGTACGTCACCGCGAACGCGTACGCCGCGACGGCCGCCACCGCCACCGCCTGCCTGCCCAGCTGGCCGAGCCCGCCGCCGTAGAAGAGGCCCTCGGTGGAGCCGGTCATGGCCTTCTCGGCGAACAGGCCGATCAGGAGGGTGCCGATGATGCCGCCGACCAGGTGAACGCCGACGACGTCGAGCGAGTCGTCGTAGTCCAGCTTGAACTTCCAGCTCACGGCGTACGAGCAGACCACGCCCGCGGCGAGGCCGACGACGAGGGCGCCGAGCAGGGAGACCGAGCCGCAGGACGGGGTGATGGCGACCAGGCCGGCGACCGCGCCCGAGGCCGCGCCCAGGGTGGTGGGGTGGCCGTCGCGCTTCTGCTCGACGAAGAGCCAGCCGAGCAGACCGGTGCAGCCGGCGGCGAGGGTGTTCAGGAAGACGGCGGCGGCCAGGCCGTTGGCGCCCATCGCCGAGCCGGCGTTGAAGCCGAACCAGCCGAACCAGAGCAGACCGGCGCCGAGGACGACCATCGGCAGGTTGTGCGGCCGCATGGCGTCCTTCCTGAAACCGAGCCGGGGGCCGAGGACCAGGCACAGGGCGAGACCGGAGGCGCCGGAGGTGATCTCGACGGGCAGACCGCCGGCGAAGTCCAGGGCGCCGAGACGGTGCGCGATCCAGCCACCCGGGCCCCACACCCAGTGCGCGACGGGAACGTATACGAGCAGCGCCCAGACGGGGACGAACACCAGCCACGCCCCGAATTTCGCCCGGTCCGCGATCGCGCCGCTGATCAGCGCGGCCGTGACGATGGCGAAGGTGAGCTGGAAGGTGGCGAAGAGGAGGGTCGGGACGGTGCCCTGGACACTGTCGGGACCGAGGCCGCGCATGCCCGCGTGGGCCAGGCCGCCGAGGAGCCCGGCCCCGACGTCGTCCCCGAAGGCGAGCGCGTATCCGCCCGCCAGCCACACCACCGTGACCAGGGCGATCGACACGAAGCTCATCATCAGCATGTTGAGGACGCTCTTCGTGCGGACCATGCCGCCGTAGAACAGGGCCAGCCCCGGGGTCATCAGCAGGACCAGGGCGGTGGCGGCGAGCAGCCAGGCGGTGTCACCGGTGTCGGCGTGCGCGGCGGAGAGGAACACGGGCGTCTCCCACGGGGGTCGGGGCTCGTCAGAGCGTCACCGGTCCCGGTTTCCGGTTGCGTACAGCAGTGTTTCCGTGACGTTTCGTTGCGTCGGGGTTACCGGAATCTCACGGTGCGGCGGGGCCTTGTGGATCAGGGAGAATGGGGCCATGAGCGTTCGCAGCCAGTCAACCGAGCCGTCGGAATCGTCGAAGGCCGCCCACCGGGCGGGCTTCGCCTGTTTCGTCGGGCGCCCCAACGCGGGCAAGTCCACCCTCACGAACGCTCTGGTCGGGCAGAAGGTGGCGATCACCGCGAACCAGCCGCAGACGACGCGGCACACGGTACGGGGGATCGTGCACCGGGAGGACGCCCAGCTGATCCTGGTCGACACCCCCGGCCTGCACAAACCGCGCACGCTGCTCGGCGAGCGGCTCAACGACGTCGTCCGCACCACCTGGGCCGAGGTGGACGTGATCGGCTTCTGTCTCCCGGCGAACGAGAAAATCGGTCCGGGTGACCGTTTCATCGCCAAGGAGCTGGCGGGGATCCGCAAGACCCCCAAGGTCGCCGTCGTCACCAAGACGGACCTCGTCGACTCCAAGACCCTCGCCGAGCAGCTGATCGCCATCGACCAGCTGGGCAAGGAGCTCGGCTTCGAGTGGGCCGAGATCGTCCCGGTCTCGGCGGTCGGGGACAAGCAGGTGCAGCTGCTGGCCGACCTGCTGGTGCCGCTGCTCCCGGTGGGGCCGGCGCTCTACCCCGAGGGCGACCTGACCGACGAGCCCGAACAGGTCATGATCGCCGAGCTGATTCGCGAGGCCGCCCTGGAGGGCGTCCGCGACGAGCTGCCGCACTCCATCGCCGTGGTGGTCGAGGAGATGCTCCCGCGCGAGGACCGCCCCGCCGACAAGCCCCTCCTGGACATCCACGCCAACCTTTTCATCGAGCGCCCCAGCCAGAAGGGCATCATCATCGGCCCCAAGGGCAAGCGCCTGAAGGAGGTCGGCATCAAGAGCCGCAAGCAGATCGAGGCGCTGCTGGGCACGCCTGTCTTCCTGGACCTGCACGTGAAGGTGGCGAAGGACTGGCAGCGGGATCCTAAGCAGTTGCGGCGGCTGGGGTTCTAGAGGCCTGCGGAGAGCTCCGGGGTTCCAGGGCCGTGCGGGGAGCCGTGGCGCCACGGGGCGGGCGGTGCGGGAAGGGTCCCCCGTACCGCGATGGACTGCTCTCCTGCGTACAACCTTCCGGCGGACCGCCGGTCTAAACGGGTACACACCTACGCGAACTACTGGGGGGTAGTCATGCGACGGATAGGTACTGCACTGGCCGCGATGATGCTGGCGGGCGGCGGCCTGCTGGCCGTCGGCACGGTTCCGGCGGTGGCCGCGAAGGCGGCTGTGGACTGTGCCGTGACGTGGGGGAGCCTGGACAAGACCGGCGACGCTGTCGCCTCCAGGCGGCTGACCGACGTGAGGGCCGGGCAGCACGAGTGCTTCGACCGGCTGGTCTTCGACGCCCAGGGCACATCGGCCGACCCGATCGGCTACAGCGTCCGCTATGTCGACGTACTGCACCAGGACCCGTCCGACGTCGTCGTTCCGATCAAGGGCGGCGCCATTCTGGAGATCTCGCTGTTCTCCCCGCGCTACGACCCGGCGACCGGACAGCCCTACCCGCCGCTGCCGTCCGTCGACGTCACCGGGTACCGGACCTTCCGGGAGTTCAAGGTCACGGGTGGCTCCGAGGGCTACACCCAGACGGGCCTCGGCGTCCGCGCCCGGCTGCCGTTCCGGGTGTTCCGGACGGCCAACCATCTCGTGGTGGACGTGGCTCACACCTGGTGACCCCGTACGGCCGCGCTCATGTCCTGCAGCCCCACCACCCGTAGCAGTTGCAGGCGTTCGTAGGACTCCGTCCCCGGGCGGGCCGTGTGGACGACCAGGTGCTGGTGGGTGTCGGTGTTGACGAGGACCTCGCAGTCCAGTTCCAGGAGGCCGACGGCGGGGTGCAGGAAGCGCTTGGTGGTCGCGCGGCGTACCGCTACCTCGTGTTCGGCCCAGAGGCGGGCGAACTCCTCGCTGCCGGCGAGGAGTTCGGCGACCAGGGCGGCGGGGACCGGGTCGGCGGGGCGGGCCGCCGCCACCGCGCGCAGGTTCACCACGTGTTCACGGGCCCGCGCCGGGCGGTCCTCCGGCGGGAAGAGGCCGTGCGCCGCCGACGGGTCCAGGAATTGACTTGCTCCTCGCCCTGATAGGGCGAGGATTCTGGTCTTCCTTGACTGGTTGCTGTGCCGCTACGCGGCACGGTTTCCGGTCGGGAATCCGTGGCTTCCTGTTTCTTCGCGCTGTGCCAGAACGGGTTCTGGTCTTACCGGCGCTCGGCAGGCCGATGCCGCCAGTCCGGCGGCCGTCTTCACATTGATCGCGGCGTTGGTGTCCCGGTCGTGCACGGTGCCGCAGGCGGCACAGGTCCATTCCCGGACGTTGAGGGGTTTGGGTCCGTCCACCACACCGCAGGCGGAGCAGGTCTGGGAGGTCGGTGTGAACCGGCCGATCTTGACCAGGGTGCGGCCGTAACGTTCTGCTTTGTATTCCAGCATGCTGATGAACGACGCCCAGCCCGCGTCGTGGACGGACTTGGCCAGCCTGGTGCGGGCCAGTCCCGCCACCGACAGGTCCTCCACGGCGATCCCTTGGTTCTCGGAGATCAGCTTCGTGGAGAGCTGGTGGTGGAACTCGCGGCGTGCGTTAGCGACTTTGGCGTGGGCGCGGGCGACCTTCAGGCGGGCCTTGGCCCGGTTCCTCGATCCCTTCTGCTTGCGGGACAGTTCCTTCTGGGCTTTCTTCAGTTTCTTCTCGGCGCGCCGCAGAAAGCGCGGGGAGTCGATCTTCGTGCCGTCGGAGAGGACCGCGAAGTGGTTCAGGCCGAGGTCGATGCCGATGGTGCGGTCGGTCTGGGGCATGCGGGCCTGGTCGGTGGCGGGGTCGGTGTCGATGACGAAGGACGCGAAGAACCTGCCGACGGCGTCCTTGACGACGGTGACGGAGGTGGGGGCGGAGGGCAGGGTGCGGGACCACTTCACCTTCACCGCGCCGATCTTCGGCAGGTTCAGCCGGCCGCTGCCGGTGATGCTCCAGCGGGCGTTGGCGGTGAACCGGATCGACTGCCGGTCGTCCTTGCGGGACTTGAACCGGGGCGGACCGGTCTTCGCGCCCTTGCGCTCGCTTTTGAGGGAGGCGAAGAAGTTGCGGTAGGCGCTCTCGGCGTCACGCAGGGACTGCTGCAGGACCACCGCGGACACCTCGCCCAGCCAGGACCGCTCCTTGGTCCGCTTCGCCTCGGTGATCAGCTCCCGGGACAGCTGCCCGGCCGTCGGGAACGGCTGCCCGGCCTTGCGGGCGTCCTCGCGGGCGCGGACTGCGTCGTTGAACACCACCCGGGCACACCCGAACGCCCTGGCCAGCGCGGCGCGCTGACCGGCATTCGGGTAGAGCCGGAACGCGTACCGGAGTTGCATGCCGAACACGTTAGAAAGCCCGAACGGCCGTTGTCATCGGGAACATGCGTGCGGAGTGTCACCTGGCTCCCGCACTGCCCGGCTCCGTCGGGACGACACCGCGGAGTTCCGCCTCGCCACCACGAGAGTCGCTTCACCCCCGGCCTGAAGGCCGGAGCACTGCGAATGAATCCCGGTAGCGGCGGCGCAGGTTGCGTTCGCGCGGCGGGCGGGCCAGGACGTCGCCGCTCAGCGCCCGTGACAGAGCGTTCTGGGCGAGGACCTCGCCGCAGTCGGTCGTCACCAGCGCCGGGGTGTCGTGCAGCCGGTCCAGGACCAGCAGCAGCCCCGGGCCGACGTGGGTGCCGGTCGCCTCCCGGCGCGGGGGTTCCTCGCCGGCCAGGTGGAACAGGTGGTCCCGCTCGTCCTGTGTCAGGCGCAGGGCGCGGGCCAGTGCCGTCAGTATCTGGCGGGACGCGCGCGGGCCCCGAGACTGTTCGAGGCGCGTGTAGTAGTCGGCGGACATGCCGGCCAGCGACGCCACCTCCTCGCGCCGCAGCCCCGGCGTGCGTCGCCGGGTACCCGGGGGGCAGGCCCACGCCGGAGGGGCCCAGACGGGCGCGGGCGCGGCGCAGGAAGTCGGCGAGTCCGGGGCCGTCCATGCTTCCAGGGTGGCCGGGGGTGTCTGGGTTATCCAGGGACTACTGGTCCCTCGATCGGGAGGTCCCTCCCGGCCCGGACGTGAGCGGACGAGGGTGGTGGCAACGGAGCGAAGGAGAACATCGTGATCACTCTCGTCACCGGTACGACCGGACAGGTCGGGCGGCGGTTCGTGCCGTGGCTGATCCAGCAGGCCTAGGCGGGTGAACGGGTACGGGTCCTCGTGCGGGACGCGGCCCGTGGGGAACCGTTCGCCGCGCTGGGCGCCGAGGTCGTCGTCGGCGATCTGCGGGACGAGGAGGTGCTCGGCAAGGCCGTCGCCGGGGCGGACGCCGTCGTGAACGTCGCCGCCGCCTTCCGCGGGGTGCCGGACGAGGAGGCCCGCGCCGTCAACCGGGACGCGGCGGTGGCCCTGGGCAGGGCCGCGGTCTCGGCCGGCGTACGACGGTTCGTGCAGGTCAGCACCAGGCTCGTGTACGGCACGGGGCGGGGCCGCCCGCTGACCGAGGACGACGAGAGCCGGCCCGGCGGCGCGATGTGGGGCGCGTACCCCGAGTCCAAGGCGATCGCCGAGCGGGAGCTGCTCGCACTGGCGGCGGCAGGTGCGGATCGGGCGGCTGCCCTTCGTCTACGGCAAGGGGGACCCGCACCTCGCCGACTCCCAGCGCTGGGCCGCGCACTGGGCGCCGACCCAGCGGCTGCACATGGGCCACCACGCCGACGTCGGGCAGAGGCTGCTGCGCCTCCCGTACGCCCCGGCGGTGAACGGGCCGGCGTACAACATCGCCGACGACACATCCGTCACGGTCGTGGACCTTCACCAGGTCAACGGCGCCGAGCTGCCCGAGGAGATGGGCACCCGCACGGACCCCGACCGCTGGCTCGGGATCATGTCCACCGGGAAGATCCGCCGGGATCTGGGTTTCCGGCCGGTCTACCCGAGCGTCTGGATGGCCCGGGACGCCGGAGCGCTCTAGGGGAGAAGGAGGTGGCCAAGCATGTCGACCTTGCGGGTTCCTTGATCGAGGGATACCCCGATGAACGACCCGCACACCGGCCGGACGGCCGAAGAAGACCAGGTCAGAGACCACGAATGGTGCCCGCTCTGCCGCATGTGGGCGACCGGCTACCCGGAGCATGCCCAGCGCGAGCACACCCTTGCCGATGAGCTGCGCGGCTCGATTGAGCGCATGCCTGCCGATGACCTCGCCGACCTTGCCGACGTGGTGTTCGGCATGCGCGTGACGGCGTCGCCGACGCACGACGACCAGCTAGACGATGTGATCAACCTCGTCATCGACGCCCAGGAGCGGCACCACCACTGACCCGAGCAGCAGCAGGACCCCCGCGCTCGAACCGGCGGGGGTCCTGCTGTGTGGGCCGCTACGCGTCGGCGCTGTCCTCGGCGGTGGGCAGTTCGTTGGAACCTTCGCTCCAGTGATTCACCCGCCCGCAGAGCCCGCAGGCGTAGCGGCCGTTCAGCCCCGGCACTGCGGCACCGCAGTCCCGGCACGGCATGGTGGTGATCTCAGCGTCCATGATGGCGCCGCCGCTCACTCAGCGATGCCCTTGCTCAGCGGGGTGGCGTCCTCCGCCGCCGTTCCCGCGGGGGGCGTAGGGGTTTGCTCGGGCTCGTCGTACACCCACACCCTCGCCGCATGACCCGCGCCGGATCCGGTGTCGAGCCACCAGCGCTCGATGCGCTTAGCCATCGTGGACCCCTGACGCGTGGTCCCTGATCTCGGTGGCGTGGCGTGCAGCAAGGGTGATGTTGCCGCCGTCCCTCGCAGCGGTCAGTCCCTTCCAGTTCGTGGCGCACACTTCGCAGCCAGGAGCCGGGACGCAGTCCAAGAGCCACGCATTGAAGCCGATAGGCAGATCGATTGGCCTGCCCTGCGTCGTTTTGTGTTTCGTGGCCATGGCTGCGCTCCCCGGCTTGGCTGTGCTCCCTGTTGAGCAAGCTAGGAACGGGGGAAGGCGGCTCTCAACGAACGTGCACGAACGTGCGCGGCGTCACCCGAGCGAGTCAATGGCCGATGTGATCAGTGACCGTGCGGCGCTGCCATAGACCGCTATGGCCGACAACTCGGCGAACGCTCGGCCGTACTCCTGTACCTCTCGGGGCTGAGTGACCGTGAGATGGGCCGAGACGAGTTCCACGTTGACCTGTTCGTCGTCGTACATGGTGAACGACTCGACCGGCCAGCCAGCGCCGCGCGGTGTGCCCATGGGGATGATGCCGAGACTGACCGATGGCAGGGTGGCGGCCGAGATCAGATGACCGAGCTGACCGGCCATCACGTCGGTATCTCCGATGATGGTCCGCAACACCCACTCCTCGACCAGCAGGGCGAACCGATGGTCACCGGAGTGCAAAATGTGCTGACGCTCCATCCGTACGGCCACGGCGGCGTCGATGTCGTCGGGGACGTCTCGAAGGGTGGCGACGGTGCCGAGTACGGCCTTGGTGTACGCGGCGGTCTGGAGGAGGCCGGGCACGACCCAGGACTGATACATGCGGAACCGGCGGGTGCGCTCGAAGAGCGGGGCCACAGACTCCTGAACGCGCTTTAGCCCGGCACGCTCCATGCGGCGCCACTCGACGTAAGCGCCCTCGATGTTCCGCGCGGTGGCGATCAGGTCAGCGGTCTGTTCCTGGGCGTTGCAATGCAGCGCGTAGGCACGGATGTCAGCATCCGATGGTGGAGTGCGTCCATGTTCCAGACGGGAGCACTTCGACTCGTGCCAGCCTTCCAACGCGGCCAGCGCCCGCGCGGTGAGACCCGAGTCTTTCCGGATCTCGCGCAGGCGCTGACCGAGTGCTCGTCGCGCTTCGGCGACGCTGGATGATGCGCTGCTCAATGAGGGTTGTACTCCGCGTGGTCCAGGGCCAGATTCCATACGGTTTCGAACGCGTCAGCGCAGAGCTTCACGACCGCCGGATCGCGGGTGAACTCTTCGTCATCCGGTGCAAGTTCCCCGTCACCGGCGAAGTGGTGGAAGAGAACTGACTCACCGTCGAAGAGCCAATAGTCGTTCCCGGGCAGGGCCAGCCCTGATGCGTGGCGGCGCGGCAGCCAACGCACCTGTTCGCCCGCGTCCACATTGGGACCGGTCAGGTGATGCTCAAACCGGATGTAGTCGCTCACCGGCTCCGAGACGATCCGGGCCCGCCGGATCTCGACCCCTTGGGCGACAAGGTCGGCGGCGAGCCGCAGCCACGGGCGCCGGTCAGGCTCGCTGTCTGCCGGATCGTCACGGACGCCGTTCTGCCATGCGACGAACCGGGGGTCGGATCGCATGTAGCCGTCGCGCATCTCCAGGTGAACCGCTGAGCGGGTGCAACTCCTCAACATGTCCTCAAGAGTCGGTTCCACCGCCACCGCTCACCTCCGGGAAGAACTGCATCATGCGCTTCGGGATCTCCACCACATCCTCGTGCCCGGGAAGGTCCATCTGCGACCGACGCTCATCG
Source organism: Streptomyces sp. NPDC054770 (assembly GCF_053611985.1). Classification (NCBI taxonomy): domain Bacteria; kingdom Bacillati; phylum Actinomycetota; class Actinomycetes; order Kitasatosporales; family Streptomycetaceae; genus Streptomyces; species Streptomyces sp. NPDC054770. Next base: position 33,270 of record NZ_JBSHBL010000101.1, read on the forward strand.
TCAACCACCTTCCAGCCCTGAACCAGGTAGGTGTCTTTCTCGTCGTCCAGGTAGATGGTGGGTGACTTGCCGTCGGGGCTGTCGGGGTCCTGGCCGAGCTTTACGAGCGCCATCACTGCCTCCGAGTCGTCGTCGGACTTGCCATGTCCGATCTTGCGCTCAACGCCGCGCCAAGGCCAGGAACTTGCGCGAACTTGCACGCGATTCGCGACCTGCCACACTCTCCAGCATGGATGCAGGGTTGGCCGCAGTGCTCGGGGCACTGGCGGGGGCGGTAGCCACGACAGGGGCGGCGTTCGCTGCAGGGTGGTCGGCGCGCGAACAGGCGAAGTTCGCGGCACGGGCGGAGCACAAACGACAGCGCAGGGAACCGAGGGAGAAGGCCTACAAGGCCTTTCTGTCCGAGGCCATAGCTTTGAGGGAGCTGCTCCGGATCGTCTGCTCCTACGACGCATTGCCCGAAGCTGTACGCCGCTCCGCGATGACTGCTGACACCCTTGCGCAGGCTGAGGGAATCGAGTAATTGTCAATTCCTGTGGATCAGTTGCGGTCGACCAGGCCGCGATAGTGGCGGAACCTTCGATAAGGTTGCAGGCTGGCCCCCCGCTCAC
>NZ_JBSHBL010000102.1:0-33843 GCF_053611985.1 Streptomyces sp. NPDC054770
TCCGGGGTGCGGTGGGCGCGGGTGGCCGGCAGGCCGCCCCGGGCCGGGGAGCCCAGTTCGGGCTCCACGCGCGCGTGGTTGACGAGAACCGGGCGCTGTCCGGACTCCTTCAGCACGCGCGCGTACAGCGCCTCCGGCCAGTGCGGGCGGGCCGCCTGGCGGGCGTGGGTGGCCAGGGTCATCGCCGTGATGAGGGCCACGGACGGGTCGCCCCGGCCGATGGTGTGCAGGATGCGGGCCGTCTCGGCGACGCCGGCGCCCGGACCGTCGTACTGCCGGCCGATCGTCGCGGTCAGCCAGCCCGCCTCGTGGACCAGTCGGAGGGACTGGGCGGGGAACTCCGCGGACCGGTCGTAGCCGACGGCGAGTTCGGCTATGCGGTCCACCGTCTCTGCGGTCACAGGGCCTTCTTCAGGTCGGCGTTCAGGGCCGTGGTCCAGAACGACTTCACGTCCAGGTGGGCGGGCAGGGCGCCGAGTTCGGTGAAGGCGTCGGCCACTTTCTGCTCGGAGGCGATCGCCGTGCCGTCGACCGCGCGGGCCTGCGTGGGGCGCTGTTCCTGCTGGGCGGTCAGGTCCTGCTGGGCCTGGGCGACGGGCTGGTGGGTGTTCTGGGCGACGACCTTCGCGAAACCGGCTTCGCGGCCGTCGCGGACGTACGCGTACGCCTTGGTGATGCGGGCGATCAGGTCCGCGGCCGCGGCCTTCTCGGCGGGGCTCTCCAGGACGCTGTCGCGGGCCGACCAGAGGAAGTTGCCGGAGAGGATGTCCGCGCCGGAGCCGACGGTCGTGGCGCCCTGCTGGTGGGCGGTGATGACCGAGGTGCCGTAGGAGGCGAAGGCGTCGATGGAGCCGCCGTTGAGGGCGGCCAGGCCGTCGTTGGGGAGGAGCGGCTTGGCGTCGATGTCGGACCAGGTCAGGCCCGCTCGCTTCAGGAGTTCGTAGAGGAAGTAGTGGGCGGTGGTGTTCTTGACGTAGCCGACCTTCTTGCCTTTCAGAGCGGCGATGTCGGTCACCTTCGAGCCTTTGGGGACGACGACCTCCTGGTTGAGGGTCGAGCCCCGCTGGACGGCGACGACCTTGAAGTTCGGTCTGCCGTCGGCGGCCGAGAAGACGGGCGGGATCTCGCTGGAGGAGGCGAGGTCGAGGGCGTTCGCGCGGACGGCCTGGAGCTGCTGGTCGCCGCCCTGGAACACGCTCCACTTCACCTTGTAGGGGGTGTCGTCGAGATGGGCGAACTTGAGGACCGCCTCCTCGACCTTCCAGCCGGTGGCGCCGACGCGCAGGGTGACCTCGTTCTCGGAGTCGGCCTTGGCACTGCCGCCGCAGGCCGCGGCGAAGGGCAGCAGGAGGGCGGTGAGCAGGGCGGCGGGCGCGCGCAGGGCGCGGGGCAGCAACACGGGGTCTCCATGGGGTACTCGCAGAGTCGACGGGGGGTGTCAGGCGGCGGGGACGGTGGCGGCGCGGTGGGCCAGTTCCTGGCGGACCAGGGGCAGCACGTGCCGGGCGTAGTCGATGGCGTCGTTGAGCGGGTCGTAGCCGCGGATCGACAGCAGGTCGCAGCCGATGTCGACGTAGTCGAGGAGGGCCTGGGCGACGGTCTCGGGGGTGCCGACGAGGGCGGTGGAGGCGCCGGCCGCGTTGGTGGCGACGGCGGGGGCGGTCCACAGGCAGCGGTCGTGGACCTCGCCGCGCTCCGCGATGTCGAGCAGCCGCTGGGAGCCGACGTTCGCCGGACGCCCGGCGGTGCGGTAGTGGCGGAGCAGTTCCGTGTTGCGGGCCTGGTCCTCGAGGACGCCCAGGGTGCGGTGCGCCTTCTCCCAGGCGAGTTCCTCGGTGGGCGCGATGATCGGGCGGAAGGAGACCCAGATCCGCGGGTGCGGGCGGCCGGCCGCGTCGGCGACGGCGTTGACGGCGGCGATCTGCTCCGCCGTCTCCTTCAGCGGCTCGCCCCACAGACCGAAGATGTCGCCCTGCTGCCCGCCGACCCGGTAGGCGTCCTGGGAGGAGCCGCCGACGGAGATCGGCACCAGGCCGTGCACCGGCTTCACGTCCGAGTAGTAGCCCTGGAACGTGAAGTACTTGCCCTCGTGCGAGACCGGGCCGTCGGCCTGCCAGACCTTCCGCAGGATCTGGATGTATTCGTCCGAGCGCTCGTAGCGTTCCGCCTTGTCGAGGTAGTCGCCCTCGCGGCGCTGCTCCTCGTCGTTGCCGCCGGAGATGATGTGGAGGGTGAGGCGGCCGTCGCTGATCTGGTCCAGGGTGGCCAGGGCGCGGGCTGCGTGGGTCGGGAAGACCACGCCGGGGCGGTGGGCGAGGATCGGGCGGACGCGTTCGGTGTGGGTGGCGACGAACTGGGCGACCTGGAAGGCGTCCGGGGAGGCCGAGTGGTAGGCGACCAGGGTGTGGTCGAAGCCGCCGTCGTCCAGGGCGCGGGCGTACCTGCGCAGGTGCGCGACGTCGAGGCCGGTACGGCTTGAGGCGGCCGGCCCGGAGGCTCCGGCGTCGGTGTGGACGGCGCTGATGAACTCGACAGGCATGAGGGCTCCCGTGGGTTACTTGAGAAGTGACGTGTCGGCGGACTTCGCCACGTCGACGTTCGGGTCGAGCACGCCGATCCCGTTCATGAGGTCGGCGACGCCCTGGACGGTCCTGTTCACGTCCGCGGAGACCGGCAGCACCTGGCTGTACGCGGCCGACGCGAGGGTCCTGGCGACGGCCGCGTCGGCGCCGTTGCGCTGCTCGATGGCCTTGGCGTACGCGTCCTGGTGGGTGCTGGTCCACTTCAGGGCCGTACCGAGGCGCTTGAGGAAGTCGGACAGGGCGGCCTTCTTCGAGGCGTCGGCGAGGGCCTTGTCGGAGGCGTTGACGAAGCCGTAGCCGCTGACCCGGCCGTCCGCGCCGTCGACGAGCAGCCGGCCGCCCTGCTCCAGGCCGACGGCCTGGTAGACGCCGAAGGTCGCCCAGATCTTGACCTTCCCGGAGGCGAAGGCGGCCTGCGCGTCGGTCGGCAGCAGGTACTGCACCTGGACGTCCTTGTAGCTGAGGCCGTTCTGCTTCAGCACGTTGGCCAGCAGGTACTCCGAGACGCTGCCCTTGGCCGAGGAGACGACGACCTTCTGGCCCTTGAGATCCTTGACGCTGTCGATGCCGGAGTCCTTGCGGACGACGATGCCGACGTGCGTGCCGTCGTTCTTGAGGGCGGCGACGTTCTTCAGCTTCACCCCGCCGCTGAGCGCCTGGAGGGCGGGCAGGTCGGCGGAGTAGCCGGTGTCGGCGGCGCCCGCCTGCACGGCCTGGTAGAGCGGGGCGGCGCCCTCGAACTCGGCCCACTTCACCTTGTACTTGGCGCCCTTGAGGGCGTCGGAGGCGGCGACGATCGTCTGGAGGGTCTTGGCCTGGTCGCCGATGGTGAGGGTGACCTGCTTCGAGGAGGCGTCCGCGGAGGAGTCCGCGCCGCAGGCGGTCAGCGCCAGCAGGGCGAAGGCGCTCAGCGCGGCGGTGGCGGCGATTCTGCGGGTTCCGCTTGTCACGAGGGGGTTCCTTCCAGGGTGCGGGTGACGCCGAGCCAGCCGAGCAGCCGGGCGCGCAGGGAGACGAAGTCAGGGGTGGTCAGGTCGCGGGGACGGGGCAGGTCGACGGTGAGTTCGTGGGCGATCCGGCCGCCGTCCATCACCAGCACCCGGTCGGCGAGCAGCAGCGCCTCCTCCACGTCGTGGGTGACCAGGAGGACCGCGCAGCCGTGCGACTGCCAGAGTTCGGCGACGAGCTGCTGGACCCTGCCGCGGGTGAGGGCGTCGAGGGCGCCGAACGGCTCGTCCAGGAGAAGCAGTTCGGGCTCCCGGACCAGGGCGCGGGCCAGCGAGACGCGTTGTGCCTGGCCGCCGGAGAGGGTCTTCGGCCACACCCCGGCGCGGTCGGCGATGCCCACCTCGTCCAGGGCCTTCGCGGCGAGCTCCCGGTCGGGGCGGCCGGGCAGGCCGAGGACGACGTTGCGCCACACCTTCAGCCAGGGCAGCAGCCGGGGCGACTGGAACGCGGCACTGCGGCGCACCGGCACGGTCACCTCGCCGCCGATCTCGTCGTCGAGTCCGGCGAGGATCCGCAGCAGTGTCGACTTGCCGCAGCCGCTGTGCCCGAGCAGGGCCACGAACTCGCCCTCGCGCAGGTCGAGATCGAGGTCGTGCAGGACGGTGTTGCCGTCGAAGGCGCGGGAAAGCCCGCGGATCTCCACGCTGTTGGCCATGACGCTCACGCCTCGCCCTCGAAGTTGGCCCGCCAGGTCAGCAGGCGGCGGGACAGGATCCGTACGGCGAAGTCGCAGGCCAGGCCGAGCAGGGCGTAGACGACCAGGCAGAGCACGATGACGTCGGTGCGGAAGTACTGCTGGGCGTTGCTCATCAGGTAGCCGAGGCCCGCGTCGGCGTTGATCTGCTCGGCGAAGACCAGGGCCAGCCAGGCGGTCGACAGGGCGTACCGGAGTCCCACCAGGGCACCGGGCAGCGCGCTCGGCAGGATGACGTACGTGATGAGGCCGAGCCGGCCGAGGCCCATCATGCGGGCGGCCTCGACGAGTTGGGCGTCGGTGGAGCGGATGCCGCCGTAGATGTTGAAGTACAGGGGGTAGGTGACGCCGAGCGCGACCAGGGCGATCTTCGGGGTCTCCTCGATGCCGAACCAGACGATGAACAGCGGGATCAGACCCACCCAGGGGATCGCCCGGAACATGCCCATCGAGGAGTCGATGACGTCCTCGCCGAGCCGGAACAGGCCGGCGAGGAGGGAGAGGACGAGGGCGACGGTGGCGCCGATGAGGAAGCCGATGGCGGCGCGGCGGCCCGACGCGGCGATGGCTCGGGGCAGTTCGCCGTCCTTGGTGAGGTCGACGGCCTGTTTGACCACGTCCACCGGGGAGGCGAGTACGGACTCCGGGAGGATGCCGGTGGCGGAGGCGAGGAACCAGAGCAGGACCAGGCCGACGGGTCCGGCGGCGCGGCGCACGGAACGCGGCACGGTGGGCCGGCGGCCCTGCCGGACGGTGCCGCGGATCGTGACGCGCCCGGCCGTGGGCGCGGCCTGCTGCGCGGGGACGGCGGCCTTCAGCGATTCGGTGGTCATGAGGAACCCCTCGCAGCAGCGGACGATCCGGACGGCAGGGGTCCCGTCGCGGCCGGGCGGGTCGGGTCGGCCGACCACGCGGACCAGGAGCCGGGGAACAGGACCGCCGTCTCGAACCCGGCGATCTCCAGGGCCGCGATCTGGTGGGCGGCGGTCACCCCGGAGCCGCAGTAGACGCCGATCCGCGTGCCCGCGCCCGCGCCGGCCTTCCCGAACCGTTCGCGCAGCGCGTCGGCCGGCAGGAAGGTGCCGTCGGCCGCGAGGTTCTCGCCGGTCGGCGCGGACACCGCGCCCGGGATGTGCCCGGCGCGCGGGTCCACCGGCTCCGCCTCGCCCCGGTACCGCTCGCCGGCCCGCGCGTCCAGCAGCAGTCCGCCGGCGGCGAGTTCGGCGGCGCCGTCGGCGTCCGTGACCGGCAGCGCGCCCGCCCGCAGGACGACGTCTCCGGGTGCCGGGGCGGCCGGGATCCCGGTCTCCAGCGGCAGTCCGGCCGCCCGCCAGGCACCCAGGGCCCCGTCGAGGAGCGTGACGTCGGTGAGGCCCGCGTACCGCAGCAGCCACCAGGCGCGTGCGGCGGCCGTGTTGCCCAGGTCGTCGTGGACCACGACGGGCCGGCCCTTCCGCACGCCCCAGCGCCGTACCGCCGTCTGGAGGGTGTCGAGGCCGGGCAGCGGATGGCGGCCGTCCCGCGGCGAGGGCGGCGCGGCCAGTTCGGTGTCGAGGTCGACGTAGACCGCGCCCGGGATGTGCCCGTCGGCGTAGTGGTCGCGGCCGTGCGGGTCGCCCAGCGCCCAGCGGACGTCGAGGACGGCGGGCGGCCGGTCGGAGTCGAGCAGGTCGCGCAGTTCGGTGACGGTGGTCAGGACCGGGCGGCTCATGCGAGGCCCTCCGCGATCAGGGGGAGCTCGGGCGACAGGCGCAGCCGTTCCAGGAACAGCACGACGGTGGCGGCGGCCGTGCGGTGCAGGGCGTCGTTGAGGACGTCGTGGCGGCCGGCGGTGAACTCCACCAGGTGCGCCGGGGAACCTGCGTAGGCCGCGCGGGCCGCAGCCAGAGGGCTGACCGTGTCGTCCTTGCCGTGCAGGGCCAGCACCGGCACCCGTACCCGGTCCAGGCGGAGTTCCGGCAGCTCGGGCAGGGCGTCCAGGGCCCCGCGCCGGAAGGCGGGGTCGCCGGTCAGCCGGGCCTGGTGGGTGGGGCAGGCGGTGCGCGCCTGGATCTCGGTCTCCCAGCTTCCCGCGGTCCAGGGGCCGGTGGGCAGCCCGGCCAGGATCAGGGCGTCGATGCCGGGGACCGGTTCGGCGGCCAGCTGTACGGCGTACCGGGCGCCGGTGTCCGAGCCGACCAGCACCTTGGGACCGGGCAGCGACTCGTCGGCGAGGAGTTTGGCGGCCTCGTCGAGGACCGTCGGGTCGGCGGCCGGGTCGCCGAGGGCGCGGACGCGGTAGGCGTCGAAGGCCAGCCGGCGGCCGAACCGCTCGTACACACCGCCGTGTTCGCCGCGGCCGGCCAGCACGATCAGCGTGCCGCGCGCGGCGAGGCCTTCGGGTTCGTCCCAGGAGAAGGGCATGAGGGGGCAACTCCCGTTCCGGAGCAGGGGAAGAAGGAAGAAAAAGGGGAGGGCGCGGCCGTCACCGGCACGTGTCAGCCACGGGGCGAATCCGGCAGGGGCGGCGGAAGGGCGCGGGTGTGCGCGGAGGGATCAGCGACAGCGGGCGCTGCACGCCACGCCGAAGTCGATGACTCGGCGCTGCGTCAGAAGGGCAGCCGTGGCGGTCGCGAACATGCCTCCATCATGAGCGGCGGTGACCGAACGCGTCCAACGATGATTCCGCATCGAAACCGATCAGGGATCGCGATCGGTCGGGGAAACGGCTACCGTCACGGCTATGTCCCGACCCGTCCTCGACATCGTGGCCCTGCGCAGCCTGACCGCGGTGGCCGACTGCGGCGGCTTCCACCGGGCCGCCCGTGCGCTCGCCCTCAGCCAGTCGGCGGTGAGCCAGCACGTGCGCAAACTCGAGAAGGCGCTGGGGCACCCGGTGGTCGAACGCGAGGGCCGCGGCACCCGGTTCACGCCCGAGGGGCGCCTGCTCCTCGAACAGGCCCGGCGTATTCTCGCCGTCCACGACGAGGCCCTGCGGGTGCTGCTGGACGCGGACGGCGACACCGTCACCATCGGCTCCACCGAGCACGCGGCGGACCAGTTCCTGCCCCGGCTCACCGCCGCCGTCCAGGAGGTGCGGCCCGGCTGCCGGGTCCGCTACCGCATCGACCGCTCCGCACGCCTGGTGGAGGCGGTCGAGCGGGGCAGCGTGGACGTGGCGGTGTACGTCACCGAGGCCGCCGCCACCGAGGGCACGCCGGTCGGCGGTCTTCCGCTCTCCTGGCACGCGACCCCGGGCTGGCGGCGGCCCGACGCGCCCTCCCCGGTGCCGCTGGTCGCCATCGAGGAGCCGTGCGCGATCCGCCGCCGGGCCATCGCCACCCTCGCCGCACAGGGCGTGCCGGCCACGGTCGTCGGCGACGCCGGCTATCTCGCGGGCGTCCTCGACATCGCCCGCACCGGGCAGGGCGTCGCCCTGATCGCCGCGGTGGGCCCGGCCCCGGACGGCCTGAGCCGGTACGACGGCCTGCCCGCCGTCACCCCCATCCCGATGAGCGCCCTCGCCCGCCCCGGCGCCGACCCGACGACCGTACGCGCCGCGCTCACGGCCGTCCGTGACCTGCTCGGCGGGGCGGCCGGGGCCTGACACCCGCCCCACCACGACCGGCGGGCAGCGAGCAGCGGTCAGCAGGAGTGGACCGAGCGGCGGTGCCGGGCGAGGACGGCCTGCCGCAGGGCGCCCAGGACCAGGGACTGGAGCAGCGCCGAGACGACGACCGTGCCGACGAAGAACCAGTTCGGGGTGTCCGTGCGCCAGGCCGTCCGGCCGAGCGCCGAGAGCAGCGGGAACACCGGGAAGGTCACCAGGGGCGGCCAGAGCCAGGCGTAGTCGGAACCGTGCTCGTCCGCGTGCGCGGAGTCGACGGCGGCCTTGGTGATGACGACGGCGACCAGGACGAGGTAGGCCACCGAGAGCCGGTTGGTGAGCATCAGTCGGACAACGGTGCGGGCCGGGCCGGTTTCCATCGTCGTCTCCCCCGTGGCCGGTCGTCGAGTTCCCTCTCCCCTACTGCATCGTCGGGGCAGGACCGCGCCCCGGTCCTGAGTACGCGTACTCAGTTGTGCGAACTAATTGTCTTGTCCCGGTCAGGAGTTCGACGGCAGCGCCCGCGTCAGGTCGTACAGCTGCTGCAGGCGCTCCCGCGAGTCCTCGTCCGCCGGGGCGTAGGTGACCATCCGCGCCCCGGACCCCGGGTTCAGGAACAGGTCCGTGTGTTCCAGGGTGAGGAAGCCGACGTACGGGTTGAGGAACTGCTTGGTCCTGGCGCGCAGGTCCACCACCTCGTAGCGCTCCCAGTTCTCGCGGAACTCCGCGGACTCCGCCGCCAGCCGCTTGACCAGCATCTTCCAGGCCGGCTCGGCGAGATGGCCGGCCATGGACGCGCGGAGCTTCGCGGCCATCAGGCGGCGGGTCTCCTCCAGGTGCACGATGGAGCGGCACCACTCGGGGTGGGTGTAGACGAGGATCATGCAGTTGCGGTCCTCGGGCGGGACCGCGTCGAGGTCGCACAACAGGCGGCCGTAGGTGCGGTTGTAGGCGAGGATGTCGTAGCGGCTGTTCTGGACGGACGCCGGGAGGGGTTCCAGGGCGCGGAGCACCTCGTGCAGGCCCGGCGTGACGCCCGTGCAGCTCGCGGCCGGGGTCGGGTCGACGGCTTCGGCCAGCTGGAAGAGGTGGGCGCGCTCGGTTCCGTCGAGCCGCAGGGTGCGCGCGAGGGCGTCCAGGACCTGGACGGAGACCTGGATGTCCCGGGCCTGTTCGAGCCAGGTGTACCAGGTGACTCCGACCGCGGAGAGCTGCGCGACCTCCTCGCGGCGAAGGCCGGGCGTGCGGCGCCGGGTGCCGCGCGGCAGGCCCACCTCCTCCGGGGTGATCCGCTCCCGGCGGCTGCGCAGGAACGCGGCCAGCTCGTGCCGCCGGATGTCCGCGGGCCGGCCCGGGCCGGGGACCCCCGGCTGCCGGGCCGTCGTCGTCTCCTGTGCCGTCGTCGTCATGTGTCCAGCCTGCCGCGCCGCCGATCCTGTTGCCAGGTACTTCTACTACCAGGACAAGGAGACTCTGGTACCAGTCTCAGGGAGGCCGCAGGCTCGGGTGCATGACCGAAACCGTCACCACCGCGCCCGTACGGTCCCCGTCCGCGCCACCCGCGCTCGGCGGCCCCGGACTGTTCACCGTCCTGCTGGCCGCCGCCCTTCCCCTCGTCGACTTCTTCATCGTCAACGTCGCCCTGCCCACCATCGACGCCGATCTGCACGCGGGCGAGGCGGTGCTGGAACTCGTCGTCGCCGGGTACGGCGTCGCCTACGCCGTGCTGCTGGTGCTCGGCGGCCGGCTCGGCGACCTGTTCGGGCGCCGCCGGCTCTTCCTCGGCGGCATGGCCGCGTTCGGGCTGACCTCGCTGGCCTGCGGACTCGCGCCGAACGCCTGGTCGCTGGTGGCGGCCCGGGTCGCCCAGGGCGCCGCGTCCGCCGCGATGCTCCCGCAGGTCCTCGCCACCATCCAGGCCGCCACCCGCGGCGGCCGCCGCGCGAGGGCCATGAGCCTGTACGGCGCCACCGCCGGCCTCTCCATGGTGGCCGGGCAGATACTCGGCGGAGTTCTGGTCGCCGCCGACATCTGGGGCACCGGCTGGCGCTCCGTGTTCCTCGTCAACGTGCCGGTCGTGGTCGTCGGGCTGGTGCTCGGCGCGCGGTTCGTGCCGGAGACGAAGTCGCAGCAGCCCGAGCCGGTCGACGGGCCGGGCACCGTGCTGCTCGCCGCCTCCCTGCTCGTCCTGCTCGCCCCGCTCACCGAGGGCCGGGCGGCGGGCTGGCCGCTGTGGACCTGGCTGTCGCTGGCCGCGTTCCCGGGCGTGGCCGTCGCCTTCTACGCCGTGGAGCGCCGCGCCGACCGGGCGGGCCGTACGCCGCTGGTCCCGCCGAGCCTGTTCGAACTCGCCTCGCTGCGGCGGGGGCTGGCGCTGATGCTGCCGTTCTCGATCGGGTTCAGCGGGTTCATGTTCGTGATCGCCGTGGCCCTGCAGAGCGGCGAGCACCTGGGTCCGGTCGCCGCGGGGCTGGCGCTCGCGCCGATGGCGGTCGCCTTCCTGTTCGTCTCGCTCGCCGGTCCGCGGCTGATCGCCCGGTACGGCAGCCGGGTGGTGACCGCCGGGTCCCTGGTCCAGGCGGTCGGCATCGTCCTCATCGTGCTCGCCGCCCGGCGGGACTGGCCGCACCTGGACCTCGTCGGGCTGCTGCCCGGGGTCGCGATCGCCGGTGCCGGTCAGGCCCTGCAACTGCCCAACGTGCTGCGGCTGGTGATGTCGGAGGTGCCGCCCGCCCGGGCCGGGGTGGGCGGTGGCGTGATGGTCACCACCCAGCAGTCCGCCCTCGCCCTCGGCGTGGCCACCCTGGGCACCCTGTTCCTCTCCCTGGTCCCGCACCAGGGCGTACGGGACGCCCTGGTCGTCACCCTGCTGGTGCAGCTGGGCCTGGTGGTGCTGACCGGCCTCCTCAGCCTGCGCCTGCCCCGCACCGTGAACTGACCAGCGCCCCGTAGGGGCGCGGGGAACTGCGCGACCAGCCACAACGGCGCCGCACCCGCCGGACGGCATATCGCGGCACCCCCAGCGGCGCACTCAGCCGCCGCTGCCACCCAGTTCGAACCACACGATCTTGCCGGTACCCAACCGGGTCGTGCCCCACCTCCGCGCCAACCGGTGCACCAGATAGAGCCCGCGGCCATGTTCGTCGGTGGCCTTGGCCTGACGCACCCTCGGCAGCTGCGGCACGTCGTCGCCGACCTCGCAGCGCAGCACGTCCGTGCGCAGCAGCCGCAGGCTGATCGGACGGGAGGCGTGCCGTACGGCGTTGGTGACGATCTCGCTGACCAGCAGCTCGGCGGTGTCGGTGAGGTCCTCCAAGCCCCAGCCGGCCAGCGCCTCCCGGGTGAGCCGGCGGGCCCGGCCGGGCGCGCCGACCTCCGGCTCCAGGGTCCAGTACGCCACGTCGCTCGGCGCGATGCCGTCGAAGCGGGCGGCGAGCAGCGCGATGTCGTCGTCCCGGTCGCCCGGCCCGAGCATGTCGAGCACCTCGTCGCACAGCGCCTCGAGCGGCGGCGGCCGGTCGGGCCCGGTCAGCTGGGCGGTGGCGGCGAGCTTCTCGCGCAGCTGCTCGATGCCGGTCCACACGTCGCGCAGCCGGGACTCGACCAGGCCGTCGGTGTAGAGGAGCAGGGTGGCCCCGGTGGGGGCGTCCAGCTCCACCGCCTCGAAGTCGATGCCGCCGACTCCGATCGGGGCGCCCGGCGGCACCGCGAGGACCTCCGTCTTGCCGCCCGGGTAGAGCAGGATGGGCGGCGGGTGGCCGGCGTTGGCGACGGTCATCCGGTGCGAGACGGGGTCGTAGACGATGTACAGGCAGGTGGCCATGCGGTCGGTGCCGAGCCGCTGGGCCTGTTCGTCGAGGTGGTGCAGCACCTCCTGCGGGGGCAGGTCGAGCCCGGCCAGGGTCAGCGCGGTGGTGCGCAGCTGGCCCATGACGGCGGCCGAGGTCATGGAGTGCCCCATGACGTCGCCGACGACCAGCGCCACCCGGCTGCCGGGCAGCGGAATGGCGTCGTACCAGTCGCCGCCGACCCGCGCGGTCTCGGCGGCGGGGAGGTAGCGCACCGCGAGCCGGACGCCGGTGGGCCGGGGCAGCGAATGCGGCAGCATGGCGCGCTGCAGCCGGTCGGCGATGAAGGCCTCCCTGCTGTACAGGACGGCCTTGTCGACGCCGAGCGCGGTGTGGGTGGCGAGCTGGGCGGCGACCAGGAGGTCGGCGGGCTCGAACGCCGGGCGCTCGGGCCGGCGCAGGAAGACGACGGCGCCGGTGACCCGGCGGCGGCCGCGCAGCGGGGCGAGGATCGCGTGCGAGCCGACCCAGTCGTTCAGCGCGCTGTCCGCGCCGACGAGTTCGCCCAGCGCGGCACGGGTCGGCGGGGTGTCGGCGAACACCGGCCGGACCCCGCGCAGCACCTCGGCCAGGGCGCCGCCGGGCACCACCTCGCTCCAGTCGGAGGCGTCCAGGTCGTCCTGTTCGTCGTCCACCGTCTCCGCCGGCCAGACCAGTCCCTCGGCGCCGGGACCCTTCATCCGGTCGGTGCGGCGCAGCCGCAGCACGGCGGGGCCGGTGGGGCGTTCGTCGCCGACCGGCAGCGGGTCGCGCAGGTAGACGAGGGCCGCGTCGGAGTACGTCGGTACGGCGGCCCGGCACAGGCCGAGCACGATCTCGTCGGTGTCGAAGCCGCGGGCGATCCGCCGGGTGGCCGCGCCGACGTAGCGCAGGCGGTCCTCGTCCGGGGCCTTCGGCGCGGCGGGCGGTCCGGACCCGAGGGTGTCCTCGCGTACGCCGAGCGCGGTCTGCGCCGACAGCGCGTCGGCCAGGGCGATGTCGTCCTCCACGAAGTCCTCTCGGTCCGGGCGCCGCAGGAGCACCGCCACACCCACGACGGCGTCGGGGGCGCGCAGCGGGGCGAGCAGGACCCGGTTGCCCTGCGGGAGCCGGATCGCCGTCCCGAGGAGTTCTTCGAGGGCCTCGTCCACGCCGTCCGGGCCCCGGCCGCGTGCCCTGCCGCACCGCAGCAGTGCGGCGAGCGCGCCGTCGGGCGCCACCGGTCTCGACCGCGGGGGCGTTCCGCCCATGGTGCCGCCGAGTTCGGCGGGCGCCCCGTCCCACTCCAGGCGCTCCGGCTCGGACCGGCCCGGTGGGCGGTCGCCGAGGTAGACGAACATCCCGTCCGCCAGGTCCGGGACCGTCACACGGTACAGCTCACGGACGGCCTGGTCCGCGCCCTCGGCGCGGGCGATCCGGCGGCCGGCAACGGCCAGGAAACGTTGAGGATCCGGCAGCATCGCCTCTCCGTGCCGGTGGCCGCTTCACACAAGGTCGCTCTCATCTTGAGCCAGGGTCAATGCCCTGTCCAGGGTTTCCACCGGTACACCAAGTCCGGCGCAAGATCCGGCGGTTGATGAGGGGAGGTACGCAAGGGGCCCTGTCCGCCGTGTGAACTCCGGGGGCGTCCTCGCCAAAACCCGGTGAAGAAATCCCCGTTGATGTTGGTCTTGCTGCACACTCCTTGCCGTCGGCCCGCCGTCGACACGTACCGGACAGCACAGATGGGGCACGGACTCCGGAGGCGTCATGTCGCAGATCGACGAGAGCAAGGTCAGCCGCTGGGACCGGCACGGCCGGGAACACGTGGTCCGGGTCCAGCGCACGGGTGTGCAGCGCACGATCGCATGCGACACCTGCGGCTGGCGCAAGGGCGCCCAGTTCCTGCCCTGGCTGAAGGCGGAGGAGCACCTGGCCGAGGCCCACCAGGCCACCGTGGACCCCGCGGGCGCCGAACCCTCGCGATGACTTTCCGGCGGCGCGGGAGTCGTACCGTCCGAGACCGCGCCGACCGGAAGGACGACCGATGACCATGTCCCCGCTGCACGCCGCCCTGAGCCGCCATGTCGAGGCCGGCACCGTCCCGGGGGCCGTGGGGCTCGTCGCCCGCGGCGACGACGTCGAGGCGGTGGCCGTCGGGCACACCGACGTCGAGGGGTCCGCCCCGATGGCCCGGGACGCGATCTTCCGCATCGCGTCGATCACCAAGCCGATCACCGCCGCCGCGGTGCTGATGCTGGTGGAGGAGGGCCGGATCGGGCTCGGAGACCCGGTGGCGAAGTGGCTCCCGGAGCTGGCGGCGCCGATGGTGGTCCGGACGCCCGCGGGCCCCGTCGACGACGTGGTGCCGGCGGACCGCCCGGTCACCGTCGAGGACCTGCTCAGCTTCCGCGCCGGCTGGGGCCTGCCCGACGACTTCTCCCTGCCCGCCGCGCAGGCCCTGCTCACGGTGCAGGACCACAGCATCCCCCTGCAGGACTGGCCGGACCCGGACACCTGGCTGGGCCTGCTCGCCCGGGTGCCGATGCTGCACCAGCCGGGCGAGGCCTGGCTGTACGGCACCGCGTCCGCCCTCCAGGGCATCCTGGTCACCCGGGTGTCGGGCCGCGCCCTCCCCGACTTCCTGGCGGAGCGGATCTTCGAGCCGCTGGGCATGCGGGACACGGCGTTCGAGGTACCGGCGTCGAAACGGCACCGCTTCACCTCCTCCTACGCCCCCGCCGCAGACGGCACCCTGCGCCTGACGGACACCCCGGACGGCGTCTACGGCAGCCTGCCGCGCTTCCCCTCGGGCGGCGGCGGCCTCGTCTGCACGGCCGACGACTGGCTGGCGTTCGGCCGGCTGCTGCTGAACGCCGGCGTCGCCCCGGACGGCCGCCGGCTGCTCTCCGCGACCTCGGTCAGCCGCATGACCACCAACCACCTGACGGCGGCCCAGCGCGAGAGCGCCCGCCTCTTCCTGGAGGGCCAGGGCTGGGGGTACGGCGGCCAGGTCGACGTCACCCCGGCGGACCCCTGGTCGGTGCCCGGCCGCTACGGCTGGGTCGGCGGCACCGGCACCACCGCGCACATCGTCCCGGCCACCGGTACGGTCACGGTCCTCATGACCCAGACGGCCATGACGGGCCCCACGCCGACCCCGCTGATGCGGGACTTCTGGCGGGTCACCGGCTAGCTCGCGCGTTACGCCGTTCGGGTGAGCTTCCGGGAGGGAAGCGCGAGGTCAGGGCGCCCGTCGCCACCTGCGGACTTTACCGGGGCGAGGGGCGGCGCCCAGCTGCTCCCGGGACCGCTCGGGTCGCCGCCGGGCGTGACCCGGCCAACCCTTGACGAGTCCCCCCGTCACTCGACAGGAGTACGTCCATGCACACCACCCAGCGCCAGATCTGCCGCGCCCTCGCCGCCGGTGCGCTCTCCGTGGCCCTGCTGTCGGCCGGTTCCGCCGGGGCCCTCGCCACCGAGGCCAAGCCGAAGCCGAGCCCGTCCCCGTCCGCGTCCGCCATGGGCTCGATCTCGATCAAGGCGAGCGCCACGTCGGTCAAGGCCGGCGGTTCGGTGACCTTCACCGGCCGCACCTCCGGTCTGAAGGTCGGCTGGCCGCTGGTGCTCCAGCACCAGAAGGCCGGCAAGTGGATCCCGCTCAAGGCGACCACGAAGACCAAGAACGGCAGCTCCTACTCGCTGACCGCCAAGCTCAACACCGTGGGCAACGAGCACCTGCGGGTCGCGGCGGTCGGCAAGAAGGTCTACTCCCCGGCCGTGACGGTCAACGTGACCTGACCGTCAACGTGAGCCGAGGCCCCGCAGCAGCAGCTCCACCAGCGACCCGAAGTCCGCCTCGGCCTCCGGCCGCACCCACTCGCGGGCATAGCCCGGGTCGTGGAAGCGGCCGGTGGCCTGGAACACGGTCCGGGCCGCGGCGGCGGGGTCGGGCACGGTGAAGACACCCGTCCCGGCCCCGTCCCGGATGATCCCGGTCAGCTGGCCGGTCAGGTCGGCGATGTGCTCGGTGACCGCCGGGCCGTTCTCGTCGGCCAGCACCATGTAGGTGGCGAACAGCTCCGGGTCGGCGCCCGCCTTGCGCCGCTTCGCGTCGAACAGCGCCCGCAGCCAGTCGCGCAGCCGGGCCTCCGGGTCCCGGTCCCCGGCCGCGATCCCGGACAGCTGCTCCGAGGTGCGGTCCAGCCACCTCTTCGTCACCGCTTCCCGCAGCGCCGCCTTGGTCCGGAAGTGCCGGTAGACACTGCCGTGGCTGACGCCGAGCGCGCGGGCCACGTCCACCACGGTCGCCTTGGCCGGGCCGTGCCGGCGCAGCACCTCCTCGGTCACCTCGAGGATGCGCTCGGCGGTCAGGGCCGGGGTCGGGGACGTCGCTGCCATGGCCTAGACGGTACCTGGCGCCGCGGTCAGTGCTCGGTGCCGAGATGGCTCATCTGCGCGGCCGGGTAGCGGGTGCCCGCCGCCGCGTCCGCCGGTACGGCCTCCTCGATCGCCGCCAGGTCGGCCGCGTCCAGGGTGACGTCCAGCGCGCCCAGCGACTCGGCGAGCCGCTCACGGGTGCGGGCGCCGACGAGCGGCACGATGTCGTAGTTGTGCTGCGAGCCCCGGGAGATCACCCAGGCGATGGCGATCTGCGCGACGGTCACGCCCTTCTCGTCGGCGATCTTGCGCAGCGCCTCGACGAGGTCGAGGTTGTGCTGGAGGTTGTCGCCCTGGAAGCGCGGCGAGAAGGCCCGGAAGTCGCCCGCGCCGAGCTGCCGGTCGCGGGTGAAGTGGCCGGAGATCAGGCCCCGGGAGAGCACGCCGTACGCGGTGATGCCGATGCCGAGCTCACGGGTGGTCGGCAGGATCTCCCGCTCGATGTCGCGGGTGATGATCGCGTACTCGATCTGCAGGTCGGAGATGGGCGCGGTGGCGGCGGCCCGCCGGATGTCGGCCGCGCTCGCCTCGCTGAGGCCGATGTGCCGGACGTGCCCCTTCTCGACCAGTTCGGCGATGGCGCCGACCGTCTCCTCGATCGGCACGTCCGGGTCGACACGGGCGATCCGGTAGACGTCGATGTGGTCGACGCCGAGACGCTGCAGGGAGTAGGCGGCGAAGTTCTTCACGGCCGCCGGACGGCCGTCGTAGGCGTTCCAGCCACCGTCCGGGTCGCGCAGGGCACCGAACTTGACGCTGGTCAGCGCCTTTTCGCGGAGCGCTGCGGGTGCGGCGCGCAGGGCCTCGCCGATCAGCATCTCGTTGTGGCCCATGGCGTAGAAGTCGCCGGTGTCGAGCAGGGTCACGCCGGCGTCGAGGGCGGCGTGGATGGTGGCGATCGACTCGCCGCGGTCGGCCTCGCCGTACAGCGCGGACATGCCCATGCAGCCGAGGCCGAGGGCGGAGACCTGGGGGCCGGTGGATCCGAGGGAGCGGGTGTGCGTCGTCATGCCTCCACCCTGACATGACAGCTGACAGATTTCAATATCTGTCAGCTGTCACGCCTGTTTCCGAATGGTCCAGACCTATTGACGGAAGGTCTGGACCACGAGCATTGTCATGACTACGACACCCGTACGAGACCCGTGCGCCCCGCCCCGACCCCACCGGGAGGCCCCGCATGATCCGCCGCACGCTCAGTCTGCTCGCCGCCGCCCTCGCGACCGCGTGTCTCACCCAGCTCCCCGCCGCCGCGCCCGCCTCCGCCGCCGACACCTGTGCGGTCAAGTCCCGCCCGGCGGGCAAGGTGCTGCAGGGGTACTGGGAGAACTGGGACGGCTCCGCCAACGGCGTCCACCCGCCCTTCGGCTGGACCCCGATCACCGACTCCGCGATCGCCGCCCACGGCTACAACGTGATCGACGCGGCCTTCCCCGTGATCCGTTCCGACGGCACCGCCCTCTGGGAGGACGGCATGGACACGGGCGTGAAGGTGGCCACGCCCGCGGAGATGTGCGCGGCGAAGGCGTCGGGCCAGACGATCCTGCTGTCGATCGGCGGCGCGGCCGCGGGCATCGACCTCAGCTCCGCCACCGTGGCCGACAGGTTCGTCTCGACGATCGTCCCGATCCTGAAGAAGTACAACTTCGACGGCATCGACATAGACATCGAAACGGGCCTGGTCGGCAGCGGCAACATCACCCAACTCTCCACGTCCCAGGCCAACCTGGTCCGCATCATCGACGGGATCCTCGCCCAGATGCCGTCGAACTTCGGCCTCACGATGGCCCCGGAGACGGCGTACGTCACCGGAGGCAGCATCACCTACGGCTCGATCTGGGGCGCCTACCTGCCGATCGTCAAGAAGTACGCCGACAACGGCCGCCTGTGGTGGCTCAACATGCAGTACTACAACGGCAGCATGTACGGCTGCTCCGGCGACTCCTACTCGGCCGGCACGGTGGCCGGCTTCACCGCCCAGACCGACTGCCTCAACAAGGGGCTGGTCGTGCAGGGTACGACGATCAAGGTGCCGTACGACAAGCAGGTACCGGGCCTGCCCGCACAGTCCGGGGCGGGCGGCGGCTACATGTCCCCGTCCCTGGTCGCCCAGTCCTGGAACCACTACGGCACGTCCCTCAAGGGCCTGATGACCTGGTCGATCAACTGGGACGGCTCGAAGAACTGGACATTCGGCGACAACGTGAAGACCCTCCAACACCGCTGACCACCCCGAACCACCCGGCCTCCCGCCCCGGCCCGCCGCAACGGCGGATTCCGGCGGCGCCGGACCGGCCCGTGGATCCCCGCGGGCCGGTGGGGGCCGACCGCGCAGTTCCCCGCGCCCCTGGTCAGCCGGCCTCCCCGGCGCTCCCAACACACCGCCACCCCAACCCAGCCCGGAGCAACGGCCGGAGGATCCCCGCGGGCCGGTGGGGGCCGACCGCGCAGTTCCCCGCGCCCCCGAGGTCAGCCGGCCTCCCCAGCGCTCGGAATGCACTGCCACCCCACCTCACCCCATCCCGCCGCGACGGTGGTATTCGGCGGTGCCGGAGCGGCCGGGGGATCGCCGTGCCTCCTGAGGTCAGCCGGCCTCCCTGGCGGTTGGAATGCACCGCCGCCCCAGACCAAAACGCCCACCCTCCGGCCGACCGAGTCGGGTGGGAGGGTGGGCGAGGGGGCGGCAGGGCCGCAGGCCTAGCAGCCCAGGAGGCGTCCGGCGAGGTAGCCCTCGATCTGGTCCAGCGACACCCGCTCCTGCTTCATCGAGTCGCGCTCACGAACCGTCACGGCGTTGTCCTCGAGCGTGTCGAAGTCGACGGTGACGCAGTACGGCGTACCGATCTCGTCCTGACGGCGGTAGCGGCGCCCGATCGCACCGGCGTCGTCGAACTCGATGTTCCAGTGCCCGCGCAGCGCCTGGGCGAGGCCCTTGGCCTTCGGGGACAGCTCGGGGTTGCGGGACAGCGGCAGGACCGCGACCTTGACCGGGGCCAGGCGGTGGTCCAGGCGCAGCACCGTCCGCTTCTCCAGCTTGCCCTTGGCGTTCGGCGCCTCGTCCTCGACGTACGCGTCCAGCAGGAAGGCCAGCATGGCGCGGCCGACGCCGGCGGCCGGCTCGATGACGTACGGCGTCCAGCGCTCCTGGGCCTCCTGGTCGAAGTAGAAGAGGTCCTGGCCGGAGGCCTTGGAGTGGGCGTTCAGGTCGTAGTCGGTACGGTTGGCGACGCCTTCCAGCTCGCCCCACTCGTTGCCGCCGAACTGGAAGCGGTACTCGATGTCAGCGGTGCGCTTGGAGTAGTGGGAGAGCTTCTCCTTCGGGTGCTCGTACCACCGCATGTTCTCCTCGCGCAGGCCCAGGCCGGTGTACCAGTTCCAGCGCTGCTCCATCCAGTACTCCTGCCACTTCTCGTCCTCGCCCGGCTTGACGAAGAACTCCATCTCCATCTGCTCGAACTCACGGGTGCGGAAGATGAAGTTGCCGGGCGTGATCTCGTTGCGGAAGGACTTGCCCATCTGCGCGATGCCGAACGGCGGCTTGCGGCGCGAAGTGGTCTGCACCTGGGCGAAGTTGGTGAAGATGCCCTGCGCGGTCTCGGGACGCAGGTAGGCGACCGAGCCGCTGTCCTGGGTCGGGCCGAGGTGGGTGGAGAGCAGACCCGAGAACTGCTTGGGCTCGGTGAACTGGCCCTTGTTGCCGCAGTTCGGGCAGTTCACGTCGGCCAGGCCGTTCTCCGGGAGGCGGCCGTGCTTGGCCTCGTACGCCTCCTCCAGGTGGTCCGCGCGGAACCGCTTGTGGCAGGAGGTGCACTCGGTCAGCGGGTCCGTGAAGGTGGCGACGTGACCGGAGGCCACCCAGACCTCGGGGGCCAGGATGACGGACGAGTCGATACCGACCACGTCCTCGCGCGACGTCACCATGTAGCGCCACCACTGGCGCTTCAGGTTCTCCTTGAGCTCGACACCCAGCGGTCCGTAGTCCCAGGCGGCCTTCTGGCCGCCGTAGATCTCACTGCACGGGAATACGAAGCCACGGCGCTTGCTCAGGCTGACGATGGTGTCGATCTTGTCGGCGGCCACGGTGCTCTCTTCATTACGACGACGGGCGACGAAGCGAGACGCTTCAGAGCGAATGCTTCAGGGTACCGGCGGGGCCTCCCCCTCAACCAAATCGGTTCCCCACCAGAGGTTTGTTGACAACGGTTTCCATTTTTGTTGAAAATGACTCTCATGAACGTACGACGAGGCCTCATAACCACGGCCGCCGCGACCACCGTCACCGCACTCGGCATAGCGACCCTCACTGCCTGCGGCGGCGACGCCACGGCGGCCCAGACCGGCAAGTTCGACGTCGTCGCGTCGTTCTACCCGATGGCCTACCTCGCCGATCAGATCGGCGGCGGCCACGTCCACGTCACCAGTCTCACCCAGCCCGGCCAGGAGCCGCACGACCTGGAGATCAGCGCCAGGCAGACCGCGATGCTCCAGGAGTCCGACGCGGTGCTCTACCTGAAGAACCTCCAGCCCTCCGTGGACGACGCGGTCGCCCAGTCCGGGCTCAAGACGAAGATCGACGCCGCCTCCTTCACCACGCTGGAGAAGCACGGCAACGAGGTCGGCGGGCACGCGGCCTCGCACGACACCTCCAAGAACGAGGAGCTGTCCGGCCTCGACCCCCACATCTGGCTCGACCCGGTGCGCTACGCCCAGGTCGCCGAGGGCGTCGGCAAGGCCTTCGAGAAGGCCGACCCGGACCACGCGGCCGACTACAGGAAGAACACCGCCGCCCTGGTGAAGAGGCTCGACGCGCTCGACACCCAGTTCAAGGACGGCCTCGCGCACACGAAGTCCAAGGTCTTCATCACCACCCACGCGGCCTTCGGCTACCTCGCCGAGCGCTACGGCCTGACCGAGGAGGCCATCAACGGCCTCGACCCCGAGTCGGAGCCGAGCGCGGCCCGCGTCAAGGACCTCGAGACCATGGCCAAGGCCGACGGCGTCACCACCGTGTTCTACGAGACGCTCGTCAGCGACAAGACCGCCAAGACCATCGCCGCCGACGCCGGCCTGAAGACCGACGTCCTCGACCCGATCGAGGGCATCACGGCCAAGTCCCGCGGCAAGGACTACTTCGCGGTCCAGGAAGCCAACCTCAAGGCCCTGCGGCAGGCGCTGGACGCCTCATGACGGGAGACGACGAGATGACGACAGGCGAACCCGTCATAGCGATGCGCGCTGTCCGCGCCGAACTGGGCGCCCGCCCGGTCCTGCGCGGCATCGACCTCACCGTGCACCGCGGCGAGGTCGTCGCCCTGCTCGGCGCCAACGGCTCCGGCAAGTCGACGGCGATCCGGTCGCTCATCGGGCAGGTGCCGGTGAGCGGCGGCGAGATCGAGCTGTTCGGCACCGAGCGCCGGGCGTTCCGGGACTGGCGGCGGATCGGGTACGTCCCGCAGCGCACCACCGCCGAGGGCGGGGTCCCGGCGACCGTGACCGAGATCGTCTCCTCGGGCCGGCTGTCCCGCGCCCGCTTCGGCCTCTTCCGCAAGGCCGACCACGCGGCCGTACGGCACGCCCTGGAGCTGGTCGGCATGGCGGACCGGGCCAAGGACTCCGTCACGGCGCTCTCGGGCGGCCAGCACCAGCGGGTCCTGATCGCCCGCGCCCTGGTCTGCGAACCCGAACTGCTGATCATGGACGAGCCGATGGCGGGCGTCGACCTGGCCAGCCAGGAGATTCTCGCCGCCACCCTGCGCGAACAGGTCGCCCAGGGCACCACCGTCCTCCTGGTCCTGCACGAACTGGGCCCGCTGGAGCCCCTGATCGACCGCGCGGTGGTGCTCCGCGACGGCTGCGTCCTGCACGACGGCCCGCCCCCGCAGGCGGTCGGCCAGCACGCCCTCCCCGGCCACGACCACGTACACCCCCACGAGCACACACCCCTGCGCACGGGACTGGCGATCTGATGGAACTCCTCGACTTCGCCTTCATGCAGCGGGCGCTCGTCGCCGCCGTCCTGGTCGGCGTCACCGCCCCCGCGATCGGCATCTACCTGGTCCAGCGCCGCCAGCCCCTGATGGGCGACGGCATCGGGCACGTCGCGATGACCGGCGTCGGCCTCGGCTTCCTGCTGAACACCTCGCCGGTGTGGATGGCGACCGCGGTCTCCGTGGTCGGCTCCGTCCTCATGGAACTGATCCGCTGGTACGGCAAGACCCGCGGCGACATCGCCCTCGCCATGCTCTTCTACGGCGGTATGGCCGGCGGCGTGATGTTCGTGAACCTCGCCCCGGGCGGCTCCAACGCCAACCTGAGCTCGTACCTGTTCGGCTCGCTCTCCACGGTGTCCCCGTCCGACGTGACCGCGATCTCGATCCTGGCCGCGTTCGTGGTCGTGGTCACCCTCGGCCTGCGCCGGCAGCTGTTCGCGGTGAGCCAGGACGAGGAGTTCGCCCGGGTCACCGGCCTGCCGGTCCGCGCGCTGAACCTGCTCACGGCGGTCACGGCGGCCGTCACGGTGACCGTGGCCATGCGGGTCGTCGGGCTGATCCTGGTGTCGGCGCTGATGGTGGTGCCGGTGGCGGCCGCCCAGCAGCTGACCCGGAGCTTCACCGCGACGCTCGCGATCGCGACGGCGCTCGGGGTGACGGTGACCATCGGCGGCACGGTGACCTCGTACTACCAGGACGTTCCGCCCGGTGCGACCATCGTGTTGCTGACCATCGCCGCGTTCGTCCTGCTGACCGCGCTGGCCGCGCCGCTGGCCCGCCGACGCGCCCGCGCGGCCGCCGCGCACCGGCCCGCCGGGGACCCGGCGGAGTGCGCGATTCCGGCCACCCGGGGGGCCGCCGACGAGGTCGGCGTCTGACCGCCCCCGATCCGGGCTGGCACAATGGCCCGGCAGAGGCAGTGACGTGAGGAGGCACCCGGTGACGACCGCAGGACCGCCCGTGAAGGGCCGCTCGACCCGCCAGCGGGCAGCCGTGGCGGCGGCCCTGGACGAGGTCGAGGAGTTCCGCAGCGCGCAGGAACTGCACGACATGCTCAAGCACAAGGGCGACTCGGTCGGCCTCACGACCGTCTACCGCACCCTCCAGTCCCTCGCCGACGCCGGCGAGGTCGACGTCCTGCGCACGTCCGAGGGCGAGTCGGTATACCGCCGCTGCTCCACCGGCGAACACCACCACCATCTGGTCTGCCGCGTCTGCGGCAAGGCGGTGGAGGTGGAGGGCCCGGCCGTCGAGAAGTGGGCCGAGGCCATCGCATCCGAGCACGGCTACGTCAACGTGGCGCACACCGTGGAGATCTTCGGCACCTGCGCGGACTGCGCCACGGGCTGAGCCCGTTGTCCGGGCGCGGCCCGGTGGGGGTTGCTCGCGCCCGCGCGGCGGAGCCGCACATCAGATACAGCCCCGCGCCCCTTACGGGGCGCTGCAGTCGCGTCAGCTTCCCAGCTGCGGGCAGGCGTGCCGCAGGGCGGCACGGGTGGGCGCAGCGGCACCCTGCCAGCGCCGGTAAGCGTCCCCACCCCCGCCCCAGCCCGCGGTCAGCTCCTGCCGAAGCAGCGCTCCAGTTCGTTCAGGTCGTAGAACTTGCTCCCCTTCTTGATCGGGTGGCAGCCCGTCTTGAAGGCGATCTCCTTCTCGTTGTAGAGCA
This sequence comes from Streptomyces sp. NPDC054770, assembly GCF_053611985.1. Classification (NCBI taxonomy): domain Bacteria; kingdom Bacillati; phylum Actinomycetota; class Actinomycetes; order Kitasatosporales; family Streptomycetaceae; genus Streptomyces; species Streptomyces sp. NPDC054770. The sequence goes on from NZ_JBSHBL010000102.1 coordinate 23,773, forward strand.
TCCGCACCAGGTAGTCGTCGCCCTTCTTGTAGACGTCCCACTGGATGTTGGAGGCGAGGGAGGCGACCTCGGCGCCGCGCCACGCGTTGTCGGCGTAGGTGTAGTCGGCGCCCGGGGTGGCGGCCTTCTCGCTGCCCGGCAGCTGCATCAGTGCCGCCAGCGGGATGATCTCCTCGGCGTGCGTGAAACGGAGTTCGGCGCCCAGCGTGCTGGTGCCGTCCCGCTTGGCCTCGACCTGCTTGAAGAGGTCGTCGAGGAGCGGCTGGGCCATCTTGTAGGTGATGTCGCTGTCCGAGAAGCTCGGGCCCTTCTCGTAGAAGTCCTCGGCGTCGCTGAGGTAGCCGAACCAGGCCGCGTCACGCGGGGCGATGTAGCGGTCGAAGTCCCAGCCCTTGCCGTTCGGGCTCTCCTCGCTCATGGCGGGCGCGATGGCGTAGAGGTTGTAGACGGCCTGGGCGGCGGTGATGTCGTCGGCGGTGGAGGCGAACTCGCCGTTCACGATGCGCTGTACGAACGCCGGCTTGAAGATCCTGCCGAGCACCCGGGCGGCGGCCCGGTGCGAGGCCGGCTGGTCGGTGATCGACTTGAGGGTGGCGGCGAGGCGCTCGTCGCTCGCCAGCCACTTCTGGTAGTCGGCGCCGCCCGCCGACTTGTGGAAGTACAGGAGGTCCTTGTCGACGCGCGCGGTGCCCAGTGAAGCCTTCAGCGCCGGGTCGGCGTCGGTGAGGGCGGTGGAGAAGACCGTACCGCTGTCGACCGCGCGGCCCTGGCCGGAGCTGACGACGTCGATCTTCTCGCCGTTCGCCGCGATCGAGGAGAAGAGAGAAGGCAGCCGCTTCTCCAGGCGGACCGCCGTCGCGCGGAGTTCGTCCTTGCCGCGGCCGCTGAGGTTGCCGTACCCGATCGCGCTCATGGCCGCTTCGAGGGCCTGTACGTCCGGGCCGAACTTCTTGCCCAGCCTGGTGAGTTGGCCGTCGGCCGCGGCCTGGTTCCAGAGCGCGAGGACCGTGTCGCCGTCCGAGGCGTCGGTGGCGGAGCGGGAGCCGTGCCGGGAGACGTTCTCGGTGAAGACGGCGGTGTAACCGGCGGGCGGCTGCTGGTAGGTGCGCGGGTTCTGGCCCGGGGAGTACACGGCCTTGGTGCCGTAGCTGTCGCGGTGGGTGAGCCCGGTGTCCGTGGCGTGTGCGGGCAGCGCGGTGAGGAGCAGGGCGCCGAGGGTCAGGACGGGGATGACGCGCTTCATGAGGACCGTTCCAGAGGCGGGAGACCGGGGGGTGGCCTGGATGGATCTTCCGCATCCTCGACGGCCCTCATGAACGGCGGATGGCCGTCAGATGCCGGACGGGTTCTCCTCCGTGCGGCCCTCCATGGCCAGCAGCTCCTCGTTGGGGATGGCCCCGCCGAACCGCCGGTCGCGGGAGGCGTATTCGACGCACGCCCGCCACAGGTCGCGGCGGTCGAAGTCGGGCCACAGCACGTCCTGGAAGACCAACTCGGCGTAAGCGCTCTGCCAGAGCAGGTAGTTGGAGGTGCGCTGCTCGCCGCTGGGCCGCAGGAACATGTCCACGTCCGGCATGTCCCCGTAGTACAAGTGCTTCTGGATGGTCTTCTCGGAGATCTTCGACGGGTCGAGCCGGCCCGCCTTCACCTCCTCGGCGATCGCCTGCACCGCGTCGGCGATCTCGGCGCGGCCGCCGTAGTTCATGCAGAAGTACAGGGTGAGCAGGTCGTTGCCCTTGGTCTGCTCCTGGGCGACCAGGAGCTCCTTGGCCACCGACTTCCACATCCTGGGCATCCGGCCCGCCCAGCGCACCCGGATGCCGAGTTCGTCGAGCTGGTCGCGGGTCTTGCGGATGAAGTCGCGGTTGAAGTTCATCAGGAAGCGGACCTCTTCGGGCGACCGCTTCCAGTTCTCGGTGGAGAAGGCGTAGAGCGAGATGTTGCGGACGCCGATCTCGATGGAGCCCTGGAGCACGTCGAGGACGCGCTCGGCACCGACCTTGTGGCCCTCGGTACGGGGCAGCCCGCGCTCCTTCGCCCAGCGGCCGTTCCCGTCCATGACGATGGCGACGTGGTTCGGGACCAGCTCACCCGGGAGCTTCGGCGGACGGGCGCCGGACGGGTGCGGTTCCGGCGTCCTGTACTCGCGGCGCTGGCGCCCCAGGATCCCGCGTACGACCATGTGCTTCTCGTCTCCCTCTGGCTTTTCGCTACTAGCTTTTCTCTACGTACCTGAGCGAGCGCAGCCCGCGCTCCAGATGCCAGTGCAGATAGGCGGACACCAGCCCGCTGCCCTCCCGGACGTACCGTGCCTCGGTCGCGTCCGCGGTCTCCCAGTCTCCCGTAAGCAGCGCGCCGAGCAGAACCAGGGTCTGCGGCGAGGGTACGACGCTGCCGGGCACCCGGCAGTCGACGCAGACGGTGCCGCCGGAGCCGACCGAGAAGAAGCGGTTCGGGCCGGGCATGCCGCACTTGGCGCAGGCGTCGAAGCTGGGCGCGTAGCCGTTGACGGCGAGGGAGCGCAGCAGGAAGGCGTCGAGGACGAGATGCGGGGCGTGCTCGGCCCGGGCGAGCGTCCTGAGCGCCCCCACCAGCAGCAGGTACTGCTGCACGGCCGGCTCGCCCTCGTGGTCGGTGAACCGCTCGGCGGTCTCCAGCATGGCGGTTCCGGCGGTGTACCGCGTGTAGTCGGCGACGATCCCGCCGCCGTACGGCGCGATGGTCTCGCTCTGCGTGCACAGCGGCAGCCCGCGCCCCACCAGCTCGCTCCCCCGGGCGAAGAACTGCACGTCGACATGGGAGAAGGGCTCCAGCCGGGCCCCGAACTTCGACTTGGTCCGCCGCACGCCACGGGCCACGGCCCGCACCCGGCCGTGTCCGCGGGTGAGCAGCGTGATGATCCGGTCCGCCTCACCCAGCTTCTGGGTGCGCAGCACGATGCCGTCGTCGCGGAACAGGCTCATGGGCCTATTCTGCCCTGCCGCCGGAGGGGGCCGGCGGACAAGGGAACCCTCAGGGGGTCTCGCCGCGGCTGCGGGCGTTGGCGTGGGCGGTGGCCGCGCTGAGCCGTTCGGCCTGGGTGGCGACGCGTACGGCGTCCGGGTGCGCGTCCCACTCCCGCCCTCCCCCGTACGGCCGCAACTGCACGTAGGGGCCCTCGTGGCCCATCACGATGCCCAGTTGTCCGGTACGGGTGTCGACGGCACAGGAGCCGATGGGGAGGTTCATCGCGTTCACCTCACCTGGCTCCCCCGCCCCTGCAAATTTCACGCTTCGCATCACCGATGTGGCGCTGCGTGCCTAGACTCGGCCGGAGTCTGTCCCGGGTTCCGGGCCGCTGCTACATCAGACCCGCCCCCGCCAGGTACTTCGCCACGCACTCGGTCTCCTCCTGCGACAGCGGCACCTGGGGCTCGGCCGTGGCCGGGCAGTCGATCACCCCGCGCAGGTGCAGCGCCGCCTTGAACGCCCCCAGCGCCGCCGAGCCGGCGCCCATCCGGGCCGGGTCCCCGACGCCGGTCATCCGGAAGAGGCCGCACAGCCGCTCCTGCTCGGCCCGCGCCCGCTCCCAGTCGCCCGCCCGGCAGAGCCGGTCCAGGCGGACGTAGCCGTCCGGGTCGACGTTGGCGAGCCCCGGTACCGCCCCGTCGGCGCCCAGCGCGAGCGCGGAGTCGACGGTCAGCTCGGATCCCGTCAGCGCGCTGAAGCCGGACAGGCCGCGGCTGCCGACGACGACCTCCCGGAACCCCGCCAGGTCGCCGCTGGAGTCCTTCAGCCCGGCCAGCACCCCGTCGGCGGCCAGTTCCAGCACCAGGCCGGCGGGAAGCTTGGTGTGGACGGCGACCGGGATGTCGTACGCGATCACCGGGACCGGCGACCGGCCGGCGACCAGGCGGAAGTGCCGGGCGATCTCGGCGGGATGGGTGCGGGTGTAGAAGGGGGCGGTGACGACGACCGCGTCCGCACCGGCCGAGGTGACGGACGCGACGTGGTCCAGGACCCGGGGGGTCGTCATGTCGATGACGCCCGCGAGGACCGGGAGCCGCCCGGCCGTGTGGGCGACCACCGTCTCGGTGACCAGCCTGCGCTGCCGGTCCGTCAGGTACGCCGCCTCCGACGTCGAGCCGAGCACGAACAGGCCGTCCACCCCGGCCGCCGTCAGATGGTCGACGAGCCTGCGCAGGGACGGGACGTCCACCTCGCGGTCCGGTGTCAGGGGCGTGCAGACGGGCGGTACGACACCGGTCAGCTGGATGGGCAGCGTCATCAGGTCTCCCTGGGCAGGCTGTGGCTCGGCTGGTCCTCCTCCAACGGATGGTGACAGCGGTAGCGGTGGGCGGGGCGTGACGCGGCCGTGAAGTCAGGCATGCGGAGGGCACACGCGTCGTCCGCCCGCCAGCAGCGGGTGCGGAACGGGCACCCGGACGGCGGCCGGGTCGCCGAGGGGACCGGCCCGGTCAGCGGGATGGGGTCGATGGGGTTCAGCAGGCCGGGGGTGGCCGAGAACAGGGCCCGGGTGTACGGGTGCCGGGCGTGGCCGGTGACGTCGGCGGCCGGGGTGTCCTCGACGATCCGGCCCAGGTACATGGTGATCACCCGGTCGCTCATCCGCCGTACCGTCTGGATGTCGTGGGAGACGAAGACCAGGGCGAGGCCGAGGCGTTCGCGCAGGTCCAGGAGGAGGTTGAGGATCTGGGCGCGGACCGAGACGTCCAGCGCGCTGGTCGGTTCGTCGGCCACCACCAGGTCGGGGTCCAGGGCGAGGGCGCGGGCGATCGCGACCCGCTGCCGCTGGCCGCCGGAGAGCTGGCCGGGCAGGGCTTCGGCGAGCGCCCGGGGCAGCCCGACCAGGCCCATCAACTCCCGTACCCGGTCCTCCCGTTCGGCCTTCGTGCCGCGCTCGTGGACGTCCAGCGGGTCACGGAGGATACGGCGTACGGGCAGGCGGCGGTTGAGGGCCGTCGAGGGGTCCTGGAAGACCATGCCGGTGCTCGCGCCGACGGTGGAGCGGCGTTCGGCCGGCGGCATCGCCCACAGGTCCCGGCCGTGGAAGGCGACCGTGCCGGCGGTCGGCCGCTGGATGCCGACCAGGACCTTCGCCAGCGTGGACTTCCCGCACCCCGACTCGCCGACCACCCCGACCGTCTCGCCGGCCGCCACGGTGAGGTCGGCGCCGGTCAGCGCGTACACCCGGTCCCGGGCGAACAGGCCTGCGCCGCGGGCCCGGTGGACCACGTGGACGCCGGACAGCTGTACCGCGCTCATGTCACCGCCTCCGCGCTCGCCGCCAGGTCGACGGCCGGGTGGTGGCAGGCCGCGGTGTGGCGGGGGGTGCCGACCAGGGCCGGGGGTGTCGTACGGCAGACGTCGCCCGCCGCCGGGCAGCGGTCGCTGAAGCGGCAGCCCGCCGGGAAGTCGGCGGGGGACGGGACCACGCCCCTGATCTGGGTGAGCCGCTCGGCCCCGGACTCCAGCGACAGGACGCTGCCGAGCAGGCCGCGCGTGTAGTGGTGGGTGGGGGTGCCCACCAGTTCGGCGGTGACGCCGGTCTCGACGATCTGGCCGCCGTACATCACCACCACCCGGTCGGTGACGTCCGCGACCAGGGCGAGGTCGTGGGAGACGAGGATCAGCGCGAAGCCGAGTTCCTCGCGGAGGCGGAGGAGGAGTTCCATCACCTGGGCCTGGACGGTGACGTCGAGGGCGGTGGTCGGTTCGTCGGCGATGATCAGGCGGGGGTCGCGGGAGAGTGCCATCGCGATGAGGACGCGCTGGCGCTGGCCGCCGGAGAGTTCGTGGGGGTGGCTCCGCAGGGTGCGGGTGGGGTCGAGGCCGACGAGGGTGAGGAGTTCGGCCGGGGTTTGGTGGCCGCCGCGTCTCACCAGCTGTTTGAGCTGGGCGTTGACCGTCATGGAGGGGTTCAGGGAGGAGAGGGCGTCCTGGTAGACCATCGCGATCTCGTGGCCGAGGAGGCGGCGGTGGGGGGTGGTGAGGTCCACGGGCCGCTGCGGGTGCGTTGTGGCTGGTCGCGCAGTTCCCCGCGCCCCTGACGGGGCGCTTCGGCCGACGGCGTTGAAGAGGATCTGGCCTGTCGCCCTTGCCGTCTTCGGTTGCAGGCCCATGATCGTCAGGGCCGTCAGAGATTTGCCGCAGCCCGACTCCCCTACCAGGCCGAGCACTTCGCCCGCGTGGACCTCGAAGCTGATGCCGTTGACGATGTTCGTGCCCCGGTGGCGGTCCGGGAAGGCGATGGTGAGGTTCTCCACGGACAGGACCGGTGGGCCGTCGTGGGAGGGGAGGGGGCGGGCACGCCGTCGTAGCCGGTCGGCCGCCTCGGTCAAGGACGGCAGCTCCAGGGCCTCCCCGGGCTCGACCACCTGCACGGGCTCAGTCGGCTCCACCTCCCTCGGTGCCGGGGACGCCCACGCGTCCGAGACGCCCTCGGAGAGGATGTTCAGGGAGAGGACGGTGAGGAGGATCAGCAGGCCGGGGAAGAGGGTGGCCCACCAGCCGCCCGTCAGGACCATGTTCCTGCCGTCCGCGATGACGCTGCCCCAGGACGGGTCGGGGGGCCGGACGCCCGCGCCGATGAAGGAGAGGGACGCCTCGAAGACGATGGCCTCGGCGACCTGGACCGTGCAGAAGACGAGGATGGGGGCGGCGCAGTTGACGGCCACGTGGCGGAGCACGATGTGGGGAGTGCGGGCGCCGATCACGCGTTCCGCGGTGACGTAGTCCTCGCCGTACTGGTCGAGGACGTTCGCCCGGACCACGCGGGCCACCGGTGGGGTGAAGAGGAAGGCGATCGCGCAGATCAGGACGGTGATCCCGCCGCCGAAGACGGCGACCAGGACGGCGGCGAGGGCGATGCCGGGGAACGCCATCACCACGTCCAGGCAGCGCATCAGGGTCTCGTCGGCGGCCTTGCGGGAGGTGGCCGCGAAGGCGCCGAGGAGGGCTCCGGCGACCAGGGCGAGGCCGGTCGCGCCGAGGCCGATGGCGAGGGACCAGCGGGCGCCGTACATCAGCCGGCTGAGGATGTCCCGGCCGAGGCTGTCCTGGCCCATCCAGTGGTCGGCGGAGGGGTGGCCGGTGCCGTCGACGGGGGCCTGCTGGGCGAGGGGGTCGTCGGGGGCGAGGAGGGGGGCGGACAGCGCCACCAGGACGACCACGGCCAGGAAGGCGAGGGCCGTCTTCGACAGCGGTGACAGTCTGCGCAGCCGTACGCCGGGGCGGGCGAGGGCGGTGGTGAGGGCCGCGCGGGTGAACGTCGTCATGTGGCCTCCCTCAGGCGCGGGTTGACCAGGAGGTAGAGGATGTCGATGACGAGGTTGACGACGACGAAGCCGGTCGCGGTGGTGAGGACGACGCCCTGGACCACGGCCGGGTCGCCGTTCTGGACGGCGTCGATCATCAGTTTGCCCATGCCGGGCAGGGCGAAGACGGTCTCGATGACGACGGCGCCGCCGAGCAGGTAGCCGACCCGCAGGCCCAGCACGGTCAGGGGGTTGACCAGTGCGTTGCGCAGCACGTTGCGGCCGACCACGACATGGGGTGGCAGGCCGCTGCCGATCGCGGTGCGGACGTAGTCCTTGTCGAGTTCCTCGACCACCGAGGTGCGGACGATCCGGGTGAGCTGGGCGGCCACCGGGAGGGAGAGCGCGAGGGCGGGCAGCGCCATGGTCCGCAGCCAGCCGGTGACGGAGTCCTCGGGGTTGATGTAGCCGCCGGCCGGGAACCAGCCGCGGTCGACGGCCAGGTACTGGATCATCAGCAGTGCCAGCCAGAAGGCGGGGGCGGCCACCCCGACCAGGGAGAGGACGCGGATGACCTGGTCGGCGGCCCGGTCCCGGTGGATGGCCGCGGTCACGCCCGCGGCCAGCGCCAGGACGACGGCGATGCCGAGGCCGAGGAAGGTCAGCTGGAGGGTGAGCGGCAGGGCGGTGAGGACCTGGTCGAGGACCGGGGTGCGGGTGAGGGCGCTGGTGCCGAGGTCGCCGTGGAGCAGGCCGCCGACGAAGTGGACGTAGCGCAGGGGCAGCGGGTCCAGGAGGCCGTTGCGTTCGCGGAAGTCGTGGAGCTGCTGCGGGGTGGGGTTGGCGCCCTGGAAGAACGCGGACGCCGGGTCGACGTCGGAGAACCGCATCACCAGGAACACGAACAGGGCGATGCCGAGCAGCAGGGGCACCAGCAGGGCGGTGCGGCGCAGCAGGATGCGCAGGACGGCGGTCATGGGGTCAGGCCCACTTGGCGGTGAGGACGTTGATGCCGGGGTAGGGCTGGGCCCTTATGCCGGTGAGTCTGCGCGGGTCCCAGGCGGTGATCAGCTCGTTGTGGACGACCGGGTAGAGGACGGCCTGTTCGGCGACGACGTCGATGTAGTCCTGGATCATCGTCCTCTTCCGGTCCGGGTCCGGTTCGCGGGTGGCCGCGTCCATGTCCCTGAAGAGCCGCTTCGCGACGGCGTCGCCGGACCAGCGGGCGTAGCCCGTCCAGAGGTTCTGGGGGCCGTAGTTGTAGTGCATGATCAGGTCGGCGTCGAGGCCGAACTGGTTGGGGTTCGAGACGGCGGCGACGACCTGGTAGTCCTGTTTCTGGTCCATCTTGGTGAACACGGCCGTGGTCTCCTGCGGGGACAGGGTCGTGGCGACGCCGATCGCGTCCCAGGACGACTTGATGGTGGGCAGGCAGTCGACGAGCCAGCTCACGTTGACGGCGAGGATGTTCACGTGCAGGCCGCTGACTCCGGCGGCTTTGAGGAGCGCCCTGGCCCGGTCGGGGTCGTGGTCGTAGACCGTCTTCGCCGTGCGGTAGGCGGGGTTGGTCTCGTTCAGGAACGAACTCGCGGGTTTTCCGTGGCCCTTGAGGGCGACCTCGACGATCTTCTCCTTGTCGATGGCGTAGTGCAGGGCCTGGCGGACCCGGACGTCGTCGAAGGGCTTGTGCTGCGTGTTGAACATCAGGAACGCGTTGTTCATCCCGGCGCCGCCGCCGACCGACAGTCCGCCCTGTTCGAGGCGGGGGATGTTGGCGTAGGGGATGTTGTCCGAGATCTGGGCGCCGGCACCGGCCCCGGAGATCCGCGCCACGCGTGAGGCGGCGTCGACGATCGTCAGCCAGTTCATCTTCCGGAAGGCGGGAGTGCGGGGGCCGTTGTAGCGGTCGTACGCGGCGAAGGTCGTGTTCGACTTCGGGTGGTGCGCGGTCTGCCGGTACGGTCCCGAGCCGACCGCCAGTCCCCTGATCGCGTCGTCCCAGGCGCCGGGCCGGGCGAACACGTGCCTCGGCATGATCTTGGCGAGGGTGAGGCGGGCGATCCCGTCCGGGAAGGGGAACTTCAGCACCAGGTCGACGGTCCGGGTGTCGACCTTGCGGGCCTCCTTCAGCCAGCTCGCGAAGAAGCCCTGGGCGAGGGTCTGGGTGCCCGGGTCGAGGATCCGGTCGAAGACGAAGACCACGTCGTCGGCGGTGACCGGTCTCCCGTCGTGGAAGGTGGCCCCGGAGCGCAGGGTGAACCGCCAGGTGGTGGCGTGATCGTCGGCGGGCAGCCGGGTCGCCAGCGCCGGGTAGGGGGCGCGGGTGATCGGGTCGGTGTCGGCCAGGCCCTCGTAGATGTGGTTGTTGGCGGCCATCGCGAACGCGGACGCGGTCTGGGTGGGGTCCCAGCTGCCGTCGTTGCCGTAGCCGATCACGGCCGTGAGGGTGCGGTCGGAGCCGTCGCCGCCGAGGTCGATCGTGGACCTGGGGCCGCACGCCGTCAGCGACGACAGGGCGGCCGCCGCGCCCAGCGCGCCGGTGTGTGTCAGGAACGTCCTGCGGGCGTGGGTCGCCGCGTCGCGCACGGTGCCTCCAGTGTGGGGGAACGGAGACGTCGGACATCCTGTGTAAGCGCGACCATAAGAGGGGGTTCGGGGGCGGTCAAGGCAACGCACGCGAATGGCGTAAACCACCAGAGGTGGGACCAATGGCACCGCGGGGTGGAGCCCATGGCGGCGCGTACGCGCGGGAGTTGGCCCCGGCCGCCCGGGAGTCGGGGCCCGCCCCCCGGCCGGCGCCCCCGGCGCCGCGGCG
>NZ_JBSHBL010000103.1:0-5737 GCF_053611985.1 Streptomyces sp. NPDC054770
GGTGGGGGCGCGGAGAGTAGGGTCGCCCCCGCCGCCCCTACCCGTCCCGTCCTGAAGGGGCGTTGCCCCTTCGACCCCGCCGGGGGCTGCGCCCCCGGACCCCGCTTCGGCCTGAACGGCCTCGTCCTCAAACGCCGGACGGGCTGGGAGAGCCGGACGCGGCTCGCCCGCCCGGTACACCGTCAGGATCTCGTTCGTCGACGTGTCGCGGACCGCGTTGAACCATCTGCGGCAGCCTGCCGCGTGGCTCCAGCGCTCCGCGAACGGGCCCTTGGGGTTGTCCCGGAAGAACAGGAACCGCGCCCACTCCTCGTCGGTGAGGGCGGCCGGGTCCTCGGGGTAGGGGACGTGGGCCTGGCCGCCGTAGTGGAACTCGGTCTCGTCGCGGGGCCCGCACCAGGGGCAGGGGATGAGCAGCATGGTTGGGCTCCCTAGTGGGCCACCGCGGCCGCGCCGTGCTCGTCGACGAGCGCGCCGGTGGTGAAACGGTCGAGCGAGAAGGGGGCGTTGAGCGGGTGGGGGGTGTCGTGGGCGATGGTGTGGGCGTAGACCCAGCCGACCCCCGGGGTGGCCTTGAAACCGCCCGTTCCCCAGCCGCAGTTGAGGTAGAGGTTGTCCACCGGGGTGAGGCCGACGATCGGTGAGGCGTCGGGGCTGACGTCGACGATGCCGCCCCAGGTGCGCAGCACGTGGGCGCGGGCGAAGACCGGGAAGAGTTCGAGGGCCGCCGCCATCTGCTCCTCGATGATGTGGAACGCGCCGCGCTGGGTGTAGGAGTTGTACGCGTCGATGCCGGCGCCCATCACCAGCTCGCCCTTGTGCGCCTGGCTGACGTAGACGTGCACCGCGTTGGACATGACGACGGTGGGGTGGACGGGCTCCAGGAGTTCGGAGACGAGGGCCTGGAGCGGGTGGCTCTGGAGGGGGAGGTCGATGCCCGCCATGGCGGCCAGGACCGAGGTGTGGCCGGCCGAGCACAGGGCCACCTTGCCGGCCGCGATCGGGCCGCGGGTCGTCCGGACGCCGACGACCCGGCCGTCCACCACGTCCAGCCCGGTGACCTCGCAGTTCTGGATGATGTCGACGCCTGCCGCGTCCGCGGAGCGGGCGAAGCCCCAGGCCACGTAGTCGTGCTTGGCGATGCCCCCGCGAGGCTGGTAGGTGCCGCCCAGGACCGGGTAGCGCACGTCGGGTGAGGTGTTGACGATCGGGCAGACCTCCTTGACCCCGTCCGCGTCGAGCCACTCGGCGTCGACGCCGTTGAGGCGGTTGGCCTCGACCCGGCGGACGCTGTCGCGGACGTCCTGGAGGCTGTGGGCGAGGTTCAGGACACCGCGCTGGGAGAAGAGGATCGGGTAGTCGAGTTCCTCCTCCAGGCCCTCCCAGAGTCTCAGCGCGTGTTCGTAGATGCCCGCGCTCTCGTCCCACAGGTAGTTGGAGCGGATGATCGTGGTGTTGCGGGCCATGTTGCCGCCGGCGAGCCAGCCCTTCTCCAGGACGGCCACGTTGGTGATGCCGTGGTTCCTGGCCAGGTAGTGGGCGGTGGCGAGGCCGTGTCCGCCGCCGCCGACGATGACGACGTCGTACGACCGCCTGGGCTCGGGCGTGCGCCAGAGGAACTCCGGGTGGTCGGGGAGGTCGGCGCCGGGGGTGCGGGGGCTCATCGGGCGTCTCCGTCGTGCGAGAGGTGGGGGTAGAGCGGGTGCTTGGCCGCGAGTGTCTGCGTGCGGGCGCGCAGGGCGGCGATGTCCGGCTCGGGCTGGAGGGCGAGCGCGATGACGTCCGCGACCTCGGCGAAGTCCTCCGCCGTGAAGCCCCGGGTGGCCAGGGCGGGGGTGCCGATGCGCAGGCCGGAGGTGACCATGGGCGGACGCGGGTCGAAGGGGACGGCGTTGCGGTTGACGGTGATGCCGATCTCGTGGAGGAGGTCCTCCGCCTGCCGGCCGTCCAGGGGCGAGTTGCGCAGGTCGACCAGGACGAGGTGGACGTCCGTGCCGCCGGTCAGCACCTTCACGCCGGCCGCGGCCGCGTCGGGCCGGGTCAGGCGCTCGGCGAGGATGCGGGCGCCGGCCAGGGTGCGGGCCTGGCGCTCGGCGAACCCGGGTGACGCGGCGACCTTGAAGGAGACGGCCTTCGCCGCGATGACGTGCTCCAGCGGACCGCCCTGCATGCCGGGGAACACCGCCGAGTTGATCCGCTTGGCGAGGTCGGCGTCGTTGGTGAGGATGACTCCGCCGCGGGGTCCGCCGAGGGTCTTGTGCGTGGTCGTGGTGACCACGTGGGCGTGCGGGACCGGGCTCGGGTGCAGCCCGGCCGCCACCAGGCCCGCGAAGTGCGCCATGTCGACCATGAGCAGGGCACCGACCTCGTCGGCGATCCGCCGGAAGGCCGCGAAGTCCAGCTGCCTCGGGTACGCCGACCAGCCCGCGATGATCATCTTGGGCCGGTGTTCCTTGGCGAGCCGCTCCACCTCTTCCAGGTCCACGAGGTTGTCGGTCTCGGACACGTGGTACGGCACGACGTCGAGCATCTTGCCGCTGTAGTTGAGGCGCATGCCGTGGGTGAGGTGGCCGCCGTGCGCGAGGTCGAGGCCGAGGATCGTGTCGCCGGGCTTCAACAGGGCGAAGAAGACGGCGGTGTTGGCCTGGGCGCCCGAGTGCGGCTGGACGTTGGCGAAGCCGGCCCCGAAGAGGGACTTGACGCGCTCGATGGCCAACCGCTCCGTGACGTCGACGTGTTCGCAGCCGCCGTAGTAACGGCGCCCGGGGTAGCCCTCGGCGTACTTGTTCGTCGCGACCGAACCCTGCGCCTCCATCACGGCGACGGGCGCGAAGTTCTCGGAGGCGATCATCTCCAGGGTGGACTGCTGCCGGTCCAGCTCGGCACGGAGCGCGGCATGGACCTCGGGGTCGAGCTCGGCCAGGGGCGTGTTCAACGCGTTCATACGGGTTCCGCGATCCTTTCAACGACCTTGGCGAGGCGCCCCGTAGGGGGCGCGGGGAACTGCGCGACCAGCCACAACGAGCCCGCAGCCGAACAACGACGCCACCGCGATCCGTCACCCACGGAGCCGACTCATCCCCGGGTCGAACAACGGCTCCTCGGCCACCACCGCCTCCACGCGCTGGTCGAAGTACCCGATCTGCACCCCGGTCCCGGGCACCGCCAGCTCCGCCGGCAGCCACGCGTAAGCGATCCCCTTGCCGATCGTGTAGCCGTACGCCGCGCTGGTCACGTAGCCGACGGCACGCTCACCGTCGTACACCGGCTCCTTGCCCATCACGACGGCCCGCGGGTCCTCGATCGTGAGGCAGCTCAGCCGGCGCCGCACCTCGCCCTTGCGCCGCTCCAGCGCCGCCTTCCCGACGAAGTCGCCCTTGTCGGGCTTGACGGCGAAGCCGACGCCGGCCTCGTAGGGGTCGTGCTCGTAGGTCATGTCGGTGCCGAAGGAGCGGTAGCCCTTCTCCAGGCGGAGGCTGTTGAAGGCACCGCGGCCGGCGATGATCCCGCCGAGCGGCTCGGCCGCCTGCCAGAGGGTGTCCCAGAGTTTCTGGCCCTGGTCGGCGGTGGTGTACAGCTCCCAGCCGAGTTCGCCGACGTACGACAGCCGCATCGCGGTGACCGGCACCGAGCCGATGTAGGCGCGTTTGGCGCGGAAGTACTTGAGGCCGTCGTTGGAGAAGTCCTCGTCGGTGAGCGGCTGGAGGACCTCGCGTGCAAGGGGGCCCCACAGGCCGATGCAGCAGGTGCCGGGGGTGATGTCGCGGACCTGGACCCTGCCGTCGGCCGGGAGGTGCCGGCTGAACCAGTCGAGGTCGAGGTTGCCGTTGGCGCCGACCTGGAAGAGGTCGCGGGCGAGGCGGGCGACGGTGACGTCGCTGCGGATGCCGCCGTCGTGGTCGAGGAGCAGGGTGTAGGTCACCGAGCCGACGGACTTGGCGACCTTGCCGGTGACCAGGCCCTCCAGGAAGTCCGCGGCCCCGGGGCCGCTGACCTCCAGGCGCTTGAGGGCGGTCATGTCGTACATCGCGACGGTCTCGCGGGTGACCTGTGCCTCGGCGCCGACGATCGGCGACCAGTAGCGGGCGGCCCAGTCGTTGGGGGTGGCGATCGAACGGCCTTCGAGCAGGCCGGCGTTCGCCTCGTACCACTGCGGGCGCTCCCAGCCGTTCGCCTCCAGGAAGAACGCGCCGTGTTCCTGCTGGCGGGCGTGGAAGGGGCTGGTGCGGATCGGGCGCGGTTTCCCGGACGGCTGGAGGGGGTGGAGGATGTCGTAGACCTCGACGAAGTTCTGGCAGTCGCGGGCCAGGACGTACTCCGGGGCGAGCTGGTGCGGTTCGAAGCGGTTGACGTCGCACTCGTGCAGGTCGAAGGACGAGCAGTGGCCGTCGACCAGCCATTCGGCGACCGCGCGGCCGACGCCCGCGGAGTGGGTGACCCAGACGGCCTCGGCGACCCAGAAGCCCTTGACGTCCGGGGACTCGCCGAGGAGCGGGTAGCCGTCGGTGGTGAAGGAGAAAAGGCCGTTGATGCCCTCCTCGATCTTGGCCTCGCGGGTCGCGGGGAGGAGGGACCGGGTCTCGGTCCAGGCGTCCTCGAAGTCCTCCTCGGTGAACTTCAGGACGGAGGGCATCTGGTCGGCCTCGTCCACGGAGAGGATGTCGTCGGCGGAGACCGGCATCGGGCGGTGGCCGTAGTAGCCGATGCCGAGGGTGTCGAAGCGGTCGCGGTAGTAGAGGTCGGCGTCCTGGTGGCGCAGGATCGGGCGGACCGCCTCCTCGGTCTGGCCGGCCAGGGCGGGGACCGGGCCGGTCCAGGCGAGCTGGTGGGCGAGCGGTGTGAGCGGGAGGTTCATGCCGACCATGCGGGCGATCTTCGGCCCCCAGATGCCGGCGCAGCAGACGACGATGTCGGCGGGGATCTCGCCCTGGTCGGTCAGCACGGAGGTGACCCGGCCCTCGCTCTGCCGGACGTCGAGGACCTCGTGGCGGGCGAGGAAGCGGACGCCGCGCTCGGTGGCCCGGCGGATCTGGGCCTCGACGGCGAGGACGGCCTTGGCGAGGCCGTCGGTGGGGACGAGCAGGCCGCCGAGGACCCGGTCGCGGTTGACCAGCGGGTGCTGTGCCACGCACTCGTCGGGGGTCAGCAGGCGCGCTTCGATGCCCCAGGCGGTGATCCAGCCGTGCCGGCGGTGGAGTTCGGCCAGGCGCTCGGGGGTGGTGGCCACTTCGAGGCCGCCGACCTGGAGGAAGCAGGGCTTGCCGTCGACGTCGAGGGAGCAGAGCTTCTCGACGGTGTAGCGGGCCAGCTCCGTCATGGTCTTCGAGGGGTTCGTCTGGAAGACCAGGCCGGGGGCGTGTGAAGAGGAGCCCCCGGTGGCCGGGAGGGGGCCCTGGTCGACCACGGTCACCTCGGTCCAGCCGCGCGCGGAGATCTCGTCCGCGAGGGCCGCTCCCACGACGCCCGCTCCGATGATGACCACTCGGGGTCCCGCCATCGCCCAACCTCCGAACTTGAGACCGGTGCAGTTGCTTCGTACGCAACGTGATTCAGGCTGCGCAACTCAATGTGCCCGCCCGTGAGGAGGGGTGTCAAGGGGGTGGCGACCCGGCGGAACAGCCCGCGGAACAGGCCGGAGAGCGGTTACGGCGACAGCCCCTGCGGCGGCCGGAAAACGGCAACGCCCGGCGGGGGGGGGGGCCACCCGCGCCCCCCCCCCCCCGGGTGGCCGCACAAA
>NZ_JBSHBL010000103.1:5747-33200 GCF_053611985.1 Streptomyces sp. NPDC054770
AGCGGTTAGGGCGCCAGCCCCGGGGCCGCCCCTAAACGGCAACCGCCCGGGGGGCGGTCCCCACACGGGCGCCCCCCCCGCCGGGTGTCCCGGAACAACTCTCCGCGCGGCCCTCGCTACTTCAGCCAGGCCTTCACCTTGTCGGGGTTGGCATCGACCCACTTCTTCGCCGCCGCGTCGTCCGACAGCTTGTCCACCGCGATGTACTTGGCCACGGTGTTCTGGTCGTCGTTGGTCCAGTTGAAGTTCTTCACCAGGTCGTACGCCGGGCTGCCGGACTTGGCGAAGCTCGCGCTGACGATCTTGTCGAGGTCGTAGACGGGGTAGTCGCAGGCGACCTTCGCCGCGTCGGCGTCGCAACCGGTCGTGTACTTGGGCAGGCTGACCTTGACCAGCGGCACCTCGGACAGGAACCACTGCGGTTCGTAGAAGTAGCCGATGAGCCACTGCTTGTTCTTCTCGGCCGTTCTGAAGGCCTGGATGAGCGCGGTCTCGCTGCCCGCGTACACCACCTTGAAGTTCAGCTTCAGGTTCTTCACCAGGGCGGCGTCGTTGGTGACGTACGAGGGGTCGCCGTCGAGCAGCTGGCCCTTGCCGCCGGACTCCGAGGTCTTGAAGTTGGCCGCGTACTTGTTGAGGCTCTCCCAGTTGGTGATGTCCGGGTGCGCCTTGGCCAGCCACGGCGGCACGTACCAGCCGATGATGCCCTTGTTGCCGGTGGAACCGGCCTCGACGGCCGTCTTCTGGCCGGTGATGTACTTCTTCTTCAGATCGTCGTGGCCCCAATTCTCCAGGACGGCGTCGACCTCGCCGGTCCCGAAGCCCTGCCAGGCGATCTCCTCCTTGAGGTCCTTCTTGGCGACCGTACAGCCGAGGTCGTGCTGCGCGACGTACGCGACGACCGCCGCGTCCGCCTCGTAGCCCACCCAGGGGTTGACGGCCAGGTTGAAGGTGCCGCACTTGCCGTCCGAGGACTTCGAGCCGGCGGAACTGCTCTCGCCGACCTTCGCCCCGCCGCAGGCGGTGAGGGTGAGGCCGAGGACGGCCAGGCCGGCCGCGCCGGCTCGCCAGTGTTGTGCCATGATGTCGAGCTCCTTATGCCCTGGTGCGTCGTGCCGCAGCCTGAGTGATCCGGTCGAACATGACTCCGAGCAGTACGATGGCGAGCCCTGCCGCCAGCCCCTTGCCGTACAGCTCGCCCTGCGAGAAACCGGCCACGACGTCGTAGCCGAGGGCGCCGGCCCCCACCAGGCCGCCCACCACAACCATCGACAGCACGTAGATCAGGCCCTGGTTGGTCGCGAGGGTCAGGGCGCTGCGTGCCATCGGCAGCTGGACCTTGGTGATGATCTGCCAGGTGTTGCACCCGGCCGAGGTGGCCGCCTCCACGGTGGGCGCGGACACGTTCCGCACCCCGTCCGCGATGATCTTGACGGCGACGGGTGCCGCGTAGACGACAGCCGCGATGATCGCGGTGAAGCGGGTGGCGCCGAACAGCGCCAGGAACGGCACCAGGTAGACGAACGGCGGCATGACCTGCGCGGCGTCCAGGGTGGGCCGGATCAGCCGGTCCACCAGAGTGCTGCGGCCCATCCACACGCCGAAGACGACGCCGACCAGCATCACCAGGACGGTGGCCACGGCGGTCGAGGCGAGCGTGGTCATGCTGTCCGACCACAGGCCCGTGCCGACCAGCAGGCCGACGCACACGGCCGCCGTCACCCCGGCCCGCCAGCCGCCGAGGACCGCGCCGAGCGCGACCAGGACGGCACCGACCAGCCACCACGGGGAGTCGGTGAGCAGGGTCTGGAAGGGGTTGAGCAGGCCGTTGGTGAGGGCGTCCCGCAGGGCGTTGGTGAGGCCGGAGAGGTGGTCCTGCATCCAGGTGGTCGCGGTGTCGGCGGCGCTGGCGATGTGGCTGCCGGCGGTGCCGTCGCCGGGGAACTCGGCCGCCCAGACGTAGGTGTGGGAGAGGTAGACCAGGACGACGGCGGCGGCCCCGCCCGCCCCCAGCAGCGGGCGGCGCCACGTGAGGAACCGCCCGTCCGTGCGGCGGGTCTCGGTGCGGGCGGCGGCCGCGGTGGTGACCCGGTCGAGCACGATCGCCATGACGACGATGGCGAGGCCGGCGTTGAAGGCGGTGCCGACGTCGAGCGACTGGAGGGCCTGGACGACGGTCTTGCCGAGGCCGGGCGCGTCGATCAGGGCGGCGATGGTGACCATGGCCAGGGCGGCCATGATGGTCTGGTTGACGCCCATGACGACCGTGCGCTTCGACATCGGCAGCAGCACCTTCAGCAGTTGCTGGGTGCGGGTGGTGCCGAGCGAGTCGGCCGCCTCCACGGTGGTCTCGGGCACCGAGCGGATGGCGTGCGCGGTGATGCGGATGGCGGGCGGGGCCGCGTAGATCACGGTGGTGATCACGGCGGAGGCGCCGCCGATGAGGAAGATCAGGGTCAGCGGGGCGAGGTAGACGAAGGTCGGCATCGTCTGCATGAAGTCCAGGAAGGGCGTCATGATCCGGTTGAACCGGTCGGAGAGCCCCGCCCACACGCCGAGCGGGATCCCGATGAGCAGGGCCACCAGGACCGCCGACAGGGTCAGCGCCAGGGTGTCCATGCTCTCCTGCCACAGGCCCTGGAGCCCGAAGAAGGTGAAGCCGGCGACGGCCAGCAGGGCGACCCGCCAGTTGCCCACGGCCCAGGAGACGTAGCCGGCGATGCCGACGACGCCGAGCCAGCCGATCTGCGGGACCGGGCGGCCGTCGGTCGGCTGGGAGATCAGCGACTGGACGAAGGTGACCAGGTTGTCGATGGCCAGCCGGATCTCGTTGAAGAAGTACAGGAAGAGCGGGTTGGAGTTGCGGTTGGCGCCGATGCTGTCGTTCACGTCGTTGAGCCAGCGGTGCAGACCGGTGAGGTCGGCGGCGGCCAGGGTCAGCGTCTGCCGGCCGCGGAACGCGGCGAAGAGCACCAGCCACAGGACCAGGATCGCCGCCACCGCCATCGGGCGGCTGACCTTCCTGCGGATCGTCGCGACCGGCGCGGTCGCGTCGGCGACGGCGGCCATCAGGCGCCGCCGTCCTGTCCGGCGACCACGGCGAGGATCTCCTCGTCGCCGACGATGCCCAGCAGCTTGCCGTTCTCGACGACCTTGACCGGCCTGTCGGCGGCGAGCACCGCCCGGGTCGCCTCGCGTACCACGACGTCCGGGCCCAGCTCCGGTCCGTCGAGGGCGTCGTCGGGCTCGGCGGGCCGCATGATCCAGCGCAGGGTGAGGACGTCGCCGCGCGGCACGTCCTTGACGAAGTCCCTTACGTAGTCGTCCGCCGGGGCGCCCACCAGTTCGTCGCCGGTGCCGCACTGGACCGTCTTGCCGTCCCGCATGATCAGGATGCGGTCGCCCAGTTTGAGCGCCTCGGAGAGGTCGTGGGTGATGAACACCATGGTCTTGCCGACCTCGTGGTGCAGCCGGATGACCTCGCTCTGCATGTCGCGGCGGATCAGCGGGTCGAGTGCGGAGAACGGTTCGTCGAAGAAGAGGACGTCGGGGTCGCCGGCCAACGCCCTGGCCAGACCCACACGTTGCTGCATACCGCCGGAGAGCTGGTCGGGATAGGAGTTCTCGTAACCGGCGAGGCCCACCAGTTCGACGGTCTCCATCGCCCGTTTCATGCGGTCGGCCCTGCCCATGCCCCGGATCTCCAGGCCGAACGCCACGTTGTCGACGACCTTGCGGTGCGGCAGCAGGCCGAAGTGCTGGAAGACCATGGAGAACTTGCTGCGCCGCAGCTCGCGCAGCCGCCGGGCGTCGGCGTCCCGGATGTCCTCGCCCTCGAAGACGATCTCGCCGGCGGTGGGTTCGATCAGCCGGGTCAGACATCGCACCAGGGTGGACTTGCCGGACCCGGACAGGCCCATGACGACGAAGACCTCGCCGGGCGACACCTCGAAGTCGACGTCCCGGACGGCGGCGGTGCAGCCGGTGCGGTCCATGAGCTCGCGGCGGGTGAGGCCGCACAGCTCCTCGGAGCCCGGCACCTCGTCGGCCTTGGGCCCGAACACCTTCCACAGCCGGCGCACGGAGATGACCGGGGTGCGGTCCCGGGGTTCCTCGGACGTGGCGCGCCGCTGCGACGCCTCGGTCTGGGCTGGGGGCATGGTGGGGACCTCTCTTCGGCGTCAGCCGCGGAACCAGTGCTGCGGCCGGGGTTGGATGTTCTGCCAGACGTGCTTGGGCTCTCGGTACTCGTCCAGGCCGGTCGGTCCCAGCTCGCGGCCCACGCCCGAGTGCCCGAAGCCACCCCATTCCGCCTGCGGCACATAGGGGTGGTAGTCGTTGATCCAGACGGTGCCGTGGCGCAGCCGGCGGGCGACCCGCTGGGCCTTGCCCGCGTCCTGTGTCCAGACGGCTCCGGCGAGGCCGTACTCCGTGTCGTTGGCGATGCGGACGGCGTCGTCCTCGTCCCGGAAGCGTTCGACGGTGAGCACGGGTCCGAAGGACTCCTCGTGCACCACGCGCATGTCCTGCCGGCACTCGTCGAGGACGGTGGGCGGGTAGTAGAAGCCGTTCGCGAGCGCGGGGTCGTCGGGGCGGGTGCCGCCGCAGCGCAGTACGGCACCCTCGGCGAGGCCGGCGGCGACGTACGCCTCGACCTTCTCGCGGTGCTGCGCGGAGATCAGCGCGCCGGTCTCGGCCTCGGGGTCGAAGGGGCCGCCCAGCCGGATGAGGCGGGCGCGGCGCACGACCTCGTCGACGAAGGCGTCGTGGATGGAGTCCTCGACGATCAGCCGGGCGCCGGCCGAGCAGACCTGCCCGGAGTGCAGGAAGACGGCGGTGAGCGCGAAGTCGACGGCGGTGTCGAAGTCGGCGTCGGCGAAGACCACATTGGGGTTCTTGCCGCCGAGTTCGAGGGCGACCTTCTTCACGGTCGCCGCGGCGGTGGCCATGATCCGTTTGCCGGTCTCCAGGCCGCCGGTGAAGGACACCATGTCGACGGCGGGGTGCTCGGAGAGCGCGGCGCCGGCCTCGGGTCCGGCGCCGAGGACGAGGTTGCCGACACCGGGCGGGAGTCCGGCCTCCTCCAGCGCCTTCAGCAGCAGGATCGCAGTGGAGGGAGTGAGCTCGCTGGGCTTCAGGACGAACGTGTTGCCCGCGACGAGAGCGGGCGCGACCTTCCAACTTGCTTGCAGCAGCGGGTAGTTCCACGGGGTGATCAGTCCGCACACGCCGACCGGCTCGTACACGACACGGCTGACGGCGTCCGCACGTCCGGTGTCGATCACCCGGCCGGCGCCGGTGCCCGCGATGCCGCCGTAGTAGCGGAGGCAGGAGACGACGTCGGCGATGTCGTACTCGCTCTCCACCAGGCGCTTGCCGGTGTCCAGGGACTCGGCGCGGGCGAATTCCTTGGCGTCGCGCTCGATGATGTCGGCGGTGCGCAGCAGCAGGGCGCCGCGCTCGCGCTCGGGGGTGTGCGGCCAGGGGCCCTCATCGAAGGCGCGGCGGGCCGCGGTGATCGCCGCCTCCGTGTCGGGGCGGGTCGCCTCCGAGACCGTCGCGACGAGGGTGCCGTCCGCCGGACAGCGGATCTCGCGGTGGCCGCCGGCCACCGCCGAGCGCCATTTCCCATCCACATACAGATCTGCCACGGCCGCGCCCTTCGAGCCCGAATTCGTTGCGCATTGTGCATTGGATTGCTTTTGGTGGAACACCCTGACCGAATGTACTGACAGCCGTCAAGGGCTCCGCGTATCCCGATTCGGCCGCGAAAGCGGCGCCTCCTCGGGCGGGTCAGCCGCCCAGCCGGTCCAGCAGCGCACGGCGCCACCGCTCCGTCTCGGCAACCTGGTTGAAGGTGAACAGATGGAGGCCCGCCACGCCTGCCTCCGGCGCGGTGAACGCCTCCCCGCCGCGGGCGAGCAGCCGCTCCGGGTCGTAACCGCCGGGGGTGGCGAAGCGCAGGAACCAGGAGGCGTGCCGGGTGAGGAAGCGGGTCGACTCCCCCACTCCGATCTTCGTCGCCATCGTCAGCAGCCTGGCCCGCTGGACGGGCCCGGCGACCCCTATGTATACGGGCAGGGTGACGTCCCGGCGCCGGATCCGGCCGAGCCAGTCGCCGAGCACGCGCGCGTCGAAGCAGAGGTTGCTGACGATGTAGGTGGCGTGCGCCCGCTTGTCCCACATCGCCTGGATGGTGAGGTCGTCGTGGATCAACGGGTGGCTCTCCGGATAGCCGGTGATGCCCGTCTCCGCGAAGGGTCCGCCCAGTTCGGTCAGCCGGCGCAGCACCGGCAGCGCCCCCTCGTACGGCCCGGCGGGCGGATCGGCGTCGCCCGCCGGGACGAAGAGGTCGTCGACGCCCGCCGCGCGCAGCCGCTCGGTGACGTCCTTGAGGTGGGTGTCGTCCCGCAGCAGCCGTGCGGGCACGTGCGGGACGACCCGGTAGCCGTGTGCCGCGAGCCGCTCGGTGAGGTCGAGGGTCGGCTCCAGGCCCTTGACGGGTGACGCCGTGACCGTGACCACGACGTCTCGGGGCACCTGGGCGAGGACCTTCTCCTCGGTCGCCCGCGCCGGCAGCACCTCGTAGCGGACCCGGGCGAGCAGCGCCCGCAGCGCCTCGGCGCCCATGGTCTACCCGACCTGCTTCTGGGCGTCGCGGTGCCGGTAGAAGGCGGCCTTCGAGGCGGGCAGCGGCTCCTTGCCGAGGATGAGGTCGGCCGCCTTCTCGGCGATCATCATCACCGGGGCGTAGATGTTGCCGTTGGTGACGTACGGCATCACCGAGGCGTCCACCACGCGCAGTCCCTCCACGCCGTGCACCCGCATGCTCGCCGGGTCGACGACGGACATCTCGTCCGTGCCCATCTTGCAGGTGCAGGACGGGTGCAGGGCGGTCTCGCCGTCCTTGGCGACCCAGGCGAGGATCTCCTCGTCGGTCGCCACGGACGGGCCGGGTGAGATCTCCCCGTCGTTGTAGGGGGCCAGTGCGGGCTGGTTGAGGAGCTCGCGGGCGACCCTGATCGCCTCGACCCACTCGCGGCGGTCCTGCTCGGTGGAGAGGTAGTTGAAGCGCAGGGCCGGGTGTTCGCGGGGGTCCTTGCTCCGGATCTTCACCGAGCCGAGGGCGTCGGAGTACATGGGGCCGACGTGCACCTGGTAGCCGTGGCCGCCTGCGGGCACCGAGCCGTCGTAGCGGACCGCGATGGGCAGGAAGTGGAACATCAGGTTGGGGTAGTCCACCTCGTCGTTGCTGCGGCAGAAGCCGCCGGCCTCGAAGTGGTTGGTCGCGGCCGGTCCCTTGCGGAAGAGCCACTGGAGGCCGATGAAGGGGGCCCGCCACTTCGCGAGGTACGGCTGCACGGAGACGGGCTGCTTGCAGGCGTACTGGATGTACACCTCCAGGTGGTCCTGGAGGTTCTCGCCGACGCCCGGCAGGTCGTGGACGACGTCGATGCCGAGGGCGCCCAGCTCCTCGGCGTTGCCGATGCCGGAGAGCTGGAGCAGCTGCGGGGAGTTGATCGCGCCGCCGCAGAGGATGACCTCCTTGGCCCGGACCTCCTGGAGGGCGCCCTTGCCACGCCGGTACTCGACGCCGACGGCCTTCTTGCCCTCGAAGAGGACGCGGGTGACCAGGGCGCGGGTCCTCACGGTGAGGTTGGGGCGCTTCCTGGCGGGCTTGAGGTACGCCTTGGACGCGGACAGGCGGCGGCCGCGGTGGACGTTGCGGTCGAACTTGGCGAAGCCCTCCTGCCGGTAGCCGTTGACGTCGTCGGTGGGCGCGTAGCCCGCCTCCTCGGTCGCCTTCAGGAAGGCGGAGAAGAGCGGGTTGGTGGCCGGGCCGCGCTCCAGGACCAGGGGGCCGTCGTGGCCGCGGAACTCGTCGTCCGGGTCGGCGGCGAGGCAGTTCTCCATCCGGCGGAAGTACGGGAGGCAGTGGGCGTAGTCCCAGGTCTCCATGCCGGGGTCGGCGGCCCAGCGCTCGTAGTCGAGCGGGTTGCCGCGCTGGAAGATCATGCCGTTGATGCTGCTGGAGCCGCCGAGCACCTTGCCGCGGGCGTGGTAGATGCGGCGGCCGCCCATGTGGGGCTCGGGCTCGGACTCGTACTTCCAGTCGTAGAAGCGGCTGCCGATGGGGTAGGTGAGCGCCGCCGGCATGTGGATGAAGACGTCCCACGGGTAGTCGGGGCGGCCTGCCTCCAGGACGAGCACCCGGTTGCCGGGGTCGGCCGAGAGCCGGTTCGCCAGTGCGCTGCCGGCCGATCCACCGCCGACGATGACGAAGTCGTACTGCAAGGGAGCCATGGTGCCTCGTCTCGCTCGCGCCGTCGATTGCGCGGCATGCTAGTACGGGTATCGCTATACGCACCAGGTTGCGAACCGCGCAACTTGTAAGATCTTTGTTCACATCGCGTTACTTGGAGGGTGTTGTTTACTGCGCGTATAGTTTCGCCATGAGCAACTACAGTCCGGATACCGAAACGAACGGCTCATCTTCTGGCGGCGTGCAGTCCGTCGACCGCGCCATCAGCGTCCTGGAGATCCTGGCCCAGCGCGGCGAGGCGGGGGTGAGCGAGGTGGCCGCGGAGATCGATGTTCACAAGTCGACCGCGTTCCGGCTGCTCGGCGCCCTGGAGGCACGCGGTCTCGTGGAGCAGTCGGGCGAGCGGGGCAAGTACTCGCTCGGCTTCGGCATCGTACGCCTGGCGGGGGCCGTGACGGGACGCATCGACGTCACCCAGCAGGGCCGGGTGGTGTGCGAGCGGCTGGCCGAGGAGATCGGCGAGACGGTCAACATCGCGGTGATGCAGGAGCACTACGCGATCAACCTCTACCAGGTGCGCGGCGCGGCCGCCGTCAGCGCGCACAACTGGGTCGGCCAGCTGACCCCGCTGCACGCCACCTCCAGCGGCAAGATCATGCTGGCCCACGTGCCCGCCAAGGAGCGCGCCGCGCTGATCTCGGACGGGGGGCTGAAGAAGCTGACCCCGCACACCATCTCCTCGAAGGCGAAACTGGAGAAGAACCTCGCCGAGGCCCGGGAGCGCGGTTACGCCTGGACCCTGGAGGAGCTGGAGATCGGGCTGCACGCCATGGCCGCGCCGATCCGGGACCGGGACGGCCAGGTCATCGCCTCCATCAGCGCCTCCGGGCCGTCCTACCGGTTCACCGAGGAACGCATGCACGAGCTGGCTCCGGTGCTGGTCAAGGGCGCGGAGGAGATCAGCCACCGCATGGGGTTCCTGGGCTGAGCACGCTCAGGGCGACGACCGCCGCAGGGCCCGCGTGCACACCGGTCCGACGCGGGCCACGGGCGTCAGTCCGGCTGCCGGGTGCCGAGCCGCTCGTCGACCCAGTCGTGGAAGGCGCCGATGTGGTGCTCGCTGGGCACCAGCACCCCGCCCTTCGCGTACAGCCGTGAGCTCATGCCGGGCTGGGTGCGCTCGCAGGCGTCGAAGTCCTGGCGGTTGACCCGGTCGAAGAGCTCCACGGACCGGCTGACGTCCTTGCCGCTCTCCACGACGTGCGGCAGGTAGAGCCAGTCGCACTCGACGATCGTGCGGTCGGCGGCCACCGGGTACATCCGGTGGAATATCACATGGTCCGGGACCAGGTTGATGAACACCTGCGGTTTGACGGTGATCGCGTAGTACCGCCGGTCCTGGTCCTCCGCGACCCCGGGGATACGGTCGAGCCCCTCGGAGCCGTCGACGGTGAAGCCCTGGACGTCCGCGCCGAACTCGGCGCCGTGCCCGACGTAGTACTGCGCCGCGTAGCCGTCGGCGAACTCGGGCAGCACCTCGGTGAGTTCGGGGTGGATGGTGGCGCAGTGGTAGCACTCCATGAAGTTCTCGATGATGAGCTTCCAGTTCGCCTTGACGTCGTAGACGATCCGTCTGCCGACCGAGAGGTCCTCGATGCCGTAGTGCTCGATCGACTCCACGTCGCCCAGCCGCTCGACCGCCGCCCCGATCACGTCCTCCTCGAAGGACGGCGGGTTCTCCGCGAGGCACACCCACACATAGCCGAGCCACTCCCGGACGGCCACACCCACCAGGCCGTACTCGGTGCGGCCGACGTCGGGCATCTTGGTGAGGTTGGGCGCGGCGACCAGCTTGCCGTCGAGGCCGTAGGTCCAGGCGTGGTACGGGCACTGGAAGGCGCGTGCGACCTCGCCGGTCTCCTCGGTGCGGAGCTTGGCGCCGCGGTGCCGGCACACGTTGAAGTAGGCGCGGATCGACCGGTCCCGGGCCCGGGTGACGAGGATGCTCTCGCGGCCCACGTCGACGGTGCGGAAGGCGCCGGGCTTCGGCAGGTCCGCGGCGCGGGCGACGCAGAACCACATCGTCTCGAAGATGCGCTCCTGCTCCTGGGCGAAGATCCCGGGATCGGTGTAGGCGGAGCCGGGGAGGGTGGCGATCAGGCTGTCCGGCAGGCTGGTCGAGGTCACGGTGCACTCCTCGGAGGACGTCGTGGATCGGTGGGGTGGCGCGGGCGCCGGTCAGGACGCGGCGGTGCCGAACTGCTTGCGGGCGCGGGTGAACAGCCGCGGCTGGTTCATCCCGAGCACCGCGACCTGGCGGCCCGCCCGCCGGTACACGGCGAGAAAGCTGCGGTCGTCGGTCGAGCCCTCCTCGACCGTCACGCTGTCGGCCCCGGCGGCGTGGCCGACGAACTGGATCTTCACGCCGTACTGGTCGGACCAGAAGTACGGCGGCCGGGGCGCCCCCGGTTCCCGCGCGCCGTGCGCGAGCAGGGTGGCGACGGCGGTGTCCGGTCGTTCCAGCGCGCCGGTCCAGTGCTCGACCCTGCGGTGGGAGCCGGTGTGCGGGTCGTACCAGTTGGCGCAGTCGCCGACGGCCACCACCCCGGCCACGCTGGTGCGCCCGTCGGCGCCGCACTTCACGCCGTTGTCGAGTACGACGCCGGAGCCGTCCAGCCACTCGACGCAGGGGCGCGCCCCGACGCCGACGACGACGGTGTCGGCGGGCACGCTGCGGCCGTCCTCCAGCAGGACGGCGGCCACCTGGCGCTCGCCGCTCAGCCCCTTCACCCCGACCCCGCACAGCAGCCGTACCCCGTGGTCGGCGTGGAGTGCGGAGACGACCCGGCCCATTTCCTCGCCGAGGGGTCCGGCCAGCGGGGTCGGCGCCGCCTCGATCACGGTGACGTCGAGCCCGAGCGCGTACGCCGTGGCGGCGACCTCGGCGCCGACGAACCCGCCGCCGATCACCACCAGTCGGCCGCCCCGGGCCAGGTCGTCCCGCAGCGCGCGGGCGTCGTCGAGGGTGCGCAGGGTGTGGACCCCGGCGAGGCCTTCGGTGCCGGGCAGGGTACGGGCGGCGGCGCCGGTCGCGATGACCACGCCGTCGGCGCGGACCTCCCGGCCGTCGGCCAGCCGGACGGTCCGCGCGGTGCGGTCGAGCCCGGTGGCGCGTGCGCCGAGCAGCCACTCGGCGCCGAGTTCCTCGTCGTCGCGCTCCAGCGCCAGGTCGGCCTCGCCGAGCGTGCCGGCCAGGAACTCCTTGGACAACGGCGGCCTGTCGTACGGGCGGTGGGGCTCGTCGCCGACGACGACCAGCCGGCCGTCGTACCCCCGCTGCCGCAGCGAGCGCGCGGCCGACAGTCCGGCCAGCGAGGCGCCCACCACGGCGACCGTCCTCACGCCGCGCCTCCGGCGAGGCGGGCGGTGACGCACGGCGGCAGGTTGGGCGCATCCGCGGACAACCGGACGTAGACCGTTCCGTCCTCCACGACGACCTCGTGGGTGCGCACCGGGCGCTTGGCCGGGGGTGCGTCCACGGCGCCGGTGCGCAGGTCGAACTTCGAGGCGTGCAGGGGGCATTCCACCTCGCAGCCCTCCAGCCAGCCGTCGGCGAGCGAGGCGTCCTGGTGGGTGCAGGTGTCGTCGATGGCGAAGAGCTCACCGTCATCGGTGTGGAACACCGAGACGGGCGGTTCGATGTCGAGCCGGTGGGCCTCACCTCGCGGCAGATCCGCGAGACGGCACGCGGGAATCATCATGACACCTCGGTGCGTATAGCGAAACGGATTGCGATGAGCGCAACGCCAGTCTGCGGGCCGCCGCGAAGCGTTGTCAAGGAGTTCTCGCGCCGGTTTACCCGGGCCGCGCGGGCGGTCCCGCGGACACCTCGAAGCACCCTCGAAACCGCCCGTGAGCAGGGCGAACAGGTCACGGGTGAAGTGCGGCCACGGCCCTGTCCCGGTGCCGTCACCGGGACAGGGCCGCTGCGTCGGCGGGGCGGTCAGAGACCGCGGTCGCCCGTCACAGGAGCACCACCGAGCGCAGGACGTCGCCGTGGTGCATGCGCTCGAAGGCCTTCTCGACCTCGTCGAGCCCGATGGTCTCGGTGACGAAGGCGTCCAGGTCGAGGCGGCCCTGCAGGTACAGGTCGATGAGCATCGGGAAGTCCCGGGAGGGCAGACAGTCCCCGTACCAGGACGACTTGAGCGCCCCGCCGCGGCCGAAGACGTCCAGCAGCGGCAGTTCGAGCTTCATCTCGGGGGTGGGCACGCCGACCAGGACGACGGTGCCGGCGAGGTCGCGGGCGTAGAAGGCCTGCCGGTACGTCTCCGGACGTCCGACCGCCTCGATGACCACGTCGGCGCCGAAGCCGCCGGTCAGGTCGCGCACCGCGTCCACGGCGTCGGCCTCCTTGGAGTTGACCGTGTGGGTGGCGCCGAGCCTGCGTGCCGTGTCCAGCTTGCGGTCGTCGATGTCCACCGCGATGATCCGCCCCGCGCCCGCCAGGTTCGAGCCGAGCACCGCGGCCGCGCCGACGCCTCCGCAGCCGATGACGGCGACGGTGTCGCCACGGCCGACACCGCCCGTGTTGAGGGCGGCGCCGATGCCCGCCATCACGCCGCAGCCCAGCAGTCCGGCGGCCGCCGCCGACGCACGCCGGTCGACCTTGGTGCACTGCCCGGCCGCCACCAGCGTCTTCTCCGCGAAGGCGCCGATCCCGAGGGCGGGCGAGAGTTCCGTGCCGTCGGTCAGGGTCATCTTCTGCTTGGCGTTGTGCGTGTTGAAGCAGTACCACGGCCGCCCGCGCAGACAGGCCCGGCACTGGCCGCACACGGCACGCCAGTTGAGGATCACGAAGTCACCGGGCGCCACGTCGGTGACCCCGTCGCCGACCGCCTCGACGACCCCCGCCGCCTCGTGCCCCAGCAGGAACGGGAAGTCGTCGCTGATCCCGCCCTCGCGGTAGTGCAGATCGGTGTGGCAGACCCCGCAGGCCTCGATCCTGACCAGCGCCTCGCCCGGACCGGGGTCGGGCACGACGATGGTCTCCAGACTGACGGGGGCGCCCTTGCTCCGCGCGACGACGGCACGAACCTGCTGGGACATGGCCACTCCTCGGCTGACTGAGGCGGCGAGATGTTGCCCAATACGGCACGCATCTCGTGTTTCGCAACACAGCATCGCGGAGGCCGCAGCGGGGGTCAAGGATCTGTCAGCGACCCACGGGGGCCGCCCGCGCGGGTATCATCTATTGCGCAAACACCACAAACCACCACATCCCGAGTCCGGCACTGATGTGCCCGAGGTGAGGATGCGCGACATCACCTTCGACGGCCGCGGCGAGCTTCCGGAGCCCGGGGGCGAGGCGGAGGTCCTGCTCGACGCACAGGGCCGGCTCGCGGCCTGGGGCCCGGGCGCCGAGGAGCTGCTCGGCCATTCGGCGCGGGAGGTGCTCGGGCGGCCCGCGGACACGTTGCTCCACGACCCCGCCGACGGCGCGCAGGTGCTCCGGCGCTGGCAGGCGGGTGCCCGCCGGGGGCCGCTGGTGCTGCGGCGACGCGACGGGGAACCGGTCGAGGTCCAGGTCTGGGCGCGCTCCCTCACCTCGGCGGACGGCGAGCGCCGGTGGCTCGTGCAGGGGGCGGGCGCGGAGTCGTACCGGACGTACAAATTCGGCCGTGCCCTGTTGCAGGGGCTGTTCACCGACATCCCCTTCCACATCGACCTCTTCGACACGCGGCTGCGGTTCATCGCCCAGAACCTCGCGCAGCGGCGCGCCGGGGTGTTCCGGGAGACCCCGTACACCGGGCACACCATGCGGGAGATGGCCCCGCCCGGCCTGCTGGACCTCGATGCCCTGGAGGAGCGGCAGCGGCGGGTACTGGAGACCGGCGAGGCATTGATCGACACCGAGGTGGTCGGCCATCCCGTCCCCGGTTCGCCCGACGACTACGTGTGGTCGGAGTCGATCCTGCCGCTCAGGAACCCGTCCGGGAGGGTGATCGCGCTGGCCCATGTGGTCTCCGACGTGACCCAGCGGGTCCGCTCGCGGGAGCGGCTGGTCCTGGCCAACGAGGCCGGCAGCCGGATCGGGACCTCCCTGGACCTCTGGCAGACGGCCCGGGAACTGGCCGACGTCGCGGTGCCCTGGTTCGCCGACACCTGCCACGTCGACCTGCTGGACTCCATCTTCCCCGACCGGGAGCCCGCCGACGACGCGCAGCCGGGCCACCCGCTGCTGCGCCGAGCCGCCGGCAGCGGAGCCACCGGGGAGGGCAGCACCGACGGGGCCCGGGCGGTAGCGGTGGGCGAGCCCGACACGGCGGCGACGGCGCCCGGCTCGCCGTTCCTCGACGCCCTGGCCAAGGGCGGGTCCGTGCTCCTCGCGGACGAGCAGCTGTCCCCCGGCACCGCGGGCCGGATGGCACCGGGCGCCGGCCCGGACGTCCACTCCTGGCTGCTCGTCCCCCTGCTCGCCCGGGGTGTCGCCCTCGGCACCGCCGTCTTCATGCGTTCCCGCAGCCCCCGCCGGTTCGAGCCCGAGGACGTGCGGCTCGCCGAGCAGATCGTGACCCGCACCGCGGTGTGCGTCGACAACGCGAGCCGCTACCACCGGGAGCGGACGACGGCCCGGACCCTGAGGCGCAGTCTGCTCCCCCAGCGGCTGCCGTCGCCGTCGGCGGTGCGGACGGCGTCCCGCTATCTGCCGGCCAGCGAGCACACCGGGCTGGGCGGCGACTGGTTCGACGTGATCCCGCTGTCCGGGGCGCGGGTGGCGCTCGTGGTGGGCGACGTGGTCGGGCACGGTCTCCAGTCGGCGGTGACCATGGGCCGGCTGCGCGGTGCGGTACGCACGCTCGCGGATCTCGACCTGTCCCCGGTGGAGCTCCTCGCCCACCTGGACGAGCAGATGAGCCGGTTCCTCGACGAGCGCGGCGACGAGGTGTCCCTGGTGACGGGGGCGACCTGCCTGTACGCGGTGTACGACCCGGTGTCGCGGCTGTGCCGGCTGGCTCGGGCCGGCCATCCGCCGCCGGCGGTCGTCTCGGCGGACGGCGCCGTCGAGTTCGTGGCCCTGCCCGGCGGCCCGCCGCTGGGCCTGGGCGGTGTCGTGTTCGAGGAGCGCGAGATCGCCCTGGACGACGGCGACCTCATCGTCCTTTACACCGACGGGCTCCTTGAGTCACGTGCGCAGGACCTCGACACCGGGCTGCGCCGGCTGCGCGCCGCCCTGTCCCGCACCCCGGTGTCGGCCGCTCCGCAGGAGGTGTGCGACACCCTGGTGCGCGACCTGCTGCCGCCGGGGCACCAGGACGACGTGGCCGTCCTGGTGGCCCGGATGAGCGGTCTGGCCCCGGACTCCCATGTCACCTGGGAGATCGGGGCGCGGGACGAAATGGTCGGCCGGGCACGGGAGCTGACGGCACGGCAGCTGGCGCGCTGGGGCCTGGCGGAGTCGTCGTTCACCACCGAGCTGATCGTCAGCGAGCTGGTGACGAACGCACTGCGCTACGGCGGTGCGCCGATCACGCTGCGCCTGATCCGGGACCGGAGCCTGATCTGCGAGGTGTCGGACGGCAGCAGCACCTCGCCGCACGTGCGGCGCGCCCAGGACACCGACGAGGGCGGACGCGGTCTCTACCTGATCGCCCAGCTCGCGCAGAACTGGGGGACGCGGTACGGCGACCGGGGCAAGACCATCTGGGCCGAGCAGTCACTGACCGGCTGACGCGGACACCGCGGAGGGCGACCCGTCGTCCGAGCCGGGCACCACGACCAGGAAGGCGTCCGTGCTGAGGTCCATCACCACGGTCGCCCGGCCGCCCTCGGCCCGGCACCTCGCCGCGTACTCCTCGGCCGGCCACGAGCCCCGGGGAGACCCGGCGGGAAATCGCTCCAGCACCCTCGCGCCCATAGTGGTCCTGCACCTCCCGAGTCGGTTTTCCACCTTGCGGTGCGCTTGCCCCCGATCGACGCGGACATGCCGGAAACACGGAAGAGCGCAGGCCGCCGGTCCGCCGCCGGGGCGCGGAGAAGTGGGAGCGTGGAGCTTTCGCAGCCTGTTCCCGTACCGCCCTGGAGCCACCCGGATGAACGTCTCGGTCGTCCTGTTCACCGCCGACCTGCGTCTGCACGACCATCCGCCGCTGCGGGCGGCCCTGGACGGCTCGCGCGAGGTCGTGCCGCTGTTCGTGCGGGACCGCGGGGTGGACCGGGCCGGTTTCGCGGTGCCCAACCGGCTGGCGTTCCTCGCCGACTGCCTGCGCGACCTGGACGCGGGGCTGCGCGAGCGCGGTGGCCGGCTGGTGGTGCGTTCGGGAGACCTGGTCGAGGAGGTGTGCAAGGTGGCGGCCGAGGCGGACGCCGACGCGGTGCACCTGGCGGCCGACGTGAGCGGGCACGCGCAGCGCCGGGAGGAGCGGCTGCGCCGTGCCCTGGCGGCGGACGGCCGGCGACTGCACGTGCACGACGCGGTGACCGCGGCGGTCCCGGCCGGCGCGGTGACCCCGGCCGGCTCGGACCACTACGCGGTGTTCACGCCGTACTTCCGGCAGTGGTCGCTCCACCCGCTGCGGGACGCCGTGGCCGCGCCGCGCCGGGTCCGGGTGCCGGACGGGGTCGGGTCCGAGCCGCTGCCGCGCCGCGACCGGCTGTCCGGCGTGTCGGCGGGCCTGGCCGCCGGTGGCGAGGCGGAGGGCCGCGGGCGGCTGGCGGCCTGGCTGCGGGCGGGCATCGGGTCGTACGAGGAGCGCCACGACGACCTGGCCGGCGACGCGACCTCCCGGCTCTCGCCGCATCTCCACTTCGGGACGCTCTCCCCCGTCGAGCTGGTCCACCGGTCCCGGAAGGCGGGCGGGCCGGGCGCCGAGGCGTTCGTGCGGCAGCTGGCGTGGCGGGACTTCCACCGGCAGGTGCTGGCCGTGCGGCCGGCGGCGGCCACGGCCGACTACCGTACGAAACACGACCGTTGGCGCACCGGGCGGGACGCCGGCGAGGACGCCGAGGCGTGGCGTGCGGGGTGTACCGGCTACCCGGTCGTCGACGCGGCGATGCGCCAGCTGCGCCACGAGGGCTGGATGCACAACCGCGGCCGGCTGCTGACGGCGAGCTTCCTGGCCAAGACGCTGTACGTGGACTGGCGGGTGGGCGCCCGGCACTTCCTGGAGCTGCTGGTCGACGGGGATGTGGCGAACAACCAGCTCAACTGGCAGTGGGTGGCGGGCACCGGCACGGACTCCCGCCCCAACCGGGTCCTCAATCCGGTGATCCAGGCGAAGCGTTACGACCCGGACGGCGAGTACGTCCGGCGCTGGGTGCCGGAGCTGGCGGGGCTGCCGGGGGCGAAGGTGCACGAGCCGTGGAAGCTGGGCGCCCCGGACCGGGCGGCGTTCGACTACCCGGAGCCGATCGTCGACCTGGCGGACGGTCTCGCCCGCTTCCGGCAGGCCCGGGAGCGCGGCTGAGCGCGGCGGGGCGGCCGGGCCCGCGCGGGAGTACACATAAGGAAGAAATAAGAGCAGAATGCTCTCTAGCGGCGCATACCGCACGCACCAGACGCGGTCAGGCCTGCAAGTCAAAGGAGACGAGTCATGGCCAACGTCTCGCACGGCAGAAGTGACATAGCCAGCCACCCCGATGTCTCCGAGATGCGGGAGCGCTACGCCCGCATGCTCGGCGGCCGTGATGTGGCGCTCGTGGACGGACCGGTGTTCCTGCTCGGTCTGTACTGCGCGGCGTCCCCGTGGATCCTCCACTACACGGCGAGCCAGCCCGCGCTCGTGGCCCACAACCTGATCATGGGCATAGCGATAGGCCTGCTGGCACTGGGCTTCACCAGGGCGCCGGAGCGCATGTACGGCCTCAGCTGGGCCATGTGCGCCATCGGCATCTGGATGATCATCGCCCCCTGGGTGGTCGGCACCAGCCCTGACAAGGGCGTCATCATCAACAACGTCATCATCGGCGCGCTGGCCCTCTGCCTCGGGCTGGTGTGCGCCGCTTCGGCGGCCAAGCGGACGCCTATGACCTAGGCACAGCGGCATCCCCTGGAAGGGAGGACGCGGGGCCGGTCCGACGACGGTGGACCGGCCCCGTGGCGCGCCCGCTCAGCGGCCGGGGACCAGCCAGGGCTCCTGCGGCAGCGGACGGCCGGTCTCGATGAGGGACTTCAGGTTGGACAGCACGGCCGGCCAGCCGGACGAGACGGCGCGGAGCTCGTCCTCGCCGCCCAGGTCCTCGTGGGTGACGGTGAGCTTGACGATGTCGGCGTGCGGCCGGATGTCGAAGGTGACCCGGGAGTGCCGGCCCCGGTCGTCCTCGTCCGCGGGTGCGGCCCAGGTGGTGACCAGGCGGGTCGGTCGCTCGCTCTCGACGACGGTGCCGACCACGTCCGCGATGCCGGAGCCGTCCGTGCGCACGTGCTCCCAGCGGGAGCCGGGCCGCCAGTCGGAGACGTTGGAGTGCCCCCAGTAGACGGCGGTCAGGTCGGCGTCCGTGAGGGCGTCCCAGACCTTCTCGGGGGTGCTGGCGATGTAGGTGACGTAGACATAGCTGGGCTGGTCGCTCATGGCTTCCTCGGCTCGTCGCTTCAGGTCGCCGAGCGCGCGCAGGCGCGGGCGCTCGAACTTGTCGATCCACCGCTCCTGGATCTCGTGGAGCGGCACCGGGTTGAGGTAGTGCAGCTTCTCCCGCCCCCGCCGCACGGTGCTGACCAGGTTGGCGGCCTCCAGGACGGCCAGGTGCTGGGTCACCGACTGCCGGGCCATCGCGATGTGCCCGCACAGCTCGCCCAGCGTCTGGCCGTTCCGCTCGTGCAGCCGGTCGAGCAGCCGCCTGCGCGTGTCGTCGGCCAGCGCCTTGAAGACCTGGTCCATCCCGCTGTCGTCCGCTGATCGCACACCCAACGTTATGCAGGTAATTCCCTGCATGTCAACGCGGGCGGCCGGTGCCGTCCGCTCGGGACGCCGTGTCGAACGAGATCCACACGTCCGGCGGCAGCTCCGGCCGGCCCGGTACCGGGCGGGGCCGCTCCGTCCAGTCGTCGCCGGCGGCCTCGGCCGCGACCCGCCGCCAGAAGGCGACGGCGCCCGGGTTCTCGTACTGGAACGCGATCTCCCAGCGGCCCGGATGACGGGCGAGGACCTCGCGTACGGCGGCCAGCCCGATGCCCGTCCGCCGTACGCCGCGCACCACGAAGAAGCTGTTGAGCACCCGCGCGGGGGCGTCCAGCGCCCGGACGAACGCGAAGCCGACCGGATGCTCGCCGCGCACGAAGAGGTAGGGCGCCCAGTCGGGCGAGGAGAAGGCGTCCTCGACGCGCTCGTCGCGGAACGAGCCGTCGGGAGCCGGCAGGAGCCCTCGGAACCCGGACAGGTCGTGGCGGAACATCAGCCACAGGCGTTCGACGACGGGGCGGTCCCCGGGGACGGCAGGGCGGACGACGACGTCCGCTTCGGTGTGCTCGGTCATGAAAAAAGCCTCACCCGGTGGGAGTTGACCGCACCGGATGAGGCTGACGCTTACGCCGGAACGCTACACCACGGCCGCCTCGTCGGGTGTCAGGTACTCCTCGCTGATCTCCTTCGCCCCGAACGGCCACACCTTCTCCAGCCGGGCCCAGACCAGGAACGCCACGCAGCCGAGAGCGAGCCAGGCCAGGGACCACTCGATGGGGTGGCGGCCCGGGGAGTTCCGGTCGGCGTAGCCGTAGATCACGCACCAGCCGGCGAAGGCGACGATGCTCGGCAGCGGGTACAGCCACATGCGGTACGGCCGCTTCAGGGCCGGCTGCCGGCGGCGCAGCACGGTGAGCGCGACGATCTGGGCCAGCGCCTGGACGATCACCATCACGGTGGTGAGCAGCTGGATCAGCGTGGCCAGGTCGGTGTGACGGCCGATCAGGAAGCCGATCGCGGTGATCACGCCCATGGTCGCGAGCCCCAGCATCGGGAAGCGGTGCTTGGGGTGCAGTTTCTCGTAGGGGCGGAAGAAGACCCGGTCGCGGGCGGCGTCGTAGGGCACCCGGGAGCCGCCGAGCAGGCCGGTGAAGACCGAGGCGAAGGCCGTGATCAGGATCAGCACGGTCACCGTGTCGGCGGCCCCCTTGCCCCAGGTCTTCTCAAGAACCGCCGAGGCCACGGAAGTCGACGCGATGTCGTCCGGGTTCGTCATGCGGTGCCAGTCGATGACGCCGAGGGTGCCGATCTGGAGCAGCAGGTAGATCGCCATGATGCCGAGGATCGAGAAGAGGATGGAGCGCGGCAGGACGCGCCCTGGGTCCTTGATCTCGGCGCCCATGTAGGCCGTGGTGTTGTAGCCGAGGTAGTCGTAGATGCCGATGGTCAGGCCCGCGGCGAAGCCGAGCCAGAAGTGGTCACTCGTCAGGTCGAAGGCGTGCGCCGGGTAGGTGAAGGCCAGGTGCGGGCTGAAGTCGCTCGCCGCGGCGACGATCACCAGCAGCACCGAGGCGATCATCACCGTCCACATGACGGCGGTGATCCTGGCGATGTGCTCGATGCCGCGCCAGAGCAGGAGCACCACCAGCGCGATGACGCCGAGCCCGATCAGGTCGCCGGAGGTCTGGCCGAGGCCCGGGGCGAGGTAGCCCAGGTACTGGACGAAGCCGACCACCCCCGTGGACATGATCAGCGGGATGAAGAGCATCGCCGTCCATACGAACAGGAACGGCATCAGGCGTCCGGTGCGGTACTGGAAGGCCTGGCGCAGATAGACGTAACTGCCGCCGGAGCCGGGCATCGCGGCGCCGAGTTCGGCCCAGACGAGGCCGTCGCAGAGCGCGAGCACCGCGCCCGCGACGAAGCCGATCACCGCCTGCGGGCCGCCGAACGCGGCGACCATCAGCGGGATGGTCACGAACGGACCGATGCCGCACATCTGGCTCATGTTGATGGCGGTGGCCTGGAACAGGCCGACGCGGCGGACGAAACCGCCGGTCGGCGGGGCACTGCCCGAGACGACGGGACTACGGGGACCAGCAGACATGGGGGCTCCTGAGCGAGACACGGGGAGGCGGAACGAGGCGCGGACGACGAGACGGGGGCCGACTCGGCGGGATGGCCGATAAAGTTAAGGAGCCTTACTAGATGCGTCAAGTATGCGTCGGGAATCGGTGAGAATGGTGCGATGGCCGCCAGCGACGTCGTAGAGCAGCAGGACCAGCCCTGGAGCCGGCAGCGACTGCGCAGCACCAACGAGCGACTGCTGCTGGACCGGCTGCGCACGCTCGGTTCCGCGTCGCGCGCCCAACTCGCCCGCGAGACAGGGCTGTCGAAGCCGACCGTGTCCAGTGCGCTGGCCGCGCTGGAGTCGGCGGGCCTGGTCCACGAGGTGGGCACCCACGCCCCGGAGCGCGGTCGCACGGCCGTCCTGTACGCGCCCGACCCGGCGGCCGGGTACGCGCTCGGTGTCGACGTGGGCAGGAGCTGGCTGCGGGTGGCGGTCGCCGATCTCGACGGCACCCTGGTCGCCCGCTCCGACGTGCGCAACCGGGCCCGGGGGTCGGGCGCGATGGCCGACCTGCTGGTCGCGACCGCCCGGCAGGTCGTCGCCAACTCGGGGGTGGACCCGGCCGAGGTGGTGCACGGGGTGGTGGGCACGCCGGGCGTGTACGACGAGCGGCAGCGGCGGGTGCGGTACGCGATGCATCTGCCGGGCTGGGGGCGCGCGGGCCTCTTCGACCGGATGCGCGAGGAACTGGGCGTCCCGCTGGAGGTGCACAACGACGCCAACCTCGCGGCCCTCGGCGAGTACACGTACGGCATCGGGGCGGGCAGCCGGCTGTTCGCGTACATCATGATCGGCACGGGTCTCGGGATGGGTGTGGTCAGCGAGGGGCGGCTGTTCACCGGGGCGCACGGGCTGGCCGGGGAGATCGGTTTCCTGCCCTGGCCGGGACAGCAGCGGGAGCCCGAGCGGCTCGAGGACGCGGTGTCGGGGGTGGCCGTGGTGGAGACGGCGCGGCGGCTGGGGATGACCGGGCAGCTCACGGCGAAGTCCGTGTTCGACGCGGCCCGCCAGGGCGACCCGGCCGCGGTGGAGGCGGTACGTCTCGAGGGCGAGCGGATCGCGCACACGGTGGCGGCGGCCGCGGCCGTGCTCGATCCCGACCTCGTGGTGCTCGGCGGCGGTGTCGGCCACAGCGTCGACCTGCTGCTGCGCCCCGTGCGGGAGCATCTGCGCACCCTCACCCCGCTGCGCCCGAAGCTGGCACCCAGCAGGCTCGGCGAGGACGCGGTGCTGCTCGGCGCGGTGGCCACGGCCCTGGGCACCGCCCGTGACCTGGTGTTCGAGCGCAGGTCGGGCGCGTCCTGAGAACGGCGCCACCAACTCGCGCGGGCTCCACGGTGATTGACACGGCCTCCGCGGGACCCTAGCTTGAGCCGGGTTAGTAAAGTTTCCTAACTTTACGAGCCTGGAGACCATCGTGTTCCCTCGCCGTGCCCCCGGACACCGTCTCGCCGCGGCCGCCGTGGCCCTGGGACTGCTCTGCTCACTGAACACCAGCGCCTGGGCCGGGGCCCGCGACCCGGCCCACGGGCCCGCCCGGATCACCCGTGTGCCGTCCGCCACCGGGTCGAAGACCCCGCTGGCGGGCTACGCGATCCGGTCGACGGCCGAGGTGGGCGACTCCGCGGCGGCGGTCTCCTCCCCCGGCTACCCGACGCAGGGCTGGTATCCGGCGGGGCCGCGCTCCACGGTCCTCGCCGCACTGCTCGCCGACGGCGTCTACGCCGACCCGTTCGTCTCCACCAACCTCCAGAAGATCCCCAAGTCGCCCTTCCAGGTCCCCTGGTGGTACCGCAGCGACTTCACGGTCACGGACCCCTCGCACCGCACCTACCTGGACTTCAGCGGGGTGATCTCGGCGGCCGACGTGTACGTCAACGGCCACCGGGTCGCCACGGCCGACGAGGTCACCGGCGCCTACACCCACCATGAACTGGACGTCACCTCCCTGGTGACGGCCGGCACGAACACGGTCGCCTTCCGCATCCAGCCCAATAACCCGAACAAGAACCTCACCATGGGCTGGCTCGACTGGCTCCAGCCCCCGCCCGACCAGAACATGGGCATCGTCCGTGACGTCCTGGTCCGGCGCGGCGGCCCGGTCGCGCTGCGCGACGCGCACGTGGTCACGAAGCTCGCGGTGCCGTCCCTCGCGACGGCCGACCTGACGGTGAAGGCACAGGCCCGCAACGACTCGGACACGCCGGTCACCACCGAGGTCTCCGGCACCGTCGCCGGGGTGGCCCTCACCAGGTCGGTCGAGCTCGCGGCCCACCAGACCAGGACCGTCACCTTCACCCCCGCCGACACCCCGGGGCTGCACCTGACCTCCCCGAAGGTGTGGTGGCCCGCGGGGATGGGCGGCCAGCCGCTCCACGACCTCGACCTCACCGCGTCCGTCGCCGGCACGGCTTCGGACACCGCCCACGAGACCTTCGGCATCCGGGACGTCCGGGCCCCGCTGAACTCCGACGGCGCCCGCCAGTACTCGATCAACGGCCGCCGGCTGCTGGTCAAGGGCGGCGGCTGGTCACCGGACGAGTTCCTGCGCTGGGACCGCGCCTATGCCGAGGACCGCCTCAGGTACGCCGTGGACCTGGGCCTCAACGCCATCCGGCTGGAAGGCCACATCGAGCCCGACGAGTTCTTCGACCTCGCCGACCGTCTCGGCGTCCTCACCCTGCCCGGCTGGGAGTGCTGCGACAAGTGGGAGGGGCAGACCAACAGCGGCGAGAGCGGCGAGAAGTGGACGGCCGCCGACTACCCGGTCGCCCAGGCCTCGATGGCCGCCGAGGCCGCCCGGCTGCGTGACCACCCGAGCGTGATCTCCTTCCTGATCGGCAGCGACGCCGCACCCGACGCGAAGATCGAGAAGAGCTATCTGGACGCCCTGGACGCCGCCGACTGGGCCGTCCCGGTGGTACCCGCCGCCTCCGACAAGTCGGCTCCCCAGCTGGGCAGTTCGGGCATGAAGATGACCGGCCCCTACGACTGGGTCCCGCCGGGCTACTGGTACGCCAAGCGCGAGGGCGGCGCCACCGGCTTCAACTCGGAGACCAGCGCAGGCCCGGACATCCCCACCCTCGACACCCTGCGCCGGATGATGACCCCGGCCGAACTCGACACCCTCTGGAAGAACCCGGACGCCAAGCAGTACCACCGCTCGCCGTCCGCGACCTTCGGCACCCTGAAGATCTACGACGACGCCCTCACCGGCCGTTACGGCGCCCCGAAGAGCCTCGCCGACTACGTCCGCAAGGCGCAGCTCGCCCAGTACGAGAACGTCCGCGCCCAGTACGAGGCGTACGGACGCAACCAGACCGACGCCTCGAAGCCGTCCACCGGGGTCGTGTACTGGATGTTCAACAGCGGCTGGACGTCCCTGCACTGGCAGCTGATGGACCGTTACCTCGACCAGGGCGGCGCCTACTTCGGCGCGAAGAAGGCCAACGAGCCGCTGCACGTCCAGTACTCGTACGACGACCGCTCGGTGGTCGTGCTGAACAACCGGCACACGCCGGCCTCCGGGCTCACCGCGCGGGCCACCCTCTTCAACCCCGACGGCACCGAGAAGTACGACCGGACCGTCACCGGTGTCTCGGTCCAGGGCGACGGCGCGCACAGCACCGCGCTCACGCTGCCGGCGTCGGTGACCGGGCTGTCGTCCACCTACCTGGCGCGGCTGGTCCTGACCGACGCGGAC
Source organism: Streptomyces sp. NPDC054770 (assembly GCF_053611985.1). Lineage (NCBI taxonomy): Bacteria > Bacillati > Actinomycetota > Actinomycetes > Kitasatosporales > Streptomycetaceae > Streptomyces > Streptomyces sp. NPDC054770. The sequence continues at coordinate 30,743 of NZ_JBSHBL010000103.1, forward strand.
GGCAGGGAGGTGAGCCGCAACGTCTACTGGCTCTCCGGCAAGCCGGACACCCTCGACTGGGCGAAGACCGACTGGTGGCACACGCCGACGACGAGCCGCGCGGACCTGACGGGGCTGTCCTCGATGGCCCAGGTCCCGGTCTCGGCGACGGCGTCGACGACGGACGCCGACGGCACGTCGACCACCACGGTCACCGTCCGCAACACCGGCACCGGGAAGACCCCGGCCCTGCTGACGGACGTCCACCTGGTCGACCCGGACGGCAAGCCGGTACTGCCGGTCCAGTGGTCGGACAACGAGGTCAGTCTGTGGCCGGGCGAGTCCGCGACCCTGACGGCCACCTACCGGACCGCCGACCTGCACGGCTCGTCGCCCCTGGTGCGGGTCTCCGGCTGGAACGCGGTGGAGCGGACGGTTCCGGCGGGCCGGCCGGAACCGTCCGTCCCGCTCAGCTCACGTTGAGCGCGGTGTCGTCGATGACGAAGGACGTCTGGAGGGTCGAACCCTCGACACCGGTGAACTTGATGGTGGCCGTGGTGCCGGCCAGGGAGGAGACGTCGAAGCTCTTGAGGACGTATCCGGAGGCCGCGTTGAGGTTGGAGTACGTGGCCAGGGTGGTGGATCCGGCGGTGACCGTCAGCTTGTCGTAGGCGGTGCTGGTGGTGGTCTCCGCGGTGTCCACGTGCAGATAGAAGCTGAGCGTCGCGGAGCAGCCGGACGGAATGGTCACCGACTGGGACAGCGTGTCGGTGTGGGCGGTCCCGTAGCCGTCGAGCCAGGCCTTGTAGGAGCCGGTGCGGGCCGCCTCGCTGCTGGAGTTGGTGATGACCCCGCTGCTGCCGGTCCAGGTGGTGTTGCCGGACTCGAAGCCGGGGTTGCCGAGGAGCTGGGCGGAGGTGCAGGTGCCACCGCCGCCGCCCCCTCCGCCGCCACCGCTGCTGCCGCTGCTCGCGCCGGTCAGCCAGGCGGTGGCGTTGAGTGCGAGGGCGGCGTTGGTGGCGCCGGTGTCGTTCCAGCCGTCGTACAGGGTGTTGCCGGACTGGCCGGTGCCGTCGTCGATCGGGGAGCTGTCGCCCCAGAAGGCGACCCGGCCGCTGCCGAAGGTGCTGGTGGCGAAGAACGCGCCGGTGTTGCCGGAGTAACCGCTGCGGTACACCAGCCCCTTGACTGCCGAGTTGTCGGAGGGCTTGAGGGTGACGGTGGTGCCGTCGGCGATCAGGCTCTTGGTGACCGTGCCGAAGGAGCCGTTCAGCACCGGGTCGCTGCTGTCGCTGATGGCGGCCGGGTAACCGGAGCTGATGTCCAGCGAGTCGATCGAGAAACCGAACGGGTCGGTCGAGTCGACACTGTTGTTGGTCATCAGGTCGTTGAGGATCTCGACCGCGTCATAGCCGTCGTTGTTGCGGTCGGCGCCGGTGTGGTCGGAGATCATGAAGAGACCGCCGCCGGCCTTCACGAAGTTCATGATCGCCGTCTTCTCGGCGGTCGTGAACAGCGTGTTCGGCTCGGGCAGCACCAGCGCGTCGAAGTTCGACAGGTCGGTCGTCGACGAACCGCCGTAGGTGAGCGCGCTGGTCGCGGTCTTCATGCTGTAGCTGCCGGTCTTCTGGAGAGCGACGCCCCACGAGGAGAGCGCGCCGGTCCAGTCCGTCTCCGAGGACGGGGAGGAGTCCTGGGCGAGCGGGTCGGGCTTGCTGGTGGAGATGATCCAGTCCGCGTTGCCGGCCTCCTCGGCGTGGCCGTCGTCGAACAGGACGCGGTACGTGGTGGCCGCGTGGGCGGGGGCGGCCGCCGTGCCGACCTGGAGGGCGGCTCCCGTGACGAGCAGTGCGAACCCGGCCAGGGCGGTGGTGAATCTATGGCGGGATCTGCTGGATCCAAGCATCCGGCGAACCTCCATGAGGGGGTGGGGTAGAGGCGGTGCGGGCGCCAATTCTGCGCGCGTAGAACGTGCTTGAGATTTCTACACGCGTCGACTCATTGAAAGGTACATGGCATGTCGGGTCGGTGAACAGAAAACCGCTGTAACAACCGGACGGGACTGCCGCCGGATTGAGCGGGCAGATTGGACAGCAGCGGGGTACCGACGAAGAGGGGCGGACATGGAGATCTCGGGCATCATCAGCGCCATCGTCATCGGAGTCATCATCGGTGTGCTGGGGCGCCTGGTCGTCCCCGGCCGCCAGCACATCGGTGTTCTGTGGACCATCGTCGTCGGCATCGTGGCGGCACTGCTGGGTTCGGCGATCGCGGCGGGCTTCGGCGTGGCCGACACCAAGGGACCCGACTGGATCGAGTGGTTCATCCAGATCGCACTGGCGGCGGTGGGGATCGCGGCACTGGACCGCAGCAGGGCACGCCGGTGACCTGAGCACGCCTGGCGCGGGGGGGGGGCGCCCCCCCGCGCCGGGGCGCCCCCCCCCCCCGGCGGGCGCCCGGACGCGGCGGAAGTGTGAAA
>NZ_JBSHBL010000104.1:0-33027 GCF_053611985.1 Streptomyces sp. NPDC054770
GGGGACGCGCACGCGCCCCCCACCCACACGCGCCCCGACCCCGGACCCCCGCACACTGTGTAAGGACGCTCAGACCAGCCCTGTAGCCTCTCCTCACCGCACCCGGCCAGTACCGAAGGAGCCCTCCCGTGACTCAGCGCACCCTCGTCCTGCTCAAGCCCGACGCCGTTCGTCGGGGCCTGACCGGCGAGATCATCAGCCGCATCGAGCGCAAGGCCGGCTGGCAGATCACCGCGCTGGAGCTGCGCACCCTGGAGCGCGCCACGCTGGAGCAGCACTACGCCGAGCACGTCGGCAAGCCGTTCTACGAGCCGCTGGTCGAGTTCATGGCGTCGGGTCCGGTCGTCGCCCTGATCGCCGAGGGCGACCGGGTCATCGAGGGCGTCCGCGCGCTGGCCGGCCCCACCGACCCGATCGCCGCCGCGCCCGGTTCCATCCGCGGCGACTTCGGCGTGATCGTCCGTGAGAACCTGATCCACGCGTCCGACTCCGAGGAGTCCGCCGAGCGCGAGATCAAGATCTTCTTCCCGGGCCGCGCATAGCCCTTCCGGGTCCCGCAAAGGACCCGTACGGAGTTTTGGTGGAAGTTTTTGACGAGGCGTCAGCCCACTGAGCTGCATGACCTGGGACGGCCGGACGATTTCGGCCGTCCCTCGGCATATGCGTGCCGATCGGGGGAACGAGTGGCCCCGTCGGACCGTCTCCACAAGCGAGGCGGCTGTACACGTGCTGACAATGGCGAAGACCCTCGCGCAGTGTTCGTGCAGGCGCGTCTACGATGGAAGCCTTCACGTCACAGCACCAACTTCGCCGACCTGAAATGCCCTCAAAAGCTCCCGGGAAGGCCAGACGAATCCTGATGGGGAACTCAATGTCGTTCATCGGCCGTGACATGGCTGTCGACCTCGGGACCGCCAACACGCTGGTGTACGTCAGGGGTCGCGGGATCGTACTCAACGAGCCGTCCGTTGTCGCGATCAATACGAACACCGGTGGAATTCTGGCGGTCGGCGCCGAGGCGAAGAAGATGATCGGGCGCACGCCCGGGAACATCGTCGCCGTACGTCCGCTGAAGGACGGCGTGATCGCCGACTTCGAGATCACCGAGCGGATGCTCCGCTACTTCATCCTGAAGATCCACAAGCGGCGCTACCTGGCCCGTCCGCGTGTCGTGGTGTGCGTGCCCTCCGGTATCACCGGTGTCGAGCGCCGTGCCGTCATCGAGGCGTCCTCGCAGGCCGGTGCCCGCCAGGTGCACATCATCGAAGAGCCCATGGCCGCCGCCATCGGCTCCGGCCTGCCGGTCCACGAGGCCACCGGCAACATGGTGGTGGACATCGGCGGCGGCACCACGGAGGTCGCGGTCATCTCGCTCGGCGGCATCGTCACCGCCCAGTCCATCCGCGTCGCGGGTGACGAGCTGGACAACGCGATCATCCAGCACATCAAGAAGGAGTACAGCCTCCTCCTCGGTGAGCGGACGGCCGAGCAGATCAAGATCACGATCGGTTCGGCGTACGAACTCGACTCCGACGAGCACACCGAGATCCGCGGCCGGGACCTGGTGTCCGGGCTGCCGAAGACCGTGGTCATCTCGGCCGCCGAGGTCCGCAAGGCGATCGAGGAGCCCGTCAACGCGATCGTCGACGCCGTGAAGACCACCCTCGACAAGTGCCCGCCGGAGCTGTCCGGCGACATCATGGACAGGGGAATCGTTCTGACCGGCGGCGGAGCCCTGCTGCGCGGCCTGGACGAGCGGCTGCGCCGGGAGACCGGCATGCCGATCCACATCGCCGAGGACCCGCTGGACAGCGTGGCGCTCGGCTCCGGCAAGTGCGTCGAGGAGTTCGAGGCGCTCCAGCAGGTCCTGGACGCCCAGCCGCGCAGATGACGTAACTCTTCGATTCCGCCGTGCGAGATGATCTCCTCTCGTGCGGCGGATCGTTGATATGGAGGCATAGGCTCGCAGGCAGCGAGTTCCACCCCCACAAGCCTCCGCGCGCCCCCCCACATGCCCCACATGCTTCACAAGCTCCCGCAATCAAGCCCCGCAGGTTCCTATTGAGGAAGGCACGGCCGCCGCACGTGAGGGACACGAAAGAGAGCCGGCTGCTCCTGGTGCTGCTGATCGCCATCGCGTTCGCGCTGATCACGGTGGACATCCGAGGCGGCAGGAACTCCCCGGTGGACGGCGCCCGGCAGGCCGCGGCCGCGGTCTTCGGCCCGATCGAGAACGGCATGTCGACGGTGGTGGACCCGGTCGGAAACGCCGTCTCCGCCGTCCGCGACTCCGGCGAACGCCACGACCGGCTGGCCCGCCTGGAGCAGCAGAACGCGACCCTCAAGGCGAAGCTCGGCAGCGACGACCGCAACCGCAGCCGCCTCCAGCAGCTCGACAAGATGCTGAACATCGCCGCCGAGGGCCAGTACGGCATCAAGGGCGCCCAGGTCATCGCCATAGGGTCGGCGCAGGGCTTCTCCTGGACCATCACCATCGACGTCGGCTACAACGACGGCATCAAACGCGACATGACCGTCCTCAACGGCAACGGCCTGGTCGGCCGCGTGACCACCGTCGGCCCGGACGCCTCCACCGTGCTGCTCGCCAACGACCCCGACTTCACCGTCGGCACCCGCATGGAGGGCAGCGACGAACTCGGCTTCGCCTCCGGCCAGGGCGACCGCCCGCTGCGCGTCGAACTCCTCAACGGCAAGGCGGAGGTGAAGAAGGGCGACCGGCTGGTCACCTTCGGCTCCCAGAACGACAAGCCGTTCGTGCCCGGCGTCCCGGTCGGCACGGTCACCAGCGTCGGCCCGTCCAACGGCGGCCTCACCCGCACCCTTTACGTCACGCCGTTCGTGTCCTTCACCAAGCTCGACATCGTCGGCGTGGTCGTCGAGGCACCGAAGAAGGACCCGCGCGACGAAGTGCTCCCGGCCAAGCCCAAACCGACCCCGACCCCGACGGTGACCGTCACGGTCACCCCGTCCGCCGACGCGAGCGCGAACGGCACCGACACCACCGGCCAGCAGCAGTAGGAGCTGAATCCCCCATGCGCGTCAACCGGATCCTGCTCTCCTCCGCCCTGGTCGTCGTCGCCCTGGTGATCCAGGTGAGCGTCCTCGCCCGCCTGCACCTGCCGGGCGCCGTCCCCGACCTCATGCTCCTCACCGTCCTCGGCCTCGCCATGGTCTACGGCCATGTCGGCGGCGCCCTCGTCGGCTTCGGCGCCGGACTCCTCGCCGACCTCGCCCCGCCCGCCGACCACGCGGCCGGCCGCTACGCCCTGGTGCTCTGCGTCGTCGGCTACTTCGCCGGCCTCATCAAGCCGGAGAACGGCCGCCTGAAGTCCGCGACCGGCCCGATGCTCGTCGTGGTCGCCGCCGCCGTCGGCTCCACCCTGCTCTACGCGGGCGTCGGCGCCCTCGTCGGCGACACCGCGGCCCGGCACGTCGGCATGACCAGCCTGCTGATCACGGCCGCCCTGTACGACCTGCTGCTCGCCCCGTTCGTGGTCCCCGGCGTCATGGCCCTGGCCCGCCGCGCGGACGGCGACCCGCTCACGGAGGCCAACTCCGGCGGCAAGGCCGGGGACATCTCCTCCGGCTGGATCTCCTCCGGCACCGGAATGCGCATCGGCGGGCAGCGCGGCGGTTTCGGTGCCCTCAAGGCCAGGGCCCGCACCCGCAACGTCCGCGTCGGCCGCATCAAGGGGGTCAAGCGCCTGTGAACGCGGCGCAGTTCACCCGAACGGGGGCACCGGGGCGGAACGCGGCCTCACAGGTCCGTCGTTCATCATTCGTACGCGCACGCGCCTTCGTGCAGGGAAAGGGGGAGGCAACCCAGTGACCAACATTCCCGAGACCGGACGGACCCCACGCGTCCAGATCCGTCTCGTCGTCATCCAGATCCTCGTCCTCTCCCTGCTCGGCACCCTCGGCGGCCGCCTGTGGTACCTGCAGATCCGGGAAGGCGCCGAGTACCAGAAGGAGGCCTCCGGCAACCACGTCCAGCAGGTCGTCGAGCCCGCCGTGCGCGGCTCGATCCTGGACGCCCGCGGAGTCCCCCTCGCGGACAACGAGACCCGGCTGGTCGTCTCCGCCTCCCGTACCGACCTGCTCAAGCAGAAGGACGACGGCAAGGCGGTCCTGACCAAGCTCGCCGGCGTCCTCGGGATGAAGCCCGAGGACGTCATGCAGAAGGTCCGCCTCTGCGACGCCAAGACCCCCCAGCCCTGCTGGAACGGCTCGCCGTACCAGCCGATCCCGATCACCGACAAGGCCACCGCCAAGCAGGCCCTCCAGATCCGCGAGCGCTCCGAGGACTTCCCCGGCATCACCGCCGAGCCCGAGGCCGTCCGCCGCTACGCGAGCCCCGGCAAGTCCAACACCGCCCAGGTCCTCGGCTACCTCTCCCCGGTCACCGACGACGAGATCGAGCAGGCCAAGGACACCTCCTCGCCCTACCTGCGCTCCGACATGGTCGGCCGCTCCGGGCTGGAGCGCGAGTACGACAAGGAGCTGCGCGGCAAGGCCGGCGTCACCCGCTACGAGGTCGACAACCTCGGCCGGGTCATCGGCAAGGCCAAGTCCGATGCCGCCGAGCCCGGTTCGAACCTGGTCACCAGCATCGACTCCCGGGTGCAGCGGGTCGCGGAGAACGAGCTGGACAAGGCCATGAAGGCCGCCCGCCAGCAGTACGACAGCATCACCCACGAGAACTACAAGGCCGACTCCGGCGCCGTCGTCGTGATGGAGGCCAAGACCGGCCGGATCGTCGCCATGGCCTCCGCCCCGACCTACGACCCGAACGTCTGGGTCGGCGGCATCTCCGCCAAGGACTACAAGGCCCTCACCGGCAAGAACTCCGACTATCCGCTGCTCAACAGGGCCATACAGGGTCAGGCGGCGCCCGGTTCGACGTTCAAGGTGGTCTCCACGGCCGCCGCGGTCAACGCCGGCTACGCGTGGGACGGCGGCTACCCCTGCACCAGCTCCTACTCGGTGGGCGGCCAGGTCTTCAAGAACTTCGAGGGCGAGAACTTCGGCGACATCTCGCTGGGCCGCGCCCTGGAGGTCTCCTGCGACACCGTCTTCTACGGCCTCGCTGACCGCGAGTGGAAGAAGGACGGCGGCATCAACCCGAAGAAGGGCGAGCCGAAGGACTACTTCTTCAAGACCGCCCACCAGTTCGGCCTCGGCAAGGAGACCGGCATCGACCTGCCCAACGAGGTCACCGGCCGCATCCCCGACCGCCAGTGGAAGCTCGACTACTGGAAGGCCAACAAGGTCGCCTGGTGCAAGTCCGGCAAGAAGGACGGCAGCTACGTCCAGAAGATCGAGTACGAGAACTGCCTCGAAGGCAACAAGATGCGCGAGGGCGACGAGATCAACTACTCCATCGGCCAGGGCGACACCCTCGTCACGCCGATACAGGAGGCGATGATCTACGGCGCCGTGGCCAACGGCGGCACCGAGTACCAGCCGACCATCGGCAAGGCGATCGTCTCCGCCGACGGCAAGACCGTCCAGGAGATCAAGCCCAAGGCGGTCCGCAAGCTGCCCGTCACCCAGGCCACCCTCAAGGGCATGGACGAGGCCTTCGCGGGCGTCATCACGCGCGGTACGGCGGCGTGGAAGTTCGGCGGCTGGCCGCAGGACAAGATCGCCCTGCACGGCAAGACCGGTACCGCCGAGGTCTACGGCAAGCAGACCACGTCGTGGCTCGCCACCTACAGCAAGGACTACACGGTCATCATGACCATCGCCCAGGCCGGTACCGGTTCCGGTGCCTCCGGCGAGGCGGTCCGCAACATCTACAGCGCGCTCTACGGCGTCGCCGCGGACGGCTCCATCGACAAGTCGAAGGCGCTGCTCTACACCCCGCAGACGGGCCTGCCGAAGGTCCGCACGGACGGCACCATCGCGGCCCCGAAGATCTCCAAGGACCCGGCGAAGGACTTCCAGGTCTTCTCCCAGCAGGGCGACAAGAGCACCGACAACGGGCAGACCCCGGCCGCCACCACGGCCTCCCCGTCCACAGGCAACCGCACCACCCGAAGGCGGCCGCGCAAGAGGGGAAGCCGGAGGATGCTCACATGACCGGCGTCAACAGCTTCTCCGTCTCCGGATACGGCCCGGCGCGGGCCGGCTGGACCCGGGTCTTCGCCCGGGACTCGATGGCCCGCCGGCTGGACTGGCCGATGTTGCTGGCGGGGATCGCCCTGTCCCTGCTCGGTTCGGTGCTGGTCTACTCGGCGACCCGCAACCGCACCGAGATCAACCAGGGCGACCAGTACTACTTCCTGGTCCGGCACCTCATGAACACCGGCATCGGGCTCGCCCTGATGATCGGCACCATCTGGGTCGGCCACCGCCAGCTCCGCAACGCCGTGCCGATCCTCTACGGCCTGTCCCTGCTGGGCATCCTCGCGGTGCTGACCCCGCTGGGCGCCACCATCAACGGCAGCCGCAACTGGATCGTCCTCGGCGGCGGCTTCTCGCTGCAGCCCGCCGAGTTCGTGAAGATCACGATCATTCTGGGCATGGCGATGATACTGGCGGCGAGGGTGGACGCCGGTGACAAGAAGTACCCCGACCACCGCACCGTCCTGCAGTCCCTGGGCCTGGCCTCGGTCCCGATCCTGATCGTGCTGCTCATGCCCGACCTCGGCACGGTCCTGGTGATGGTGACCATCATCCTCGGCGTGCTGCTCGCCTCCGGCGCCTCCAACCGCTGGATCTTCGGCCTGCTCGCCGCCGGTGTGACCGGCTGCATCGCCATCTGGCAGCTGCACATCCTGGACGAGTACCAGATCGCCCGCTTCGCGGCCTTCGCCAACCCGAGCCTCGACCCCTCCGGCGTCGGCTACAACACCAACCAGGCCCGCATCGCCATCGGTTCGGGCGGCCTGACCGGCGCGGGGCTGTTCCACGGCTCGCAGACCACCGGCCAGTTCGTCCCCGAGCAGCAGACCGACTTCGTCTTCACGGTCGCGGGGGAGGAGCTGGGCTTCGTCGGCGCGGGTCTGATCATCCTGCTCCTCGGCGTCGTCCTGTGGCGCGCGTGCCGTATCGCCCGCGAGACGACCGAGCTGTACGGCACGATCGTCGCGGCGGGGATCGTGGCGTGGTTCGCGTTCCAGGCGTTCGAGAACATCGGTATGACCCTCGGGATCATGCCGGTCACCGGTCTTCCGCTGCCGTTCGTGTCGTACGGCGGTTCGTCGATGTTCGCGGTGTGGGTGGCGGTGGGGCTGCTGCAGTCGATCAGAGTGCAGCGCCCGATGTCGGCATAGCCGGCCGCGCCGGGGGAACCCCGAGAGGTGAACACATCGGTCCCGGTATGTTCACCTCTCGTATCAATTCGGTTTCCCTGTGATTTACCCACTTTGGCCTCTGCCTCTGCGGCGGCCCGACCACTAGATTCAGCTCATGGCGGATACGAAGCGTGAAATCGAGCGCAAGTATGAATCCGACGACAGCGGCCTGCCCGACCTGACCGGCGTCGCCGGAGTGGCGAACGTCGTGGACAAGGGCACCGCCGAACTCGACGCGACCTACCACGACACCTCCGACCTGCGCCTGGCCTCGGCCAGAGTCACCCTGCGCCACCGCAGCGGAGGCAGCGACGCGGGCTGGCACCTCAAACTCCCCGTCGCCCCCGGCGTCCGGGACGAGATCCACGCTCCCCTCTCCGACACCCTCCCCGAGGAGCTCGCCGCCCTGGCCCGCTCCCGGGTCCGCGAGGGCCGGCTGGTCCCGGTGGTCCGGCTGCGCACCACCCGCGACGTCCGCCACCTCGTCGACGCCGACGGCGCCCTGCTCGCCGAGGTGAGCGTGGACCGCGTCCGGGCCGACCGGCTCTTCGGCGGCCAGGGCAGGGCGCAGTGGACCGAGATCGAGGTGGAACTCGCCGACGGCGGCGACCCCGCCTTCCTCGACAAGGTGGAGAAACGGTTGCGCAAGGCGGGCGTACGCCCCTCGAAGTCCGCGTCGAAACTGGCCCGCGCCCTCGCCGAGACCAAGGGCGGCAAGCCGCGCCCGCCGAAGACCGGCTCCGCCGCACCGGTCACGGCCGGCGACCACGTCATGGCCTACGTCCGCGCCCAGCGCGACGCCATCGTCGAGCTCGACCCGGCCGTCCGCCTGGACACCGAGGAAGCCGTGCACGACATGCGGGTCGCCACCCGCCGGCTGCGCAGCACCTTCCGCACCTTCGGCAAGGTCCTCGACCGCGAGGTCACCGACCCGGTCGCCGACGAGCTGAAATGGCTGGCCGGCGAACTGGGCGTGGGCCGCGACCAGGAGGTCCTCGCCGAACGCCTGATGTCGGCCCTCGCCGACGTACCCCCCGCCCTCGTCGACGGCCCCGTCCACGACCGCCTGCGCGGCTGGGCCGAGGCGAGCGGACGCGGCTCCCGCAGCCGGCTCCTCGGCGTCCTGGACTCCGAGCGCTACCTGGCGCTCCTCGACACCCTGGACGCGCTGGCCGCCGACCCGCCCCTGCTGAAGGCGGCGGCCAGGGACCCGGAGAAGGTGCTCGGCTCGGCCGTACGCAAGGACTTCGACAAGGTCACCGGCCTGATCGAGACGGGCATGGCACAGCCCCCCGGCCACGACCGCGACCTCGGTCTGCACGAGGCCCGCAAGAAGGCCAAGCGCACCCGCTACGCGGCCGAGACCGCCGGCCCCGCACTCGGCAAGCCGGCGAAGACCATGGTCAAGTCCATGAAGTCGCTCCAGACCATGCTCGGCGAGCACCAGGACAGCGTGATGGCCCGCGAGACGCTGCGCGAGCTGTCGGCGGTGGCCCACGCGGCGGGGGAGAGCACGTTCACGTACGGGCTGCTGTACGGCCACGAGGAACAGCGGGCGGCGGCGGTGGAGGCAGGGGTACCGGAGGCCTGGGAGAAGATCAGGGCCGGGGCGCCGGTGTGATCCGGGCGTACGGGGGAGGTCGCCGACCGGGTTAGGCTAGATGGTCACCCTTCCCGGCCACCGGCCGGAGGGCACCCCCCAGCCACCTCACAAAGGTCCGCGAGATGCCTGCCGAAGCCGCCTCTCAGGTCGCCGAGTCTGTGTTCCCGCAGCTCGAAGCTCTGCTCCCGCATGTGCAGAAGCCGATCCAGTACGTCGGCGGAGAGCTCAACTCCACGGTCAAGCCGTGGGAGACCTGCGACGTGCGCTGGGCGCTCATGTACCCGGACGCGTACGAGGTGGGCCTGCCCAACCAGGGCGTCATGATCCTCTACGAGGTGCTCAACGAGCAGGAGGGCGTCCTCGCCGAGCGCACCTACAGCGTGTGGCCGGACCTGGAGGCGCTGATGCGCGAGCACCGCGTGCCCCAGTTCACGGTGGACAGCCACCGCCCGGTGGGCGCCTTCGACGTGTTCGGCCTGTCCTTCTCCACGGAGCTGGGCTACACGAACATGCTCACGGCCCTGGACCTGGCCGGGATCCCCCTGGAGTCCAAGGACCGCACGATCGACGACCCGATCGTCCTCGCCGGCGGCCACGCGGCCTTCAACCCGGAACCGATCGCGGACTTCATCGACGCGGCGATCATCGGCGACGGCGAGCAGGCCGTCCTGGACATGACGAAGATCATCCGCGAGTGGAAGGCGGAGGGCCGTCCCGGCGGCCGCGAGGAGGTCCTCTTCCGCCTGGCGAAGACCGGCTCCGTCTACATCCCGGCGTTCTACGACGTCGAGTACCTCCCCGACGGCCGTATCGCCCGCGTGGTCCCCAACGAGTCGGGCGTCCCGTGGCGCGTCTCCAAGCACACCGTCATGGACCTGGACGAGTGGCCGTACCCGAAGCAGCCCCTGGTCCCGCTCGCCGAGACGGTCCACGAGCGCATGTCCGTGGAGATCTTCCGCGGCTGCACGCGCGGCTGCCGCTTCTGCCAGGCCGGCATGATCACCCGCCCGGTGCGCGAGCGCTCGATCACCGGCATCGGCGAGATGGTCGACAAGGGCCTGAAGGCCACCGGCTTCGAAGAGGTCGGCCTCCTCTCCCTCTCCTCCGCGGACCACTCGGAGATCGGCGACATCGCCAAGGGCCTCGCCGACCGCTACACCGAGGACAAGATCGGCCTCTCCCTCCCCTCCACCCGCGTCGACGCCTTCAACATCGACCTGGCCAACGAACTGACCCGCAACGGCCGCCGCTCCGGCCTGACCTTCGCCCCCGAAGGCGGCTCGGAACGCATCCGCAAGGTCATCAACAAGATGGTCTCCGAGGACGACCTGATCCGTACGGTGTCGACGGCCTACGGCAACGGCTGGCGCCAGGTGAAGCTGTACTTCATGTGTGGCCTGCCCACCGAGACGGACGACGACGTCCTCCAGATCGCCGACATGGCGACGAAGGTCATCGCCAAGGGCCGCGAGGTCTCCCGCTCGAACGACATCCGCTGCACGGTCTCCATCGGCGGCTTCGTCCCCAAGCCCCACACCCCCTTCCAGTGGGCCCCGCAGCTGTCGGCGCAGGAGACGGACGCGCGCCTGGAGAAGCTGCGGGACAAGATCCGCGGCGACAAGAAGTACGGCCGCTCGATCGGCTTCCGCTACCACGACGGCAAGCCCGGCATCGTCGAGGGCCTGCTCTCCCGCGGCGACCGCCGCATCGGCGCCGTGATCCGCGCGGTCTACGAGGACGGCGGCCGCTTCGACGGCTGGCGCGAGCACTTCTCCTACGACCGCTGGATGGCCTGCGCCGACAAGGCCCTGGCCCCCACCGGCGTGGACGTCGACTGGTACACCACCCGCGAACGCGGCTACGAGGAGGTCCTCCCCTGGGACCACCTCGACTCGGGTCTGGACAAGGACTGGCTCTGGGAGGACTGGCAGGACGCCCTCGACGAGACAGAGGTCGAGGACTGCCGCTGGACACCCTGCTTCGACTGCGGGGTGTGCCCGGCCATGGACACGAGCATCCAGGTGGGGCCGACGGGCAAGAAACTGCTGCCTCTGACGGTCAAGAACGCGGCGCCGGCGCCGTCTTCGAGCGGTCACACGCACTGAGGGGGGCGAGGCACTCGATCGGGTGATGGAGGCGCCGGCGGGGGCGGCCGACGACGAGGTAACCGCTGCCTTGGCTGCTCTCGGTGCGTCTGGTCGTCGGCTGCCGGCCCCGCAGTGCGTTCTTCGGACGCCGCTGCCGAGCCCCGGAGGCGCTTCGCAGATCGTCTCCGAACGGGAGTGGGTCTGAAGACCGTTCTTGGTTTGTTTGGCCGCACCTGTTGAGCTCCTTCCCCCGATGGGGAGGGGGCTCCTTGGCATCTGCTGGCGGGCCCGCTCCCATCCGGGCCGGCGTTCCCTTCTGCCTCCGCCCCGCGTCTGCCCGTCAGGAGACGAGGATGCCGATGCCGTCGCCGAGGAGCTTCAGGCCGAGGACGAAGAACAGGACCGCCATCACGGCGACGTTGTGCTGGGCTGCCCGGTCCTTCCAGTTGCCGAGGGTGGTCCTGGCCCGTTCTCCCCCGAGCAGGAAGACCCCGAGTGGGACCAGCAGTCCGAGGGTGGCGATCACGACGAAGATCGCCAGGGATGCGATCTGCTGTCCGAGTGGCAGTCCGGCCGAGCTGATCGCGGCGCCCGCGGCGATGGTGAGCGGGGCGTTCTTGGCGTTGAGTGCGCCAGGGCCAGACTGGCAGGGGATGCGAGACGAGTCGTACGTGGCCAGGATGAAGAGGTGAGGGCGATGGCGCCTCATGTTCGGACGCTGGGCGACCCTCGCGCGCATCGCGGCAGGAGGACGTCACGATGACTGCGAACACAGGCGCAACCCAGTCAGCTCACCCCGAGCGCCCGGGCAGGTCGGACGGGGTCTGCAGTGAGTTCACCGTCTTCACCAAGATCAAGCCGGGCCATGCGGACGCGCTGCGCAAGGATCTCGCCGCGCTGTCGGAGGCGGCGGACGACGAGAAGGTCCATGCGGCGGTGCGCCAGATCGGCACCCTGCATGACGCACGGCACGTGATCTTCGACGACGACACGCGGTTCATGTTCGCCAGCGTCTTCGACGGCTCCTGGGACACCTACATCGACGACTTCGCCCAGACGGTGGTCGGGGCCCGCTTCGACAAGGTCTTCTCGCACAGCGACGGGTTCCCCGGGGTCAAGGATCCAGGGGCGAAGGACTGGTTCGTCGCCCATCAGGAGCCCGCGGGGGTCTTCGTCAGTGCCTATCCCGATCTGACCGTTCAGCAGATCTACAAGGACCACCGCGTGGACGACGCGTTCCAGGAAGTGCTGGACACCGCCGAGTTCCGAGCGGCGCTGGAGAACCCGGCCAACGCGGAGCTGGTGGCCACACCGGCCTTCCAGAAGCTGTTGGAGGAAGCCTCGGCGTAGCCCCCTGACACGGCCGTCCCTCGGAACCCACCCACCATGGGTGGACCGTATCGGCGGACGCGCACCGGCCGTTGCAGGGCCCTGGGCACCATCATGCGGGCCCGCAAGGAGGTCCTCCATCGCCCGCCACAACCTCAACCGGCGACCGCGCACAGAGCCCCGCAGCGCCGACGAGGTACTCGGCCCGGCCTGATGACCGGCCCGTGTGGTTGTGAGGGTCTCACTGCCCGGCCATGGACACGAGCATCCAGGTGGGGCCGGCGGGCAAGAAGCTGCTGCCTCTGACGGTCAAGAACGGCGCGGCGGCACCCGGCGGGCACGCGCGCTGAGGCGTTCGCGTCCTCGCCCTCGGGTGCCGGCAGCCTCCTTCGCGTCCGTGCGTGACGGGTTCAGCCGGCACCCGGGCCGTAGCGCGCGGCGATGTTCTCGGACGTCGCCCACCGGCTGTAGGTGGGGGACTGGGGCCAGCCCTCGGGCGAGTCCTGCCATTCCTCCTGACGTCCGTACGGCAGGAGGTCGATCAGCGCGAAGCTGTGGCTGAGCTGCTCGGTGCCCCGGCCGTTGGTATGCCAGGTGCGGTAGACGGTGTCGCCGTCGCGCAGGAACACGTTGACCGCGAATCCTCCGCCGGGCGGTGCGCCGACGTCCGACCCGAACGGGCTGTCGGCGGTCGAGTACCACGCCATCCGGTTGCCGACCCGCTGCTTGTAGGCGAGCGCCTCCTTGATCGGACCCTGGGTGACGACGACGAAACGCGCATCGTAGGCGTCCAGGAACTCCAGGCGGGTGTATTGCGAGGTGAACCCCGTACAGCCCGGGCACTGCCATTCCTTGCCGGCGAACCACATGTGGTTGTAGACGATCAGCTGCCGCTTCCCCTCGAAGACGTCCGCCAGCCGAACGGGGCCGTCCTCGCCCTCGAGTGTGTAGTCGGGCATCTCGGCCATCGGCAGGCGGCGGCGCTCGGCGGCAATGGCGTCGAGCTCCCGGGTCGCGGCCTTCTCCCGGGCACGCAGTGCGTCGAGCCGGCGTTCCCAGGTCGCGGCGTCGACGACGGGTGGCAGCGCGAGGTCGGTCATGGTTCCCTCACAGATCTCGTGGGCGGCTTCGGCCTGTACAGGGGCAGACCGCACAGCGCTCCGGAACTCATCGGTCGGCCCGCGAACGCGGCGAACGCGGCGGAGGGGGCCGGGGCCCTCGACGCACCACCATCGAGGTCACATCCCACATCCCGGTCGGTCAGGAACGCGGGCCCGGCGCCCGCACCGCCGTGCTGTGAGCGTGCTCGCCCCGGGGCACGCCGTCCGCCGCATCCGCCGCGGCGTCCTCGGCCTCCCAGCGCAGCAGGTCGCCCGGCTGGCACTCGAGCACCTCGCAGAGCGCGCCGAGCGTCGCGAACCGCACCGCCTTGGCGCGGCCGTTCTTGAGTACCGCCAGGTTGGCGGGCGTGATCCCCACCCGGTCCGCGAGCTCGCCCACGGACATCTTCCGCCTGGCCAGCATCACGTCGATGTCGACGACGATGGGCATCAGATCACCTCGTCCAACTCGGCCTGCATCTGCGCCGCTTCGACGTCGCGCGCGACGGCCTGGGCGAGCAGCATCCGCAGCACGAGCACGATGAGCGCGACCCCGAGGATGGCCACGCCGATCCCGGCCATGATGATGGAGACGCCCGGGTCGTCCCGCTGGCCCGGCGCGTTGATGCCCGTGACCGTGAACCACAGCAGGGCGGCCGTCACGATCGCGCCGATCACCATGTCCACGTACCGGAAAGCGGCGTGGGAGAACACCGTTCCGCGTCGCACCATCGTCACCAGCCGCCATACGCAGACCACGGTGACCTGGGCCGCCACCATGCCGAGGGCCGTGATCACGCGCAGCGGGGTCAGCGGGAGCGACCCGTCCTCCGGGTCGCTCCCACTGACCAGCACCCACACCATCCCCGCCTGTACGAACACGGTGCCGGTGAACACCACCACGAGCACGGCGCGCAGCGCACGCACTGTCAGCTTTCCCACGACTCACCCTTCCATCGACTTGCGATGGGAATCTATCGAAAGTCGATAGGTCGGGCAAGGGGTGAGACGGGCAAGGGGTGAGACGGCGGACGGGCGGCGGGCGGACGGAGGGCGCGCACCGTGGCGGGACGCCGCCGACGGCGGGGGCGCCTCGAAAATCACGTGCCGCGGCCGCCGCGCCTCCCTACGCTTCCCGCCATGGACAGCGCCTGGGCCGGGGGCCTCGTCAATGTCGTGGACGTCGAAGCAACCTGCTGGTCGGGTTCCCGGCCGCCCGGCCAGGTCAGCGAGATCATCGAGATCGGGCTGACCGTCATCGACCTGGGCGCCGGCGAGCGCCTCGCCCGGCACCGGATCCTGGTGCGGCCCGCCCGGTCCACGGTCAGCGAGTTCTGCACGGAGCTGACCGGCCTCACCCGGTCCGAGGTCGACCACGGGGTCACCTTCGCCGAGGCGTGCCGGCTGCTGGCGGCCGAGCACCGCGCGGGCGCCCGGCCGTGGGTCAGTTGGGGCGACTACGACCGCCACCAGTTCACCCGGCAGTGTCAGGCCGCACGGACGCCCTACCCCTTCGGCCGCCACCACACCAACGCCAAGGCCGTCTTCACCGAGGCATACGGTCTGCGTAAGCGCCCCGGCATGGCGCAGGCCCTGGAGATCGCCGGGCGGCGGCTCGAAGGCCGTCACCACCGGGGCGAGGACGACGCCTGGAACATCGCGGGCCTCGTGCTTCACCTCTCTGCCCGGGGCGCCTGGCCGGCCGCGGCGGAACCCCCCGCCTGACGCACCGGCCCGCGCCCGGTTCCGGAGGCGGCGACGGCACTCCGTTCCCGGGCCCCGCCCTCACCAGAGCCCGCAGGGCTCCCGTCCGGCCGCCGTGAGCAGGATGTGCCGCGTGGAACCCATCCCGTACCTGTCGACCTCGCTGGAGAGCTCGGCCACCTCCAGCAGGAGCGGCCGGATGCCGACCCCGGCGTCCCGGGCCTGCCCGCACAGATCGTGCAGGGCGACCATCATGTCCCGGGTGTCGAAGTCCTGATCCCCGACCGATATCGTCAACAGTCGCTGCCGGAAGCCCCGGGAGGTCGGCTCGAAGGGCAGCGTCGTCGCCCAGCGGAACGAGTGACACCGCTCCAGGAGTGCTCGCAGGAAGGCCCGGACGTCGTCGTCGCCCTCCTCGTAACGGGAGAGCACGTCCCGCAGCGCCGCCTCGGCCTCCGGCCGGACCCCCGCCTCGTCCAGCGGATCCGGGCCCTCCCGCATCTTCCGCATCCAGTCGGGATCGGTGGGATCCACCGGCCGCCTCGCGATGGGCTCGATGCAGGCATCGATCAGTGCGACCCATTCCTGGAGTTCCGCCAGTTCCCCCGGTTCCCCCAGTTCCCCCGGTTCCCTCATGGCGACCCTTCCCCCCCCGTCCGCCCGTCGCTGGCAAGGTTACGACGCTCATGTGCTGCTTCGCGGCGTCGTTCGGGTACGTCAGGAGACGAGGATGCCGATGCCGTCGCCGAGGAGCTTCAGGCCGAGGACGAAGAACAGGACCGCCATCACGGCGACGTTGTGCTGGGCTGCCCAGTCCTTCCAGTTGCCGAGGGTGGTCCTGGCCCGTTCTCCCCCGAGCAGGAAGACCCCGAGTGGGACCAGCAGTCCGAGGGTGGCGATCACGACGAAGATCGCCAGGGATGCGATCTGCTGTCCGAGTGGCAGTCCGGCCGAGCCGATCGCGGCGCCCGCGGCGATGGTGAGCGGGGCGTTCTTGGCGTTGAGTGCGGCCAGGGCCAGACCGAGTGCGAAGACCTTGACGGGTGTGAGGCGGTCGATCGCGCTCATCCACTTCGGCAGCCGGGCTTCCGACGGATCCCTCGGGCGCCGGTGCCACTGCCGGGTGCCGAAGACGACGAGGAACAGGCCCAGCGCGAGCTTGAGGGCTCCCACCCAGGTGGCCGGGTGATTGTGGGCGGAGGCGCCTGCGGGGGAGGCGATCGCCAGCATGACCGCGCCCAGTGCCGAGAGTCCCAGGATCCAGCCGACGGTGAAGAGCACTCCGTTGAGGCGTCCCCGGGGTGTGGCGAGGATGAGGATGACGGCGATGATCGGGAGCGGGCTCACCGCGACGCCGGCCGCAAGACCCAGAATGTCACCGAGAACCTTGCCCATGGTTGCCTCCAGGTGGGGGTCAGGGTGGCGATCCGGTTGAGCAAGTGCGTGGCGGGAGTGGCTGCCTCAGAAGGTGACGACGACGTACGCGGCACGTCCCCGTTCCATCTTCCTGCGCCTGGCCGGATCTGTCCTTGGGAGCTTCTCGGGAGCCTCTCGGGAACCTCTCGGGAGGAGAGGTGAGCACCCCGGCAGCGGTCCGCACCCGCGTTGCGCCCCGCTCGGCCCCGCTCGGCACCGTGCCGGAGACGTCGCCCGGAACCTGTCCGGAGGCCGAGATGCAAGGCGGCACATACGCAGTGAGGATTGATATGTGAGGGCGATGACGCCTCATGTCCGGGCGCTGGACGACCCTCGCACCGACCGCGGCAGGAGGACGTCACCATGGCTTCGAACACAGGCGCAACCCAGTCAGCTCACCCCGAGCGCCCGGGCAGGTCGGACGGGGTCTGCAGTGAGTTCACCGTCTTCACCAAGATCAAGCCGGGCCATGCGGACGCGCTGCGGGAGGATCTCGCCAGGATCGCCGGGACGGAGAACCGCGCTGCGCTGCGCGAGATCGGCACCCTGCACGACGCACGCCATGTGTTGTTCGACAATGACACCCAGTTCATGTTCGCGAGCGTCTTCGACGGCTCCTGGGACACCTACATCGACGACTTCGGCAAGACGGTGGTCGGGGCGAACTTCGACAGGATCTTCTCGCACAGCGAAGGGTTCCCCGGCGTCAGCGATCCAGGGGTGAAGGACTGGTTCGTCGCCCATCAGGAGCCCGCGGGCGTCTTCGTCAGCTCGTACCCCGATCTGACCGTTCAGCAGATCTGGAAGGACCACCGCGTGGACGACGCGTTCCAGGAAGTGCTGGACACCCCCGAGTTCCGAGCGGCGCTGGAGAACCCGGCCAATGCGGAGCTGATGGCCACACCGGCCTTCCAGAAGCTGTTGGAGGAGGCCTCGGCCTAGAACCCGGACACGGCCGACCCTCGGATTCCGCCCACTACGGAGGCACAGGCGACCATGAACACAGCGGACGGCAGCAGCGCGGCCGGCCTGAGCGTCGACATCGACGACGTCCAGAGCGGGGCACTGCGTCCACGGCCCGTGCCCTACGAGGGAAAGTTCGTCTTCCTGAGCGTCGATGACCGCCACGCCGGGCGGGCCCTGCTGCGTCGGCTGCTCCCGGTGGTCTCGGGTGGTCTGCCGGACGCGGACCGGAGCCCGGATGCCTGGGTCGCCGTGGCGATCACCTTTCAGGGACTGAGGGCCCTGGGGCTGCCGCAGGAGTCGCTGGACAGCTTTCCGCAGGCGTTTCGCGAGGGCATGGCCGCTCGGGCGGAGCTGATCGGGGACGTGGGCGAGAGCGCACCGGCCCACTGGGAGGCACCGTTCGGAACCGGCGAGATCCACATCGCGTTGAGCGCCCTCTCCTCCGACACGGGACGGCTGGACGAGGAGTTGGCGCGGGCCCGGGTCGCCTACGAGGACACCCCCGGTGTCCGGGTGATCTGGAAGCAGGAGGTCCACCAGCTCCCGACCGGACGCACCACCTTCGGTTTCCGCGACGGCATCAGCCATCCGAACATCGAGGGCGTCGGACTGCCCGGCTCCAACCCGCAGGAAGCCCCGATCAAGGCCGGCGAGTTCATCCTCGGCTACCCCGACGAAACCGGCAGCCTGCCGCCCATGCCCCAACCTGATGTGCTGGGACGCAACGGGACCTACGCGGCCGTTCGCAAGGTCCACACCAACGTGGCGGCCTGGCGCAGGTACCTGCGTGCGAACTCCTCCAGCGCCGAGGAGGAGGCACTCCTGGCGGCGAAGATGGTCGGGCGCTGGCCGAGCGGCGCGCCGCTGACGCTGACCCCGGAGCACGACGACCCGGAGCTGGCGGCCGACCCGCACCGCGTCAACAATTTCCTGTACCGGGAGAACGACGACCGGGGGTACCGGTGCCCCGCCGGTGCGCACATCCGGCGCACCAACCCCCGCGATTCCACCATCATCGGCGACGCGCGGATGCACCGCCTCATCCGCCGTGGCACCACCTACGGCCCGCCGCTGCCGGAGGGCGTGCTGGAGGACGACGGCGCCGACCGGGGCCTGGTCGGAGTCTTCCTCGGGGCCCACCTGGAGCGGCAGTTCGAGTTCATCAAGGCCGAGTGGGTCAACGACGGCAACTTCATCGGCTATCCCGGCGAGAAGGACCCGGTGGCCGGGCACCACGGCGGAACCGGCAGCGTCACCATCCCGGAGAAGCCCGTCCGGCGTCGTCTGCAGAACCTTCCCAGCTTTGTGGTCACCCGCGGCGGTGAGTACTGCTTTGTACCGGGGCTGCGCGCCCTGCGCTGGCTCGCCGAACTTGAGGACTGAGGACTGAGGACTGAGGACTGAGGACACATTCAAGCCCCTGAGGCGCGATCACGGTCTCCCGGAGGAGAGGGCGAAGTCATGGCAGCACAGTTCGTCCGTTACACACCGGACGTCGAGGACGACGCCCCGGACTTCGACCGTGACGTGCAGACGGTGATCGAGAAGACCGAGGGCTACATCGCCGAGTCCGTCGAGGCCGGCGGCACCGGGCGGGCCCTTCGCGACGCCCATGCCAAGGGCTACGGGCTGGTCCGGGGAGAAGTGGAGATCCTGGCCGGGCTGCCCCCGGAGTACGCCCAGGGCATCTACGCGACCCCGGGAACCCACGACGCGCTGGTCCGCTTCTCCAACGGCTCGCCCCACGCCGGGGCCGACGCGCGACTGGGGGCCGCCACCGGACTGGCGCTGAAGATGTTCGGCATCCCCGGCCCGACCCTGCTGGACGACGAACCGGACACGGGCACGTTCGACTACGCCAACATCAACGGACCGGTCTTCTTCTGCAACACGGTCGAGCACTACCTGTTCATCCAGGAACTGTTCCTGAACGCGCCGGCCTACTTCTCTAAAGGCCGACCCGGCGCACATCGCTTCTTCACCGAGTTCGTGACCGGAAAGGGCACGCTGGACCAGGACAACTGGGCGTGGGACGAGTTCCTGGCCTTCCTGCGCCTGTCGAAGACGCCTCCGGTGAACATACTGCTGTCGAGCTACTGGACGATGGGCGCGGTCCGGCACGGGGACTACATCGCCAAGGTGCGCATCACTCCCGACCCGACGTCCGCCGCCGGGGTGGTCCGGCGCACCCTCGACCCGACCTCGGCGGCGGAGGTCTTCCGGCCGGCCCTGCAAGCAGAGTTGCAGGAGGGGCCCTACGCCTTCGACATCCAGGTCCAGCTCTGCACCGACCTGGAGCGCATGCCGGTGGAGGACACCACCGTGGAGTGGCCCGAACAGCTCTCGCCGTCCTTCACCGTGGCCAAGCTGCGGCTCCCGCAGCAGGACATCTCCAGTCCCGAGAACCTGGAGAAGATGGACGCACTCTCCTTCACGCCCTGGCGGGTCACCGCCGAGCACGCACCCCTGGGCAACATCATGCGGGCCCGCAAGGAGGTCTACCGGCAGTCCTCCATCGCCCGCCACAACCTCAACCAACAGCCGCGCACCGAGCCCCGCAGCGCCGACGAGGTACTCGGCCCGGTCCGATGACGCCGCAGGGCCGGTGCCCGTCGGTCAGGCCGAGGTGAGTGTCTGTTCGGTCCAGATGGTCTTGCCGTCGGCCGAGTGACGGGCTCCCCAGGCCTCGGCCAGTTGCGCGACGATGAACAGGCCGCGCCCGCCCTCGTCGGTGGCACGTGCGTGCCGTAGCCGGGGTGTGGTCGTGGCGCGGTCCGTGACTTCGCAGGTCAGTGTGTGATCGAGGATCAGGCGCAATTCCAGCGGGGGACGGCCGTAGCGGAGGGCGTTGGTGACGAGTTCGCTGACGATGAGTTCGGCGTTGAACGCGTCTTCGTCCGCCACCTTCCAGGCGGCGAGCTGACCGCTGACGCGTTTCCGGGCCGTGGCGGCGGCGGTGAGTTCATGGTCCAGGTGCCAGGTGCCAGGTGGCGACGCGGTCGGCGGGGAAGGGACGGGTGCGGGCCAGCAGGAGCACGGGTACGGAGTCGTCCGCCTCCGTCGTACTCGTCGCACCCGTTGTACCCGTTGTACCCGTCGTACCCGTTGTGTCCGTCGTACCCGCGGTGTGGGTCATGTGGGTCGTGGCCGGGTCGGCGGCCAGGCTGTACTGGATGTCGTCGCACAGGTTCTGCAACGGGCGGTCCGCGTAGTCCGGTGCCGTCCGCAGCGTGCTCCCGGCGCCGGACAGCAGCGTGTCCAGGCCGGGGGTGCCGGGGAAGGCGATCACGCTGCCGTGCGGGAGCCGGATGCGGGCGGCGGCGAACGGCGACTTGTCGGTGCTGCCCAGCCACGGCCCGCTCGGCTCCAGCCGGGTGACGGTCCGGTCGGGACGCACGACGACCGGTGCCGGATGGCCGGCCGTCGCCACCGTGCAGGTCAGCGAGAGCGGGTCGTACACGGCGTACACGCAACTGGCGGTGCCCGGCCTGCGACGGTACGGGTCGACCGGCGGCGGCGAGGCCCGCTCGGCCGCCAGGAACATCGCGGTGTCGTTGAGGCGGGCCAGGAGATCCTCCGGGTCCAGGTCCATGGCCGCCAGCGAGCGGACGACGGTACGCAACTGTCCCATCGCCGCCATCGCGTGGATGCCGCGGCCGGGCACCGCCCCGGCGACCAGCGCGGTCCGGGCGCCCGACAGCGCGATGGTGTCGTACCAGGCCCCGCTGTCCCCCCGGTGCGCGATGCCCGCGGCCTCCAGGCCGGTGTGCGAGGCGGGGTGGAGCGGCAGCATCCGCTGCAGGACGGTCGCGGCGACCGCGTGGTCCCTCGTGTAGCGGCGGGCGTTGTCGACGCACAGGGCGGTGTGCCGGGCGACGCCGCGGGCGAGGGCGACATCGGCCTCGTCGTACGGTTCGGGCGTCCGGCTGCGGTACAGGCTCACCAGCCCGAGCACGCTGCCGCGCAGGGCCAGGGGAACGGCGAGCAGGGCGTGGGCGCCCGATGCCTGGATGGCACCGGCGCGGGCCGGGTCGGCCGCCAGCCACGGCAGACCGGGACGGAGGGCGACGGCCCGCGGCAGGAGGTCGGCCAGGGCCTGGCTGAACGGGGTCGGGGAGGGCATGGCCCGTACGTCTCCGACGGCGTGGGCGTCGGGCGGGTTCGCGCCGGCCGTGCTGCGGAAGGCCGCCTGCCGGAGCGCTGTGCCGGGCGGCAGCGGTAAGGCCGGCGGGGCGTCGCCCCGGATGACGGAGTCCACCACCTCAACGATCGCGACGTCGGCGAACGCCGGCACCAGCACCTCGGTCAGCTCCTGGCAGGTCACCACCACGTCCAGGGTGTTGCCCACGCGCTCCCGGACCGTGTCCAGGACGCCCAGCCGTCTGCGGGCCCGTTCCCGGTCGGTGACGTCCACGACGGTCAGCGCCACCCCGACCACCTCGCCGTGCGGGTCGTCCAGGCGGAACGCCGAGAGCTCGTACTGGCGTTCCCGGCCCTGGTGGGCGGGCGGCCGCGCGTGCAGTACCCGGCCGCGCGCCGGCACACCGGTGTCCAGCACTTCGCGTACGAGCGCCTCGGCCGCGTCCTCCTCGACCACGTGGTGCGAACCCGGGAAACGGCGCCCGACGACCTCGCCGGCGGGTATGCCGTCCATGGCGGGCGTGGCGGTGTTGACCCGCAGCACCCGAAGATCGTTGTCCAGTACGGCCAGGCCGACCGGGGACCGGGTGAACAGGGCGTCCAGGATCACCGCACCGGCGTCGCCCGCACCGCCGCCTCCGCCAGGGTCCGCCCTGCCGGTCATCTCCAGCGTCACCTCCAGCGTCGCCACACGCCTCTTGCGGCCTCTGCGCCTGCTTCGCCTCCTTCGCCTCCTTACGGTCTACCCCGGCATTTCCGACATGGCGACCGGATGCCGTTCCGCCGGGTGGGTGACAGACTGAGGGTTCGGAGTCGGGTGGCCGTGGCGGAGTGCCCGGGGCGGCCCCGACCGTCCCGCTCTGTGCGACGCAGCTGTGATCGGTTCGTTCGCAGGCCGGCCGGGAACCGTTCACGACGTCTGAAGCACGGTGCTCCCCGACCCGCCCGGGCCCACGAGTCGGGGCGGCGGAAGCAGACGTGGAGGCGGTCATGCCCGGTGAGTCGAGCGGAGCACGCGGAGAATTGGCCGGGCAGACGGTCGTCGTGGTCGGCGGCAGCGCCGGCATCGGACTGGAGACGGCACGGCAGGTGCGGGCCGCCGGCGGTGACGTGGTGCTCGCGGCACGCAACGCCGAGCGTCTGCGGCAGGCCGCGGACGAGCTGCGCCCGCTGAGCACCGCCGTGCTCGACGCCCAGGACACCGGACACCTGGAGCGGTTCCTCGGGGAGCTGCCCGGGCGGGTCGACCATGTGATGGTGACGGCGGGCAGCCCGTCGTACACCCCCCTCAGCGAACTCGATCTGACCGACGCCGCCCGGGACTTCGGCGGGCGGCTCGCGATGATGCTGGCGGTCGCGCGGGCGGGCCGGGAGAAGGTCAGGGCCGGGGGAACGCTGCTGTTCATCGGCGGCACGGGCGGCCGCCGGCCCGCGCCCGGGATGGCCGTGATGGGCGCGGTCACCGCGGCACTGCCCGCGCTCACCGCCAACCTCGCCCTTGAGGTCGCCCCCGTCCGGGTCAACCTCATCGCGGCCGGGTTCGTGGACACTCCGCTGTCGGCCACCCTCCTCGGCGACCAACTGGAAGCAAGGCGCGAGGAGTTGCGCAAGACGCTGCCCATCGGCCGGGTGGTCGGCGCTGCGGACGTCGCCGCTCTCGCCCTGCACATCATGGTCAACGACGCCCTCACCGGCGCCACTTACGACATCGACGGCGGTCAGCAGCTGCTCGCACACTGACTCCCCGGATGTCCCCGGGTCTTCCCCGGTCTTCCCGGATTTCCTCGGAGTCCCGCGGTATGCCCTACGAGACGGGAGGCGCAAGCCATGGACATGAAACTGGAGGTCGTCGTGGTGCCGGTGGCCGACGTCGACCGGGCCAAGGACTTCTACACCACGCTGGGCTGGCGGCTCGACGCGGACGTCGCCGGCGACGGGGACTTCCGGGTGGTGCAGGTGACCCCGCCCGGCTCCCCGGCATCGGTCATCTTCGGGTCCTCGGTCACCGAGCAGGCTCCGGGGTCGGCCCGCGGCCTGCACCTGATCGTCGACGACATCAAGACCGCCCACGACGAACTGGCCCAGCACGGCGCCCACCCGAGCGACGTGTTCCACGACGCGGGCGGGGTCTTCCACCACGCCGGCGCCGACGCCCGGGTAGCCGGCCCCGACGGCAGCTACGGCTCCTTCCTGTCGTTCAGCGACCCGGACGGCAACGGCTGGCTCCTCCAGGAGGTCACCTCCCGGCTCCCGGGGCGGCTCGACCCCGCCACCACCACCTTCTCCTCGGCCGACGACCTGGCGGACGCCCTGCGCCGGGCCGCGGCGGCGCACGGCGAGCACGAGGCACGCACCGGCGCCGAGGACCCGGACTGGCCGGACTGGTACGCGCGGTACCTGGTGAGCGAGCAGGCCGGGACCGAACCGCCCTCGTGAGCCGGGCGCAGGCCTGCGGCATGCCCCGTGACCTGCACGCCCTCCGGCTTGCCGTGCTCTCCGACCTGCTGTGATGTGCCCCACGGGCTCTTGTCGTCAGCCGTATGGCGTACCTAAATTCGGTTATATGTCCGATAAAGATGCCTCCCGTCCCACCGAGCCGGTCGAGTTCTCCGTCGACCTCACGGGCCACGAGATGACCCGCCGGGCGCACGTCATGGCGGCGCTCGGCGACGGCTGGGACCCCGTCGAGATGGTGCGGGGCGAGGAGGAGGCCTACGACATGCTGTACTCCGGCCTGGATCCGGAACAGCAGCGGCTGTACGACACCCTCGTCGCGGCCGGTGTCCTCCCGCGACGCGGAGACGGAGGCGGGAACGGCGGGAGCGGCGACGTGGAGGCCGTCTGATCCGCGCGCTCGGCCCGCAGCCCTACGGCGTGAACCACCCGTGAGGGGTGAGGACGCCCCGGGCCGCCGGCGGCAGGCTGGGCGGGCCGGCGAAGGGCGGGTGGACCATGGGTGACGACAGAGCCGACCGCATCGCGGAGTTCATCGAGCCGCTGCGGGTCGAGCCGGGCAGCAAGGTCCGGCTGGCCAAGGACTTCGATCCCGGTTTCAGGGCCGGTATCCGCAAGAAGAAGGACGGCGTCGAACTGCTGCGCAGCGGTATCGAGCAGCTGGCCGACTACCAGCGGCGACTGGCCGCCCAGGACACCTACGGAGTGCTGGTGTGCCTGCAGGCCCTGGACGCCGGCGGCAAGGACGGCACCATCCGCCACGTCATGAGCGGAGTGAACCCGCAGGGCGTACGTGTGGTCGGTTTCAAGGTCCCCTCGAACGACGAACTCGACCACGACTACCTGTGGCGCTACAACCGGAACCTGCCCGGCCGCGGTGAGATCGGCATCTTCAACCGCTCCCACTACGAGGAAGTACTCGTGGTCCGGGTGCACCCGGACAACCTGCGCCGCCAGAAGCTGCCCGACGCGGCCCGCGGCCCGGACGTGTGGGAGCGGCGCTACCGCGAGATCAACGACTGGGAGCGCTATCTGACCGACAACGGCTTCAGGATCGTGAAAATCCTCCTGAACCTGTCGAAGGAAGAACAGCGCACCCGTTTCCTCAAACGCATCGACGTACCCGAGCGGAACTGGAAGTTCTCGTCGGCCGACGTGCGCGAGCGGGCCTACTGGGACGACTACCAGCGGGCGTTTTCGAAGATGTTGTCCGCCACCAGCACGCCATGGGCGCCCTGGTACGTCGTTCCCGCCGACCACAAGTGGTTCGCCAGGGTGTGCGCGGCCGCCGTCCTGGTGCACACCCTGATGGCCATCGACCCGCAGTACCCGCAGGTCAGCGACGAGACCCGGCGTGAACTGGCCGAAGTCAGGAAGGACCTGGAGGCGGAGGCACCCACGGGGGCCGCCCCGGACCCGTACACGGCGACGGAGAAGAAAAACAAAAACAGAAACAAAAACAGGACGAAGGACAAGGCGAAGGGCGAGGCGAAAAACAGGGCGAAGAACGGGGCGAAGAACAAGAAGGTGTCTTCATGACCGCCCCGGCAGACGCCCCGCAGGGCCGGGCGGCCGACGACAGGCCCTGGTACGCGCGGCCGCCGGAGCAGGTGGCCGCCGCGTTCGAGGTGGACCCGGCCGCCGGACTGGCCGCCGCCCGCGCCGCGGACCTGCTGCGGTCGCACGGCCCGAACGCGCTGCCGGAGGAGAAACCGCTGCCGGGCTGGCGCCGCTATATCGCCCAGTACCGCAGCTACATGCAACTGGTCCTGGTGGCTGCCGCCGTCGTCTCGCTCGTCATCAAGGAGTGGAGCACCGGGATCCTGCTGCTCGTCCTGACCGTCGTCAACGCGGTCGCCGGGATGCGCCAGGAGGGCAAGGCGGACAGCGCGATGAACGCGCTGAAGTCGATGATGAAGGCCACCGCCCGGGTGCGCAGGGACGGCACCGAGTCGAAGATCCCGGCCGAGCAGGTCGTACCGGGTGACGTGGTGCTGCTGGCGGCCGGCGACGAGGTGCCGGCGGACGGCCGTATCGTCACGGCGAACGCCCTGCAGATCGACGAGTCGGCGCTGACCGGGGAGAGCGTGCCGGCCGCCAAGGAGGCGACCACGCTCACCGACGGCGACCTACCGCCGGGGGAGCGCCGGAACATGGCGTTCATGAACACCCCCGTCACCCACGGCAGCGGCACGCTGGTGGTCACGGCGACCGGCGCGGACACCGAACTCGGCCGTATGTCGGGCATGCTGTCGAGCACCCGCCGGGAGGCCTCGCCGCTGACCCGGGAGATGGACCGGCTCACCCTGTGGATCACAGGGACGGCCGGGGTGACGATGATCCTGATGTTCGTGCTCGGCCGCGGCCGGGGCACGGCGTGGGACGCGCTGTTCGTCAGCGCCGTCTCGCTGGCGATCGCCGCCATCCCGGAAGCCCTGCCCACCGTGTCCCAGACGATCCTGTCCATCGGCGCCGTCGACCTGTCCCGGCGCCGGGCCATCGTCAAGGACCTGCCGTCGGTGGAGGCGCTGGGGTTCACCTCGGCCATCAACTCCGACAAGACCGGCACGCTCACCATGAACCAGATGACGGCCGTGGAGGTCGTCGACGTCGGCGACCGCTACACCGTCTCCGGCAGCGGCTACGGCCTGGAGGGCCGGATCCGGCACGCGGTGGGCAGCGCCCCGGACATGACGGACGCGGTCCTGCCCTACCTGGTCGCCAACGACGCCCGGCTGGTGGACGGCAAGGTCGTCGGCGACCCCACCGAGGGCGCCCTGCTGGTGCTCGGCCACAAGGCCGGCCTGGACGCCGACGCCACCCGGGAACGGCTGCCCCGGCTCGCCGTCCTGCCCTTCGACCCCTCCTACAAGCTGATGGCCACCTTCAACCGGGCCACCGACGAGACCGGCCGCCCCGTCGTGCGCTGCTTCGTGAAGGGCGCGGCGCCCGCCGTGATGGACCGGGCCGCCACGGCACTCGGGCAGGGCGGGTCCGTCCCCTGGGACGAGGAACTGCGGCAGCGGGCGCAGGAGCACGTCGAACGGATGGGCGGCGAGGGGCTGCGGGTGATGGCCGCGGCGCGCCGCGACCTCGACCCGGCGGCGTTCGACCCGGACGGCGACCTGCTCGGCCACGTCACCGACCTGGAGATGACCAGCCTGGTCGGCATGGTCGACCCGCCACGCGCCGAGTCGAAGGCCGCGGTCGCCGATGCGCAGGCCGCGCACATCAGGGTCCGCATGGTGACCGGCGACGACGTCGTCACCGGCGCCGCCATCGCCCGGCAGCTCGGCATCGACGGGGACGCCATGCTCGGCGCGGACTTCGCCGCCCTCCCGGAGAGCGAACGGCTCGCCCGGATCGACGGCATCGGCGTCGTCGGCAGGGTCGCGCCCGAACACAAGGTGCTGCTCGCCGAGACGCTGAAGAAGAAAGGCGGCGTCGTCGCCATGACCGGCGACGGCGTCAACGACGCGCCCGCGATCAAAGCGGCGGACGTCGGTATCGCCATGGGTTCCGGCACCGAGGTCGCCAAGAACGCCGGCCGTATGGTCCTCGCCGACGACAACTTCGCCACGATCGTCTTCGCCGTCGAACAGGGCCGCAAGATCTACGACAACCTCACCAAGTACATCCGGTTCGTTCTCGTGCTGCTCGTGGTGTTCGTGCTGACGTTCCTCGGCGCGACCCTGTTCGACATCGCCGCCGGGGAACCGTTCACCCCGACGCAGGTGCTGTGGATCCACTTCTTCGTCAACGCGGCCTTCGGCTTCGCGCTCGGCTTCGACCGGCAGAGCCCCGGTCTGATGGCCCGCCGCCCGCTACCGCGCGGCGCGCACGTGCTCACCCGGGGCGTCATGCTCACCGTCGGGCTGTCCGGCCTGGTGATCACCATCGGCCTGCTCTGCCTGATCGACCTCGGCACCTCCCGCTACGGCAGTGTCGCGATCGGCCAGTCGATGGCGTTCACGTCCTTCGCGCTCTGTTTGATCGTGGCCGCCCTGGAGTGCCGCAGCGAACGCGGAACCGTCCTCACCACCGCCAGCTTCGACAGCAAGCAGATGAACCGGGCCATGCTGATCGAGTTCTTCCTCGCCGTCCTGGTCACCCAGATGGACGCCTTCCGCAGACTGCTCGGCACGACCGAACTGAACCCGGCCCAGTTCGGCTGGACCCTGCTCCCGGCGCTCGCGCTGCTGGCGCTGTGGGAGATCGGCAAGTTCCTCGCCCGCTGGAACGGCAGGCCGGTTCCGCGGACATGACGCGCCGCCGACCGGATCGTCCGGGCGGCGACGAAACCGTGACACGACCGCCATGGAAGCCCGCGCGGGACCGGCCGCACAATCGGGGAAACCGAACACTGGTGCACCGGCGGGGGAGTTGGCGGACATGGAACTGGAACTGGGGTACGACCACCTGGGCAGCCGGCTGCGCAGCATCGGCGACGTCGAGATCGGCTACGGCCGGTGGGGCGGCCGGCCCCGCTCCCTCGGGCCGCATCCGCTGGAGTACGACATGCTCGGCAGCCGGCTGCGCAGCATCGGCGACATCGAGATCGGCTACGGCCGCCTGGGCAGCGTCCCCAGGACGTTCGGGACCTGGGACGTCGACTGCGCCGCCTGGTCCGGGATCCCGCGGCGCGTCGGGCCGTACCCGATCGACCACCCCAGGCTCAGCGGCCGGGTGCGCGGAGTCGGCCCGCTCCGGGTGGAGTACGACCTGCTGGGCGGCCGGCCCCGCCGCGTCGTGCTGCCCGACGGCCTGCACGCCCTCCCCGACGACCTCCTGCGCGTCCTCTTCCTGGTCCTGCACCTCCAGGCCGAACGCAACTCGAGGAACTCGTCCTCCGCCGTATAGCCCTACAGCGGTACAGCGGTACTGCGGTACAAGCGAAGGCCCGCCGGAGGGTTCCGGCGGGCCTTCGGGGTGATGCGGGGTCAGACGGCGGCCGCGTACTTCGGGTTGACGCCGTACTGGTTCTCCTCCGGCTTGCCGTCGGAGGCGAGCCAGACGAGCACGAAGATCCAGCCGACCAGCGGGATGATGCCGACCAGGATCAGCCAGCCCGAGCGGCCGGTGTCGTGCAGCCGGCGGACCGCGACACCGAGGCTGGGCAGCAGGACCGCGAGGTTGTAGATCGCGGCGAGGGCGGCGAAGTGGATGACGTTGCCGACGACGGCGAGCACGATCGCGATGATCACGTTGATCAGCGTGAACATCCAGTATTCCTGCCTACGCGCGCGTCCGCTGAACACCGCGTACTTCTTCAGTACGTCCACGTACCAGTTCATTACTCGTCCCCCTGGGATCAAGGCTTGATAGTGCGCACAGCAAATCAAGCCGAGATGGCCGGTTCCATTTATATTGGCGTGAGCGGGTCAACCGTTACCGTCTCGCTGCCGTTCGGTGATCAAGGGCGCCCGATCGCATCCGCGCGGTACGCGATAGCGTCTCTCCGGCCATGGACATGCAGAAACGATCCCAACAGCCGCCACAACCACAACCACAACTGCAACCACAGCCGCAACTGCAGCCGCAGGCGCAGCACCCCGAGGGATGCCTGGTCGTCGCCATCAGGATCCCCGTGCGGATCTTCGTGTTCCTGGTGGTCCTGCCGGTACGCCTGCTCTGGGACGCGCTCGCCGCCACCGCACGGTTCCTGTGGCGGTACGTCCTCGCCCCGGTGGGACGCGCGATCGGCTGGGTTCTCCACGTGCTCCTCGTCGTACCCCTGATCTGGCTGTACCGCTACCTGCTCACCCCCCTCGGCCATGCCCTCGGGTGGCTCTGCGCGCGTGTGCTGCCCCCGATCGGCCATGCGCTCGCGTGGTTCTACGCGCGCGTGCTCACCCCGCTCGGCCACGCGGTCGTGTGGCTCCTGACGCCCGCCGCGAAGGCCGTTGAATGGGTGTTCGAGATGCTCGGCACCGCCCTGTACTGGACCGTGCGCGTGCTCCTCGTCCTGCCCGCCCTCGCCCTGTGGCGCTGGATCCTCGCCCCGGCCGGGCACGTCCTCGGCATCGTCCTCAGGGAGATCGGGGAGGCCCTCGGCCACGCCTGGCGGGCCGCCGGGTACGTCGCACGGGCCGTCGGACGGGTGCTCGGCACCCTCTTCCGGTGGATCTTCCTGGAGCCCGCGCGGTGGATGTACCGGACCGTCCTCACCCCGGTCGGACACGTCGTCCGCGACCTCGTACTGCACCCGGTGGCCGAGGCCGCACGCGCCATCGGCCGTGCCGTACGCCAGGCCCGCGCCGACCTCCGCCGCGCCCTCTTCGGCGAGCCGAGGCGGCCCGTGCCCGTGGATCGCCGGGAACCCAGGGACCGCGACACACGTACTCTTGATGGATAGCAGTACACGGCCGTACGCCCGACAGCGGTACGGCCTCGCACAAGAGCCACAGGAACCACAAGAACCACGAAGGACTGACGACACTGGGCAAGCGACAGCCCGAAGGCCCACCGCCCGCACCCGCGGTGCAGCGCATCCGACTGCGCTACACCAAGCGCGGCCGCCTCCGGTTCACCAGCCACCGTGACTTCCAGCGCGCCTTCGAGCGTGCGCTGCGCCGCGCCGAGGTGCCGATGGCGTACTCGGCGGGGTTCACACCGCACCCCAAGGTGTCGTACGCCAATGCCGCACCCACCGGCACGGGCAGCGAGGCGGAGTTCCTGGAGATCGCGCTCACCGCACCCCGCGACCCGGAGCGGCTGCGCGCCCTCCTCGACGAGTCCCTGCCCGACGGGCTCGACATCGTCGACGCGGTCGAGGCACACACGTCCGGACTGGCCGACCGGCTCACCGCCTCCGAGTGGGAGCTGCGACTGGCCGGCGTGGACCCGGCACAGGCCGCACAGGCCGTCGCCGCGTTCAACACCGCCGAGGCCGTAGAGGTCCAGCGCATGACCAAGAACGGCGTCCGCACCTTCGACGCCCGCCCCGCCGTCGTGCAACTTGAAACACAGAGTGAAACGGCTGATAGGCCGACCGACCAGCCCTGTGCGATACTGCGGCTGGTTGTTCGGCACGTGACGCCTGCCGTACGACCCGACGACGTCCTGTCCGGTCTCCGCGCCGTGGCCGACCTGGCGCCGCCGGTCCCCGCAGCGGTGACCAGGCTGGCGCAGGGGCTGCTCGATGAAGAGACCGGCACGGTGACCGACCCGCTCGCGCCCGACCGCGAGGCAGCCGAGGCCCTTTCGAAGGCCGAACCGACTGCCGCCGCGACGGCGCCGGCGTAAGGAAGGTCCCGCGAAGGACGGACGTCGTAGCGCCGCCCTCGTACTCGGGAGCCACCTGGGTCGGGCAGCGCACCGACCAGAAGACTTTCGCCAGGCCGTCCGCGACAAGGCGTACGGAACCGGCGAGAC
Source organism: Streptomyces sp. NPDC054770 (assembly GCF_053611985.1). NCBI lineage: Bacteria > Bacillati > Actinomycetota > Actinomycetes > Kitasatosporales > Streptomycetaceae > Streptomyces > Streptomyces sp. NPDC054770. Next base: position 31,493 of record NZ_JBSHBL010000104.1, read on the forward strand.
AGGACTACAGAAAGCTCCTGTGCGGCGCCCGCGCCCCACACGGCGGCACCGCGCACCGCGCGAGCCGCGGACGTCAACGGCGGTCGTTCGATCCGATCGACGCCGACCAGGCGCGGCGCCCGGGAGCCTGACGGGAGAAACGCCCGCATGCTCGAACCGACCGAGCCCATCGAGGGCTCCGAACCGAACACCCCCAGCGACACCCTGCCGCCGCGCAGGCGTCGCCGTGCCGCGTCCCGCCCCGCGGGACCGCCCGCCGGGACCGAGGCCGTGGCCGAGACCGCGACGCCGGCCATACCGGCCGCCGAGACCTTCGACTCCGCCGCCGAAGCGACGGACGAGGCCGCCGAGACCGCCGAAGAGACCGCGCCCGCACCGCGTACCCGGCGCCGTGCGACCCGCCGTGCCTCCGCGCCCGCCGGAGCCCCGGCCGGGGCCGAGGCCACGGAGGCCGCTGTACCCGCTGCCGCCGCTGAGACCGAGCCTGCCGAGAGCACGGCCGCGGTCGAGACCCCCGACACGGGCGAGACCGCTGAGGAGGCCGCGCCCGCACCGCGTACCCGGCGCCGTGCGACCCGCCGTGCCTCCGCGCCCGCCGGAGCCCCGGCCGCCGCCGAGGAGCCGGCCGCCGTGGCGGAGACGGAGGTGGCACAGCCGCAGGAGACCCCTGAGGCTGCCGAGGCCGTCGAGGAGACCGCGCCCGCTCCGCGCACGCGGCGCCGCGCCACCCGCCGGGTGTCCGCGCCCGTCGAGCCGGACGAGGAGGCCGCGGCCACGACCGCCGCCGCCGAAGCGGTCGAGGCGTCTGCGGTCGCCGAGGTCGCCGAGACCGCCGAGGAGGCCGCGCCCGCACCGCGTACCCGCCGCCGCGCCACCCGCCGGGTCTCCGCACCCGCCGGTGGGCCCGAGGCCGAGGCCGCTGCCGCCGAGCCCGCCGCCGCTCCCGTCGAGGAGGAGCCGCAGCCGGCGGTCGCCGAGACCCCGGCCGCCGAGCCTGCCGAGCCGGAGGCCGAGGCCCCGCGCCGCGGCCGGCGCCGTGTCGCGCGACAGGCCGCCATCGGGTTCTCCGAGCCCGCTGCCGCGGCCGCCGCCGAGGAGGAGCCGCAGCGCCGCCCGGGCCGCCCCGCCGTCGCTGTCTTCCAGGCGCCCGTGTTCACCGAGCCGAGGTTCCAGACCCCGCAGCGCGCCGCCGCCGAAGCGGCCGCCGAGGCCGCGGGCGTCGAGGAGCCCGAGGAGTTCGCGGCAGCCACGACTGCCCCCGCTTCCTCCGCCGTCTCAGCCTCCGCTTCCGCTCCTGTTTCCGCTTCCACGGCGTTCGCCGCGGAGTCGGCCGAGCAGGCCGACGGCGGTTCGCGCCGCCGGCGCCGCCGCCGGGGTGCCGTGGAGGAGACCCCGGTCGCCGAGGCGGTCGCCGAGGACGAGACCGAGGAGCCGGAGGAGTCCGCCGAGGACATCGCCGACGGCGAGGACGAGGCCGAGGAGTCCGGCTCCCGCCGGCGCCGCCGTCGCGGTGGCCGTCGCCGCCGCCGCGGTGA